>NZ_JBXAKS010000005.1:0-221907 GCF_058798675.1 Janthinobacterium sp. GW822-FHT07H10
CACGCATTCCCGGCGACCGGCGCGAATATTTTTCCTCGCTGGGCGATGTGTGGCAAATCTTCCGCGTGGTGGCCGCCTTCATCGGTTTTTCCCTGTTGGGCAGCATCCATTTCGGCACCTGGGGCAGGGAGCTGAGCCTGGCGCAGGGCATGTTCATCCTCTTGCTGGCGCCCGCCTTTTTCGAGCCGCTGCGCGAACTGGCCGCCGTCTGGCACGACAAGGCGGCCGGCGAGGCGGGCCTGGCCGGCTTGCACGACCTGGCCGAGGGCGGCATGCCCTTGCCCGGCGCCGACGTGGCGGTTGCCGCCGTTTCCGCCGCCGCCATGGCGGTGGCCGCGCCGCCCGCCGTGGACATCCACCAACTGCGCTTTGCCCACCCGGGCGAAGCGCCCGTGTTCGCGCAGTTCGACTTGAGCGTGCGCGCCGGCGAGCACGTGGCCCTGCTGGGTGCCAGCGGCGCCGGCAAGACCACCTTGCTGTCGCTGCTGGCCGGCCTGCTGCCCGCCAGCGGTGGCGAGATCCGCATCGGCGGCGTGCGCCTGAACGACAGCACCGTCAATACCTTGCGCCAGCGCATGGCCTGGATGGGCCAGCGTCCGCACGTGTTTGCCGCGTCCGTCAGCCAGAATGTCACGCTGGGCCGCACCGATGCCAGCGCCGTTGCGACGCAGGCAAAAGTGACGCAGGCGCTGCACCTGGCCGACCTGGCCGCCGTGGCGCAGGCGCAGCCGGCCGTCATGCTCAGCGATGGCGGCCAGGGCCTGTCGGGCGGCGAAGCTGTGCGCCTGGCGCTGGCCCGCGTGGCCCTGCATCCGCATGCGGACTTGCTGCTCGTCGATGAACCGACGGCGCACCTGGACAGCGAAACGGCGGCGCGCGTCACGGATGCCTTGCTGCTCCTGGCCAGGGGCAAGACCCTGATCGTCGCCACGCATGACCCCGTGCTGGCCAGCCGGCTGCAGCGCACGGTGCGCGTCGATGCGCCGGCCCGCTCCCTGGCGCAGAAGGCAGAGGCGCGCGCATGACAACTTCCCGCATATGGCATCCCGTCCTGCGGCAATTGCTGCTGGCCCAGCCCGGCAAGCTGATCGGGGGCGCCTTGCTGGCGGCCCTGACGGTGGTGGCCGGCATGGCGTTGCTGGGCTTGTCCGGCTGGTTCATCACGGCCACCTCGGTCGCCGGCCTGCATGCCTCGACGGCCATCGTGTTCGATGTGTTCGGCCCGTCGGCCGGCATCCGCCTGCTGGCCATCGGCCGCACGGGTTCGCGCTATGCGGAGCGTCTCGTCACGCATGACGCCACGTTCGCCGCGCTGGCCAGCATCCGCGTGCAGCTGTTTCGCGGCTGGTCGCGTCCCGAGGCGGCCAGCCGTTTGCTGCGCCAGCCCGCCAAGCTGCTGTTCCGCCTGACGGCCGATATCGACGCGCTCGAGTCGCTGTACCTGCGCCTGCTGGTACCCGCTTTCTCCGCCCTGTGCGCGGCCTTGCTGGCCGGCGTGGCGCTGGGCGTGATGCAGTGGCAACTGGGCCTCGGCCTGGCCGCCTGGCTGCTGGCCGCCGGCGGCGGCATCGGCTGGCGCGTCGTGCGCGGCGCGCGCCGTCCCGCCATCGTGCGTTCGCGCGCCATCGAAAGGCTGCGTTCGGGCGCCATCGACCTGGTGGCGGGGCAGACGGACCTGGTGATGGCGGGCCGTATCGACGCCCAGTGCCAGGCGCTGGCGCAGATCGACCGGTCGCTGGCGCAAGCCGACGTGGCCTTGCTGAAGCTGGACACGGCGGCCGGCGCCGCCTACGGCGTGGCAGGCAGCCTGACCCTGGCCGGCATGCTGCTGGCCGTGGCCGCGCTGGTGGAGCAGCAGGCGCTGAGCATGCCGGCCGCGGCGCTGGCCCTGCTGGTCGCGCTGACGGCCGTCGAGCCATTTGCCGGCCTGCGCCGCGGCGCGCTGGAAGCAGGGCGCATGCTGCTGGCCATGCGCCGCCTGGCGCCGCGCCTCGGTCATCACGCGGTGGCGGCGGCGCCTGTTGACACGGCGCCGGGCTTGCGCCTGGAACACGTCAGCGCCGCGCATGCGGGCAGCAATGTTGCCATCTTGCATGACGTATCGCTGCATATCGCGGACGGCGAACGCGTGGCCTTGATCGGCCCCAGCGGCGCCGGCAAGTCCACCTTGCTGGCCATCGCCGCGCGCGAACTGGCGCCGCTGTCGGGCAAGGTGCATGCGCCGCGCGCCTGCCTGTTTACCCAGAAGACGGAACTGTTCCAGGACAGCCTGCGCGACAACCTGCGCCTGGCCGATCCGTCCGCCAGCGACGCGCGCCTGTGGGAAGCGCTGCAGGCGGCCGGCCTGGAGGACGAGGTGCGCGCGTTTGCGGGCGGCCTCGACACCATGCTGGGGGAAGGGGGACTGGGCTTGTCCGGCGGCCAGGCGCGCCGGCTGGCCCTGGCGCGGCTGTTCCTGCACGAGTCGACCTTGTGGCTGCTGGACGAGGCCACCGAGGCCCTGAATGCGCAGACGGCGGGCGACGTCCTGCAGCGCCTGCGCGCGCGCTGCGAAGGGCGCAGCTTGCTGATCGCAACCCACTTGCGGCGCGAAGCGGCGCTGGCCGACCGTTTGATCCGCATCCGCGACGGGCGCATCGTCGAGCAGCTGCAGCGGGGCACGGACGGTTTCGCGGCGGCGCTGGCCGGCTTGCGCGGAGATTGATGCAGATGCCGGACGTAGCGGCTGACTTCATTACAACAAGCATGCCAATCGAAACAGCATCATGTTGATACCAAGTTTACAATTACAGTAGGGAAACACCAAGGAAATCATATGGACTTCGATATTGTCGCTTTATCCAGACTGCAGTTCGCGCTGACAGCCCTGTACCACTTTATATTCGTTCCGCTGACGCTCGGCCTGTCAGTCATCCTCGCCATCATGGAGACCGTGTACGTGATGACGAACCGCCCCATCTGGCGCGACATGACCAAGTTCTGGGGTGTCTTGTTCGGCATCAACTTCGCCATGGGCGTGGCCACCGGCATCGTCATGGAATTTCAGTTCGGCATGAACTGGAGCTATTACAGCCATTATGTGGGCGATATCTTCGGCGCGCCGCTGGCCATCGAAGGGTTGATGGCCTTCTTCCTGGAGGCGACCTTCGTCGGCCTGTTCTTCTTCGGCTGGGACAAGCTGTCGAAGCGGGGACACCTGATCACCACCTGGCTGGTGGCCATCGGCTCGAATTTCTCGGCCCTGTGGATTCTGATCGCCAACGGCTGGATGCAAAATCCCGTCGGCGCCGCCTTCAATCCGCAAACCATGCGCATGGAAGTGAGCGACTTCGGCGCCGTGCTGACCAATCCCGTGGCGCAGGCGAAATTCGTGCACACGGTGTCGGCCGGCTATACGGCAGCGTCGATCTTCGTGCTGGGCATTTCCGCCTGGTATCTGCTGAAGGGCCGCCACGTGCAGCTGGCCAAGCGCTCGATGACGGTGGCCGCCTCGTTCGGCCTGGCCGCCTCGCTGTCGGTGGTGGTGCTCGGTGACGAAAGCGGCTACCTGTCGTCCGAACACCAGAAGATGAAGCTGGCCGCCATCGAAGCCATGTGGACCACGGAGCCGGCGCCCGCCGCCTTCACGGCCATCGGCTTCCCCGACCAGGAAGCGCGCGAGACGCACTACGCCGTGCACATCCCGATGGTCATGGGCTTGATCGGCACGCGTTCGCTGACGACGGAAATCCCCGGCATCGAGCAGCTGGTCGACCGCGGCGAACTGCTGATACGCGACGGCATCAAGGCGTATGACGCGCTGCAGACCATCCGTGGCGTGGCCCCGGGCGGCCCGGTGCCGCAAGAGGCGAAGGACATGTTCGAGTCGAAAGGCCAGTCCATGGGCTATGCCTTGCTGCTGAAGCGCTACGTGGACGATCCGCGCCAGGCGACGGATGCGCAGATCCGCAAGGCCGCGCTCGACACCGTGCCGCCCGTGGCGCCCCTGTTCTGGTCCTTCCGCGTGATGGTGGGCCTGGGCATGTTCTTTATCTTGCTCACCGGCACTTTCTTCATCCTGTCGACGCGCCGCACGCTGGACAAGCACCGCTGGCTGCTGAAGGTGGCCGTGTTCGCCATCCCGCTGCCGTGGGTGGCCATTGAGGCCGGCTGGATCGTGGCCGAAGTGGGCCGCCAGCCGTGGGTCATCGAAGGCGTGCTGCCGACGGCCGTGGCGGTCTCCAACCTGGGCGCGACGACCTTGCTGCTCACGATCGCCGGCTTTGCCGCCATCTACACCGTGCTGTTGATTATCGAAATGAAGCTGTTGCTCAAGGCCATACGCAAGGGGCCGGAAGAGCATGCGCCGGCCCCCGCGCCAGCTGCCGCAGCCACTCGTACTCAACGCGCCTAAGGAGGGCCAGACCATGATTTTGCATGAAATGATTTCGTATGAAACACTGCGCCTGATCTGGTGGTTGCTGATCGGCGTGCTGCTGGTGGGCTTTGCCATCACGGACGGCTTCGACCTCGGCACGGGCATCCTGCTGCCGTTCGTCGGCAAGACGGACCTCGAACGCCGCGTCGTCATCAACAGCATCGGGCCCGTCTGGGAAGGCAACCAGGTATGGCTGATCCTCGGCGGCGGCGCCATCTTCGCCGCCTGGCCGCAGCTGTACGCCGTCTCGTTCTCGGGCTTTTACCTGGCCATGTTCGTCATCCTCGTGGCGCTGATCGTGCGCCCCGTGGCCTTCAAGTTCCGCAGCAAGCGCGAAGATCCGCGCTGGCGCGCGCGCTGGGACGCGGCCCTGTTCGTCGGCGGCTTCGTGCCGGCCCTGATCTGCGGCGTGGCCATCGGCAACGTGCTGCAAGGCGTGCCGTTCCGCTTCTCGCCGGACATGCACATCTTCTATGACGGTAGCTTCTTTGCCTTGCTCAACCCATTCGCCTTGCTGTGCGGCCTGGTGTCGGTCGCCATGCTGGTGCTGCATGGCGCGACCTGGTTGCAGGTGAAAACCGATGGCGCCGTGGCCGAGCGCGCGCGCCGCTACGGCAGCGTGGCGGCCATTGCCACCGTGGCGCTGTATGCGCTGGCCGGCGTGGCCCTGTGGCTGTGGGTCGATGGCTACCGCATCACCAGCGCCATCGTTGTCGATGGACCGTCGAATCCGCTGCTGAAAACGGCGGAAGTGCACGTCGGCGCCTGGTTCCACAATTTCGCGGCCCATCCGTGGATCTGGATCGCGCCTGCGCTGGGCTTGCTGGGGCCCTTGCTGGCCTTCGCCTTCCTGCGCGCGCGCCGCGAAGTGCCCGCCCTGCTGGCCAGCGCGGCCGGCATCGCCGGCATCATCCTCGGCGTGGGTGCGGCCATGTTCCCGTTCATCCTGCCCTCGTCGATCGACCCGCGCGCCAGCCTGACGGTGTGGGATTCCTCGTCCAGCCACCTGACCCTGTTCATCATGCTGGTCGTCACGGCCATCTTCATTCCCCTGATCGTGGCATACACGACCTGGGTATATAAAGTGCTGTGGGGCAAGGTGGACGGCAAGGCCATCGAAGACGACAGCGGTCACGCCTACTAAGAATTAACGAAAGGAAATAATTATGTGGTATTTCGCCTGGATACTGGGCCTGCCTCTGGCGGCAACCTTCGCCGTGCTCAATGCGATGTGGTATGAAATAGCCGACGGCGACACGACGCCGGAGCAGTACCGCGACACGTCCGACTAATCGCCTTCGCGATTGACGAGCCCCGCCCGGCGCGATGCCTAGACCATCGCCGCCCGGCGGGGCTTTTTGCTTCGATGCCGGATTCCGCCAGCAACAAAAAAGCCACCGCAACGGTGGCTGGTGTGATGCTGGAAGGACTGGCCGTCAGGCCGGCGCCTTGTTCGATGGTTTCGGCACGGCAATGGCGATCGGGTCGCTGGCAGGAAAGCTTTCTTTCAGCGCTTCATCGAGCGCTTCCTCGGCATGGCTTTCGCGGGCCGGCGTGGGTGAATCGCGCTCCGGTGGCGGGGCGGGTGTGGTGGCGGCGTTGGTGCTGGATTGCATGATCTTCCCCTCGCTATGGTGCGCCATGCTGCCGGGCTGGCACAGGCGCGTGCAGAAATGTGCAGCTGCATCCAGCCTAGCACATCGCATGAAAAAGGCGCGCCCGATGCGCTGGCTTTGGCCGCCATGGCGGCGTCTGCTACACTGCGCTCCACTTTGATCGATGGAACCGCCATGACCACCATATCCCTGCCATACCGCGCCACCGCTGCCGAAGCCTGCGCCTGGCTGGCGCAACAGACGGGCACGCCGTGGACCCTGGCACGCCTGCTCGAGCAGGGCGGCTTGCCCTATGTCTGGCTCGATTACAGCGATGCGTGGGCGCAGCTGTTCCATGACGGTGTCACGCGCTACGCGGCGCCCGTCGTCTTCATCGAGGACAAGCGACACCTGGCGTCGGGCGCCGACGACGTGCGGCTGCGCCTGACGCGCGACTCCGGCAATATCGCCATCGAATTGCCGGCGCCGGGCATGCGCGTGTCCAACGCCGGCTTGCACTTCCAGGAGCGCGATCTGTTGCGTCTGGTCAAGGAACTGCTGCAGCCGCCGCCGGCCGGGTCCGAAACGGACAAGGCGCCGTTTGTCTTGCCCAGCGCCTTGAAGGGCCTGGACCGCGAACAGATTCTGATTGCCTTTGCCGGCGTGGGAAAAGTGAACCTGGAGCAGGGGCTCGCCAGTGGCGTCGGCATCTTTGGCGACGATGGCGCGCGCGTGCGCAAGAATTCGCGCGGCGGCAAGAACAGTCATGTATGGCATCCCGTCACCCTGGCGTTCGGCCTGCACGACGTGCACCGCGTGCCGATGGCGCACCTGAAGAAGGCGTTCGCCACGCAGCCCCTGCTGCGCGAGTGGAAGGCCGACTGGCTGGAATCGTTGCGCCTGCTGGGCGAATAAGGGGCCGGACGCGGCCTTACAGCTCGATGGGGGCGACTTCCGTGCCGATATCGGGCGCCGCATAATGCATGCTGCAGTACACGAAGGCCGCGATATTGATGGCGACGCTGAGCCAGAACAGCACGCGGAACGCGCGCTTGCCGGACTTGTGGCGCAGCCATTGCTGCGCCAGCACGGCGCCCGGCCAGCCGCAGCATAATCCCAGCAGCAGCAAGGTGCGCTCCGACGTGCGCCAGCGTCCTTCCCTGGCGGCGGCCTTGTCGAGCGCATAGGCGATGAAGCAGCACAGGCTCAGCACGCCATACACGAGGGCGACGAGGACGGGGATGTGGAAAAAGAAAGTGGCCAGTAGATACAGGATGGCAAACAGCAGGATGGCTAGATAAGGCATGGTGGGTAGGGTTGCTGGAGCGGATGGCGTGGTCATCCATCCGTGATAAAAAACAGGCGACCTAAAACAGGCAGCCTTGCGCCGCATCAATCTGCACGGCGCGGCGGCTGGCGTGGCCCGTCTTCAATGCTTCGCGGTCGCTCGACAGCGATATGCCTTCCAGCGCCAACAAGGTTTCCTTGGCATGCAAGCCGCCCGCAAAGCCCGTCAATTCTCCCGTGGCGCCGATGACCCGGTGGCAGGGAGCGATGATGGAAATGGGGTTCTTGCCGTTGGCGGCGCCCACGGCGCGCACGGCGGCGGGGCGGCCGATCTGGCGCGCGATCTCGCCATAGCTGCGCGTCTGGCCATAGGGAATCGTCAGCAGCGCCTGCCACACTGCCTGCTGGAAGGCGGTGCCGGCAAAATCGAGCGGCACGTCGAACTGCTGGCGCGTGCCGGCGAAATATTCGCCCAGCTGGCGCGCCGTTTCCTGCAGCACGGCACAGTTGTCGTCGACGCGCATGTCGCCCAGGCGCACGCGGTTCGGCTTGTCGTTTTCCCACAAAATGGCGGCCAGGTCCGCGCCGCGCGCCACCAGGGTCAGCTCGCCCACGGGCGAGGGTATCACCTTACATACGGTTTCCATTGTCGTTCCTTGTCCATGCCGCCGCGGCCCAGGCCGTGGTCAATGAGATGAGCGCCAGTGTAGCAGGATGGCGGCATGCTGCATATCGCGTGTAGGATAGCGTTTTTTGCACGGAAAGCTGGCCTTGACGACGATCCCTACCTACGACGACATCCGCGCGATAGCCGTGCGGCTGGTGCAGCAACGCTATCCCACGGCCGTGGCGGCCATCATCGGCGGCTCGTTTGCCACGGGCCGGCAGACGCCCACGTCCGATATCGACTTGCTGCTGCTGTTCGAACATGTCGATTGCGCCTGGCGCTCGACGATCGTGGCCGAAGGGCGCACGGTGGAATTGTTCGCGCATGACGTGGCCACGTTCACATATTTCTGTAAAGAAATCGATGCGCCGCGCGGCACGGTGCCGCTGGTCAACATGGTGACCGAAGGGGAAAACATCGTCGCGTCCGGCCCGCATTACGCGCGTTTGCTGGCGCTGGCGCAAACCATCGACGCGTCCGGGCCGCCCGTGCTCGATATGGACAACTTGCGGCGGCGGCGCTACGCCATCACCACCGCGCTGGAAGACCTGGTCGACAGCACGCAGCCGGGCGAGGCGCTGGCCGTGGCCTGCCAGCTGTACGAACTGCTGGCCGACCTGCACCTGCGCGCGGCCGGTGCCTGGAGCGGCGGCGGCAAGCATCTGTTCCGCCGGCTGCAGGCGGTTGACGCCACCATCGCCGGCCAGCTGGACGGCGCGCTGCGCCTGGCGGCGGCCGACTTGCCGGCCGGCCAGCGTGCCTTCGAACACGTGAGCGCCGCCGTGCTGGCGCCCGTCGGCGGTCCCTTGCTGCATGGCTTCTGCCTGCCGGCGCCCGCGCACTGGCGCAGCGCGCCGCAGTAAAGGCGGCGGCCGCCGGCGCGCCAGGGGGACTTACTGCTGCGGCCAGCGCTGCGGATAATGCAGCTTGATGTAGTCGGCGACGGCCTTGACGTCGGCATAGCCGGCATTGCCGCGCCAGGCCGTGTACATGAAGCCGTTGACGCCCGTCACGCCATTGCTTTCCGCCTGCGCCAGCGCCTCCATCCAGGAATGCACATTGCCCGTGGTGAGGGCGCTGTCGTCATAGTAGCCGGCGATCATTTGCCGGTGTCCGCGGCCATGGAAGAATTCCAGCGACGCCTTGCGCTTGGCCGTCCCTTCGTCGCTCCAGTTGACGATGACCGTATTCGTTTTCAAGCCTTCCCATGAATTGCTCGCGTCGCCGTTGACGGCCCAGTATTTGGCAATGGCGTTCATCTTCGGGTCGAACATGTCGTTCCACACATACAGTTCCAGGTTCGGATACGCTTGCAGCAGGGTTTCCTGGTGCTTCTCGATCATATTTGCCAGGTATTTGCCGGCCGTGACGTTGCCGCAGGCCGGATCCCAGTTGAATACCCGGTTTTCATCGTAGTAGAGGAAGAATTTCGTCGGGCCGCCGAGCAGGCCGTGGATATTGTCGTAATACTGTTTCTGGATGTCGAAGAATTTCTGATAGCAGGCGCTGGCCGGCGTGCCCCACATGGACGTCATGTTCTGCGCCGACTGATAGGCCGATACGCGCAGGATGGCCCCTTCGCCGATGCTGCTTTGCGCGGGCAGGCTCAGCGATTCCACGCCAACGACGTAATCGAGCGATTCCACATAGGTGATGCTGCCGTCTTCCGACTTGACCGTGACGGGCAGGGTGGCGGGATTGCGGCGTATCGTATGCGCCAGGCCGATCTGCCTGATTTCCAGATCATCGAGCCAGACGGCGCCGGCTTGCAGCAGATCCGCCTTCCAGCTGCCGATGTACAAATACGTGAGGGGATTATTTCCCGTATTGAAGTCCAGATTATATTGTTGCCAATCCTGGTTGCTGGCCAATGTGTTGCCGTTGCCATTCCAGGCGCCATTCTGCTGCGTACCCCAGCCCAGGCCGGCGCTGGCATTCGCGTACATGGGCGCCTTTGCCGTGGGATCGGTAATCTGTATCCTGAAGGCGGCGTCCGGATTGTAGTCTTTCGTCCTGACCCAGAACGATGCACGGTAGGCGGTATTCGGCCGCAGATTGCTTAATTTGCGGTGCAGGCGGGCCATATTGCTGTTTCCCGCCTTGCTGAACTTCAGCGAGCGCTGGCCCGTATGCGCGCCTATATGGTCATAGACCGTGTTGCCGACCGCTTTTTCAAACAATTCCCATGCCGGGCTGTTGTTTTCAAAACTGGTGTCGTCGATGGCGGACAGGCCGACCGGCACCGCGCGCCCGTCTTGCACGATGAACGGCGTGTCGATGGTCGGCAAGGCTTCGATCAAGTCCGGCGCGGCGCTGACGGGCACTTCCGGGCCGCCGCCGACCGGTATCAATTCGATGCCGTTGTCCCTGGCCGCCTGCACCACGAGGGCAAAATTGGGGAAGTAATGGGGATATCTGGCCGCGGTGACGGGATTGAGCATGGCCACATAGGAACCGCTGCCGCCCGCATTGAGGGCGATGCCGTTATACCCCTCCGCCTTGGCGACATGAATCAGTTCGATGACCTTGTTGAAACTGGCGTCGGCCGTGGAAGCGGCCGCCGTAATATTGCCGCCATAATATATCCAGCGTTTTTCAAAGCAGTTCGTGCAGGCGGGCGTGGCCGCGATTGCGGAAAGCACGGGCAGCACGGTCGCGCATGCCATTGCCAGCGCCGTCCAGATGGTCGTTCTGTTCAAGTTCATCGGAGATCCCTGTTTTAAATTTTTGATAATATCAAAAAAACATTAAAACAAGGGCGCATTCATCGATGATTGTTGGCTATTTCAATGCCATGTCCATCAATGCGCCTTTGTATGGCAGTGGACCACTGCCATGCCGGCACGGCGGACATTGTTCCGTCCGCCGTGCCGGCGCCGGCGATCCGCCTGTTTAGAACGTGCTGCGCACGGACAGGCTGATATTGCGCGGCTCGCCCCAGAACACGCCGTCGAAGAAGCCCACGTTGCGGTAGTATTTTTTATCCAGCAGGTTGTTGACGTTCAGCTGCACGCTGGCGTGCTTGCCGAGCGCATAGCTGGCCATGGCGTTGTACAGCGCGTAGCCGGCCTGCGGGATATTCGTGATGTCGCCCGATGGCGGACGGCCGTACCACGATTCGCTGTAGGTGGCGCTTTGCGCCGTCATGCTGCCGCCCACTTTCAAGCCTGCCAGCCGGCCGTCGAAACGGTAACTGGTGGCCAGGCGCAGCAGGTGGCGCGGCTGCGTGGTGGCGGCGCGGCGGCCATCGGCTTCGGCCGCGTGCAGGTAGGTGTAGCCGCCGTTCGCTTCCCAGGCCGGCGTGATCTGGCCCGCGACGTCGAATTCCACGCCCTTGGCCGTCACGCCCGCGCCATTGGCCACCATGGCCTGGCTGCCGTCGGGCAGCAGGAAGCCGGGCGGCACCGAGCGGTCGAGTTCGGCGAGGTTCTTTTTCTTCGTGTGGAACAGGGCGGCCGAGGCGTTCAGCTTGCCGTCATAGAATTCGCCCTTGATGCCCAGTTCGGCGTTGTCGCCCGTTTCCGGCGGCAAGAACTTGTCGTTGCGGTCCTTGCTCGTCTGCGGATTGAACAGTTGCGTGAAGCTGGCATACGCCGAATATTGCTTGCTGATGTCGAACACGGCGCCCACATACGGCGTGACTTCATTGCGCGTTTCCGCGAAGTCGCCGCTGCCCGTGTATACGCCTTGCGTGTTGTAGCTGCGCGTGTCCGTGCGGTAAGTGCTGCTGCGCGCGCCGATGATCACGTGCAGCGGGTCGGCCAGGCTCAGGCGCGTGGCCACGTAGCCGCCCGCCAGGCGCGTCACCGTTTCCGTGTGCGAGCCGTCCGGGTGGAACACGGGACGGGGAATGTTGCCCGTCCAGCTGCGGTAATCGGGGATGAAGTCCGGGTAATTGATTTCCGCCTCGCCGCCCAGCGAGCGTGCGCGCTGGTTGCCGCCGTTCCAGCCGACGATGGCCGTGTGCTTGCGCCCCAGCAAGGTGAAGGGACCGCTGGCGTAGACGTCGAAATTGTCGCCCGTGTTCTTGCCGGCGCCCCAGGCGCCCGTCCACAGGCGCATGCCTGCACCCGTGGCCGGGTCGGGATGGCCGGCGCCCGCGTAGGCGACGGTGGTGCGGTTCGTGCTTTCCGTGCGAGCATAACCGAGGTGCATATTCCAGTTGCCGGGCAGGCGCTGGTCCAGCGAAGTGAAGACCGTGTGCTGCTTGTTGGCCCAGGTGCTCCATGGCGTCGTGAAGCTGGTATTGCGCGGCAAGTTGGCCAGGCTGCCATCCGCGTTCCAGTAGGGCACGGCGCCCCAGGTGGCGCCCGTGGGCTTGTTATCCTGGAAGTCGACGCCCGCCGTCAGCAGGCTGCCGGGACGCAAGTCCGCCTCGACGATGACCATGCCGACCGTCTTGCGTTCGTGGTACATGTCCAGGTAGGAGTCGCGTTTTTGCCAGGCCAGGGCGGTGCGGGCGCGCACGCTGCCGTCCGCATTCAGGGGCGTGGAGAGATCGGCCTCGAAGCGCTGGTCATCCCAGCGACCCATGATGAGGCCGGCGCTGGCCTGGAATTCCCTGGTCGGCCGCTTGCGTACCATGTTGATGGTGGCCGACGGGTCGCCCTTGCCGCCCATCAAGCCCGTGGCGCCGCGTATCACTTCGATGCGGTCGTACAGGATCGTGTCTTGCAGCGGCGCATTGCCGCCGCGCGCCATGCCGTCGATCTGGATATTGTTGATGCCGAAGCCGCGCGCGTAAAACGTCGTGCGCTCCGTATCGTTCTGGCCCACCTGGATGCCCGTCGTTTGCGCCAGCGCCTGGTCCAGGCGCACGGCGCCCAGGTCATCGAGCAGCTGGCGCGTGATGACGCTGACCGATTGCGGCGTCTCGCGCAGCGACAGCTCCATGCGCGTGGCGCTGCGCGTTTCGCCCGCCGTGTACGACTGCGTGCCTTCCGTCGTCGCCGTCGACTGGCCTATCACGGTAACGGCCGGCATGGTCGCGGCGGTGTCGGCCGGCGCCGTGTCGGCCGCCAGCGCCGGCACGGCCACGCCGGCGGCAAGGCTGAGCAGGGCGATCTGTAGCAGGTGGGGGAGGGGGCGCAAGGCGGGCTGGCGCGAAGAAGAGAAGACGGTGGTAGTCGATTGCATCATTTTCCTGGAATATTTTTAGTCGTGGGTGTTCCTATCTCGTCTGGCGAGGTGCGCAGTAGCTGGGGGGATGGCATGACGCTGGCCCGGAATCTGGCTTGGATAGCAGTTCCACTGCGCATGGCGGTGGAAAGGACGTGCATGATTCCTGTCACAATTCGTGAATAAGAATCATTATCAATATAAGTGGTATTTGCCAAATAATCAAGCGTGTGCACCAAGAGAGTGCATGCGGGCCGGTAGCGGCGCGTTGGCGGGGCTTCTGCGATAATGCAGGCGCTGACAAAATATTTTCCTTAATGAAAGAAATGCATGCGTACATGGATAGCCTGTGCAGGATGGTTGTGTGTCGTCTCGCTGGGCCAGGCCCAGGAGCTCGCGCCGCCGCCGGCGGTTTCCGCGCCGCAGCACAGTGCCAGCGTGCCGCCCGCCGTGGCCGAGCCTGTGCCCGCCGCAGTCGCGGCGCCTATGCCGGCGACCGATCCCGCCGCGGTGCCGGTGCCAGTCCCGGCCGTGGAAGCCTTGCCCTCGCAAACGGTGACGATCACGGCCAATAGCGATGCGAAGGCGCCGCGCGTGCGCTTCATGGCGTACCGGGACAGTTATCAGACGGCCAGGAAAGTGTGGCAAGTGTCGAGCGGCAGCGTGGTCATGGCCCTGCGCCTGATTCCCGCCAAGCTGAGCGCGACCATCGACGACGTGCGCGTGGCCCTGGTGGGCAATGGCGCGCCGCTGCCGATCAAGGTCGCCGAAGGCGGGGTGTTCGTCGTGCCCCTCAACGACGATATCGCCGCGCAGGATGGCAGTTTCCTGGTGAATAAGGGCAGGGGCGAGTTGACGGCGAACATCGTGATCCAGCCTGCCGTCGCGCGCGACGCATGGAACGTGACGCGCGTCGGCCAGGTGTTGCGGGACGCGCGGCGCGCCGTGCGCGCCATCACGCCGTGGTACAAGCGGCCGTTCGCCAGCGAAGTGCAGTCGCTGGCTTTTTGCGCGGCCGAGCGGGGCGGTGCACTGCACCTGATGGATGGGGAGCAGCTGATCGCCACCTTGCCCATGAACGAGCCGGCCGTCAACGATATCAACGCGCCCGTGTTTTGCAAGATCTTCGATGGCGAGGATAAATATCCGGGCCATTACCGCGTCGTCTTGCCCGAGCAGGCCACGGTCCTGCTGCTGTAGTCATTGCGGCTGGCGCTGTACGAGCTCCAGCGCCGCCGCCAGGGCCAGGTCCATGGTGGCCTGGTGAAAGATCAGCCATTGCGGCAATAGCGACAGCGCATGGCGTCCCTGTGCCAAGTCGCCCTCGTCGACGGCGGCCCACGCATGGTGCAAGCCGCTGAGCACGCGCGCATGCTGTTCGCGGTGGTTCGCCAGCGAGGGAAAACCGATCTGCTCCATCAAATCCTCTTCCTCGCGGAAATCGCGCTCGACGGCCGCGATCAGCTCGCGGAACGCCACGCTGAAGTGCTGGTCGCTCAGGTGCGCCAGCCGCGCCAGTTCCGCAAACAGCGCTTCGTGCGCCTCGTCGATGGCGGGCACGCCCAGCGCCATCTCATCCTTCCAGTGCGATTTTCCCATGCCGATACTCCCGGTTAAGTCCGTTGCGATGCAAGGCGGACTGTTCCAGTGTGGACGCAGCGAAGGTGGAAATCCATGATCTGGATCAAAAATGTGACGAAGAGGAGACGCGGGAAAGACGGAGAAAATAAATGAGAGGGGGAGCACATCCCCACCCGCAAAAAAGCGGTTTTTAAAAAGAGGCAAGCCACGAGCGAGCGCCGCTGAAAAACGCGGCTGGCAAGGCGTCCTTGACGCAGACAGTACGCTAGTACGGCAAGTCAAGGCAACGCGGCCAGCGGTGTTTTCTCAGCCGCGCGTCTTTTAGTGCCTGGGCCAGTGGGCAAACATGCCTTGTGCATCCACATTGGGCACCTGCAGCTGTTGCACTGCCGACGTCTGCATGGCATCCCTGAGCACGAGGGGAACCAGCAACAGGGCCGACAGGGCAAGGCAGGCCAGCACTTTGAGCGTCAACATGATCGTCTCCCGGTGTCCCGGTGGCGGCGCGGGGATGCGGCGCCTGCCGGTCACTCCATCTACGTAGCCGGCGACGTATTTTGACTGCGTACGCCTTACGTATCACCATGCTTGCAGTTTAGTTCACTTGATTGAAAGTTCAACTAATTGCTGTGACGCACTGCATCAAGCTGCCCGCCGGCGTGGCCCGATGGAGCGCTATTTCGCCTTGCGACCGCGGCGCGGCTTGCCGGCAGCCGGCAGGAAGGAATCGAACCACACTTGCGTCAATTGCCGGGTATTCTTCGCCGCCTCGCGCTTGACGGCCGACGTGGCGTGGCCGCGCGCCGTGTTGGCGATGCGGTTGGCGGCGCTCAGGTACATGCTCATCCAGGGGTTTTTCATGGGAGACCTCGCAGGCAGGGAGTGGGGGCGGCGCACCTGCCGCCATGCCCCCACTGTATGCCGATGGCTGGCCCTGACTGTGCGCCGGACCACACTGGCGGACGGTCAGGCCACCACCTTGTGCTGGCTCAATACACGTCGCGGCGGTAGCGCCCGGCCATCATCAGGGCGTCGACGCCATCCTGGCCCAGAATTTCTTGCAGCACAGCATCGATTCCTGCCGCCATGCCGTGCAGGCTGCCGCACACGTAGACGATGGCGCCCTGTTCCAGCCACGCGCGCAAGTCATCCGTGCTGGCGCGCAGGCGGTCTTGCACGTACTCGCGCCGGTCATCGCGCGAAAAGACGCGGTCCAGGCGCGCCAGGTGGCCGTCCCGCAGCCAGCCTTCCAGCTCGGCGGCGCAGATGCTGTCGACGGCTTGCTGGCGCTCGCCGAACAGCAGCCAGTTGCGGGCCAGCCCCGCCTGCTTGCGCGCGCGCAAGTGCGAACGCAGGCCGGCCAGTCCGGAACCGTTGCCGATATAGATGCAGGGCACATCCGCCAGGGCCGGGGCGAAGGCGGGGTTGGCTTGCAGGCGCAGGCGGATGGGGCCATCCAGCGGCGCGAAGCGCGTCAGCCAGCCGGAGGCCAGGCCATGGCCCTCGTTGTCCGCACCCGCATGGCGTTCCTGGCGCACCAGCAATTGCAGTTCGCCATCCTGCGGCAGCGAGGCCAGCGAGTAGCTGCGCGGCGCATGCGGCGCAGCCTGCGCGTCGCCATCGCTGCCATCTGCATTGCAAGGAATGATTTCCGCCAGCGCGCCCGCTTCCCAGCTGGCGCCGGCCGGGCCCGTCAACGTGATTTCATGCAGTTCGCCGCCCAGGCTGCCCGGGTTGAGCAGCACGCGGCGCACCAGGCGCCACTCGTCATACGAGGCGGCTTCCTGCACGCCGATGGCGTCGATGGCGCTGCCGCTGCAGCGGGCCAGCGCGTTGGACCAGTCGGCCAGCGCTTGCGCGTCGTGCTTGTCCACTTCGATCAGGGGGAACAGGGCAGTGGCGCCCAGCGCGCGCAGCTGCTGGTCCAGCCCGTGGCCAAAGCCGCAGAAGGCGCTGTAATGGCGGTCGCCCAGGGCCAGCATGCCGAATTCCAGGCCCGCCAGCGGCGAGCCCGCCGTTTGCCGCAGCAGGCGCGCGAAGCGGCGCGTGCCGTCCGGCGCTTCGCCTTCGCCAAAGGTGCTGGCGACGATCAGGGCCCGTTCATACTGGCGCAATTGCGCGGGATCGAGCTGGTCGAGCGATTGCACGTCGACGGCCACGCCCGCCTGCTGCAGGGCGCGCGCGCTTTCCAGCGCCAGGCGCTCGGCCTGGCCCGACTGGCTGGCGTAGGCCACCAGCGTGGGCAGGCCCGTGTTCGCCTTGCCTGGCGCGCCGGCGCCCAGCATGGCGCGCTGCGCCTGCACGGCCCGCTTGGCCTTGCGGCGGCCCAGGTACAGCATCCAGCCCGTGATGGCGAACAGGGGCAGGCCGAGGCTGGCCAAGGTGACGATGATGCGGCCCGGCAAACCGAAATACGTGCCCATGTGCAGCGGATAAATGATGTTGACGAGGCGCGCACCCAGCGCCTGCTGGCTGTACGGCTCGTTTTCCGTGATCGTGCCGTCGGCCGGGGAAATGGACAGGCGGCTGCGCGCCCGCTCGTGCGGCGCGTCGCTGGCCAGCCACGTGAATTGCACGGCGTCGCCGGCGCGCGTGGGCAGGCGCACGCTGGCCAGGGTCCAGCCGGCGGCGTGTTGCTGGAAGGTGCTCCAGGCCAGGCCGATGTCGACGGCGGGCGTGTCTTTTTTCTCCCTGGCCGGTCCCTTTTTCGCCGGCGCCTGCGCCACGCGGGGCGGCTTGCCGGCCCAGGCGTCGACATGGTCGCGCACCACATCGTAGCTCCAGTAGATGCCCGTCAGGGTCAGCGCCACATACACGACCAGGCACCAGGTGCCGGCCACGGCATGCAGATTCCACAGGAAGGAGCGGCCTTTCAGGGCCGGATCGAAGGTGAGCCAGGTGCGCCAGTCCAGTGGCCGGCGCGGCCAGCGCAAGTACAGGCCGGACAAGGCCAGGCCCAGCAGGCACAGGGCCAGCGCGCCCGCCACCTGGCGGCCCGGATCGCGCGGCAGCAGCAGCCAGCGGTGCAGCGATTCCGTCCACTCGAAAAAGCCCGCGCCCGCCAGCGCCGGCTGCGTCGCGCCCGTGTACGGATGAACGTAAATGGACTCGCCGCGCCGCTGGCCGTTCTTCGGCGCGAAGAACAAACGGGGAGCCGCGCCCGCTTCCGCATACATGGTGATCGAGGCGACGCGCTGGCCGTGTTCCGTCTCGGCGAGGCGGCCCAGCTGGGCCGGCGTCAGCGGCGCGCGCGTTTCCACGGCGACATGGCGCACGCCAGGGTTCATGAGGTCCAGCAATTCATCCTTGAAGGCCAGCGTGGCGCCGCTCAAGCCGATGATCACCAGCACCGTGCCGGCCGTGATGCCGATAAACCAGTGCAATTGAAACCACACCTGCTTCCAGCTCCAGTGCCATGCGCGCCGTTTCGCGCTGGCGGCGGGCGCCTGGCTGGCCTGGCTGGCGTCCTGCGCATCGTCGGCAGCGGCGCGCAGTTGCGGCTGGGGCAGGGAGGAAGAGGAGGTCATGGCGGCTTTCGATAGTGCAGCCATGGGCGTCAGGCATGGCAGGGACGATGGTGGAAGGCTGGCATTTTAACGCAAACGAGAATCATTCGCAAATGATGGCAGGGTGGCCAGCTGTTGCGCGGAAGGCGCGGTTCGCGCCCCGGCATGCTGCAGATGACGTCTTGATAATTTACATCGTCGTGAAATTGTGTGAAAATGAAAATCATTCTCATTCGTGATCATGATGCAGTGCTGACCCACTTGACCGGCAAGTTTGGCAGCCCCTTTGTTTGTTTGCCCGTGTCCACCATTTCT
Source organism: Janthinobacterium sp. GW822-FHT07H10 (assembly GCF_058798675.1). NCBI lineage: Bacteria > Pseudomonadati > Pseudomonadota > Betaproteobacteria > Burkholderiales > Oxalobacteraceae > Janthinobacterium > Janthinobacterium sp. GW822-FHT07H10. The sequence continues at coordinate 18,487 of NZ_JBXAKS010000005.1, forward strand.
CCCTCCCTCGACGTTTTCAGTGACCTGTACAGTAGCCATCATGGCTGGCTGTATAACTGGCTATGGCGCAAGCTCGGTTGCCGCGACGGTGCGGCGGACCTGGCACAAGACACCTTCGTGCGCATGCTGGCCACGCAGTCGGCCGACAGCCTGCGCGAACCGCGTGCCTACCTGAGCACGGTCGCCAATGGCTTGCTCGTCAATCACTGGCGCCGCCTGACCCTGGAGCGCACGTTCCTGGCCGCCCTCGCCAGCCGGCCCGAGCTGACGGCGCCGTCGCCCGAGGAGCGGGCGCTCGTCGTCGAAACCCTGTGCCGCATCGACGCCATGCTCGACACGCTGTCGCCGCGCGCGCGCCAGGCGTTTCTGCTGGCGCAGATGGATGGCCTTACTTATGCGCAGATCGCCGGCCAGCTGGAAGTGTCCGAGCGCATGGTGAAAAAGTATATGGCGCAAGCCATGCTGCAATGCATGCTGTGCATGGACGATGGCACCTGAACCGGCTCAGGCGCAGCCATCCGCCGACTACGCCATCCTGCAGGAAGCGGCCGAGTGGTTCGCCGTGCTGCGCGGCGAAGACGCCAGCCATGCTGACCAGCAAGAGTGGGAACGCTGGCATGCCATGTCTGCCGTCCACCGCGCCGCCTGGCGCAGGGTGGAAGCCGTCAGCGCCGAATTTCGCCAGCTGCCTGGCGAAGCGGCGCGCCAGGCGCTCGACGATGCGGGCCCGCGCCGGAACGACGCCCAGCGCCGCAGCCTCGTGAAGGGCTTGCTGGCGCTGTGCCTGACGGCGGGACTGGGCGGCGCCATGCTGCTGCGGCGCGACACGCGCAGCTGGGTGGCCAGCCTGAACGCGACCGAAAAAACGGCCATTGGCAGCGTGCGCCAGCTGGCGCTGGCCGACGGTTCGCAATTGTGGCTGAACACGGCGACGGCCCTCGATGTCGATTACGGCGACAATCTGCGCCGCATCGCCCTGCATGAGGGGGAAATCTATATCGTTTCCGCGCGCGACAGCCGGCAGCCGGCGCGTGCGCTGGTGGTCGACACCGTGCATGGCCGCCTGCGCGCGCTGGGCACGCGCTTCAGCGTGCAGCCGCAGGGCGATGCCACCTTGCTGGCCGTCTACGAGGGACGCGTCGAGGTGGCGCCGCGCGATGGCGGTGCGCCGCGCATCGTGCCGGCGGGCCGGCAAGTGCGTTTTGGCGACGGCGCTGTCGGCGAACCGTTCGCCGTCGACCCGAATGCGGCCGCCTGGATCGAGTACCGCTTGCAGCCCGAGCAGATGCGGCTCGACGATTTCCTCGCGCAACTGTCGCGCTACCGGCGTGGTCACCTGGGTTGCGCACCGGAAGTGGCGCACCTGCGCCTCGTGGGCAGCTATCCGCTGGCCGACACGGACCGCATCCTGGCCGCGCTGGAGGCGACCTTGCCGGTCAGAATTCATCGCCTGCATGACTGGTGGGTCACCGTCGAACCCTTGCCACAGAATAAATAAAATATTTTTCCAGATGCGGTTCCCCTTTTGAAAAGTTGTTTGGCAAGGTAGAAGTAGCTTGCTCAACTTCAATAAGGAATGCCGTGCCGCTGTCGCCCATCTATCTGCCGTTTGCCCGCCGCCTACTGCCGCTGTCCGTGGCCGTCGCGCTGCTGGCCGCGCCTGCCATGGCGCCGGCGGCGGAAGAGACGCTGCGCAGCTTCCGCATCGCCGCCGCGCCGCTGGGCCAGGCCTTGCGCCAGTTCGCGGGCCAGGCGGGAATCCTGCTGTCGGCCGAAGGCGGCTTGACGCAGGGCAAACGCAGCGCCGGCTTGAACGCCACCGTGGCCACGGGCCAGGGCTTGCAGCAATTGCTGGCGGGCACAGGCCTGGTGGCCGTGCAATTGCCCGATGGCAGCTACATCGTCCGCCTGGCGCCCGCGCCCCTGCGCACCGACCTCGATGGAGTCGGGGCCGGCCTGCAAGTGCTGGCGCCCGTCACCGTGCAGGGAGGCAATGATGACGGCTACCGCCGTGCCGGCTCGGCCGCCGCGCATCGCAACGACACGGCCTTGCGCGACACGCCGCAAGCCATCAGCGTCGTCAGCGGCGAACTGATACGCGACCAGGACATGCGCACGCTGGCCGACGCCATGCGCTACATGCCGGGCGTGGGCACGGCGGCAGGCGAGGGCAACCGCGATACGGCCGTGATGCGCGGCAACAGTTCGACGTCGGACTTCTATCTCGATGGCATGCGCGATGACGTGCAGTACTACCGCGATTTCTACAATATCGAACGGGTCGAAGCCATCAAGGGACCGAACGCCATGGTCTTTGGTCGCGGCGGCGGCGGTGGCGTCATCAACCGCGCCACCAAGCAGCCGCAATGGATCAATGATGGCGAAGCGAGCGTGAGCCTGGGCGCCTGGCGCAACCGGCGCGCGGCGCTGGACTTGCAGCACGCGTTCGGCAGCGATGTGGCCGTGCGCGTCAATGCCATGGCGGAAGACAGCGATTCGTTTCGCCAGGGCGTCAACGTGCGCCGCAGCGCCATCAACCCCGTCGTGGCCTGGCGTCTGTCGCCGCGCACCAGCGTAGTGGCCAGCTATGAACGCTTTCGCGACGACCGCGTGACGGACCGGGGCGTGCCTTCTTACCAGGGGCGGCCGTTCGAGACGGCCCCGTCCACTTTTTTCGGCATCGCCGGCAGCAGCCCGTCGTGGGCCTACATCGACGCGCTGGGCGTATCCATCGAGCATGACCTGGGCGGCGGTGCAAGCGTGCGCAACCGCACACGCCTGGCCGATTACGACAAGCTGTACCAGAATGCCTTTCCCGGTCCCGTCAGCGCGGATGGTGCCAGCGTAACCGTGCTGGCCTACAACAGCGCCACCGTGCGGCGCAACCTGTTCAACCAGACGGACGTGGAATGGACCGTGAGGGCGGGCGCACTGCGGCACCGGCTGACGGCGGGCCTGGAACTGGGCCGCCAGACGACGGACAATCTGCGCAACACCGGCTATTTCACGACACTGGGCGACAACGTCACGCACATCAGCCTGCCCACGGCGCACCCGGTGACGGACTTGCCCGTGACCTTCCGCCCCAGCGCCACGGATGCCGACAACCACGGCGTGGCGGACACGGCCGCCATCTACCTGCAAGACCAGCTGCGCTTCAACCCGCAATGGCAGGCCGTGGCGGGATTGCGCTACGAGCGTTTTGCCGTCGACTTCGTCAACCGCCGCAATGGCGCGCGCATCGCCCGTGCGGATACGCCGTGGTCGCCGCGCGCCGCCCTCATTTATCAACCGTTTCCCGCGCTGTCGCTGTATGCGAGCGCGAGCCAGTCCTTCCTGCCGCGCGCGGGCGAACAGCTGGCGTCGTTAACGCCCAGTAACGCCGTGTTCGAGCCGGAGCGCTTTCGCAACGTGGAACTGGGCGCCAAGTGGGATGTCACGCCGGCCTTGACGGCCAGCGCGGCACTGTACCGGCTCGAGCGCAGCAATGTCGCCGTCACCGACCCCTCGGACGCGACGCGGGCCATGCTGGTTGACGGCCAGCGCAGCGAAGGCCTGGAACTGGAAGTCAACGGCAAGGTCCAAGCTGGCTGGAGCATCGCCGGCGGCTATGCGTGGCAGCGCGCCGTGCTGACGGCCACGCAATCGGCCACCGCCCTGGAAGGGGCCACGGTGGCGCACGTGCCCAGGCACAGCCTGTCACTGTGGAACCGCTACGATTTTTCGCCGGCCTGGGGCGCCGCGCTGGGCGTGATCGCCCGCAGCGCCGTGTTCGCCTCCGTCTCCAACACGGTGGCGTTGCCCGGCTTTACGCGCTTCGACGGCGCCGTGTACTTCAAGCCGCCAGGTCCTTTCCAGCTGCAGCTGAATGTGGAAAACCTGTTCAATAAAAAATATGTCGCCTCCGCCCACAGCAACGACAACATCGCGCCCGGCTCGCCCCGGGCGCTGCGCATGACGGCGCGGTGGCGGTTCTAGTTTTGTAGTACCCAAGCAATCAACGAGCCAGCCAACTGCCGGGGGGCAGTAGCCAGCCAACTTATTCCATCCGATAGATTGAAAGATAGCGATGACATCGAAAGACAAAGCGGGCGTTACCATCCGCAGCCGCAAGCACCAGACCACCTCCACGCCGCGTCTGCATGGCACGGTCCTGGCCGCGTTTGCCACCCTGGCCATGCCGCTGGCGCTGCACGCGCAAACGACGGACAAGCCGCAGCAGTTGCAGGAAGTCAAGGTCGTCGGCACGGCTGACCGCCTGATCCAGGCGCCCGTCAAATCGGCCAGCGACAAGCTGACGGCGCCGCTGCTCGACACGCCGAAATCCGTGACGGTCATTCCCGCCGAAATCATTGCGCAAACGGGCGCCGTCTCGCTGACGGACGCATTGCGCACCGTGCCGGGCATCACCATCGGCGCCGGCGAAGGCGGCAATCCCGTGGGCGACAACCTGTTTATCCGCGGCTACAACGCGCAAACGGACACGTATATCGACGGCATCCGCGACACGGGGTCGCAATCGCGTGAAATCTTTGCGCTGGAACAAATCGAAGTCGTCAAGGGGCCGAACTCGGCCTACGGTGGACGTTCGTCTGCGGGCGGCGGCGTCAACCTGATCAGCAAGACGCCGAAAGTCGACAACTTCACCAATGCCAGCGTGGGCCTGGGCAGCGCCAAGTACCGCCGCGCCACGGCCGACGTGAACCGCGTCATCAGCGACGACGTGGCCGTGCGCCTGAACGTGATGGCGCATGACGCCCACGTTGCCGGCCGCGACTACATCAATGGCGACCGCTGGGGCATCGCGCCGTCGATCACCTTCGGCCTGAAATCGGCCACCCAGGCGACGCTCAGCTACTACCACATGCAGTCGAGCGAATTGCCGGACACTGGCTTGCCGTTCAACAACCCGTTCTCCTCGGGCGCGAACGTATCGAAAAACGGCAACGGCACGCCCGTCAACGTGCCGCGCGAGACCTTCTATGGCCTGGTGAACCGCGATTTTCGTGACACGCAGAGCGATATCGGCACCATCGACGTGCGCCACGACTTCGGTAATAAATTGGTTCTGCGCAACGTGACCCGTTACGGCAAGACCAGCAATGACTACGTGTGGACCCAGCCCGACGATTCCAAGGGCAACACCATGCTGTACGGCACCGTCTGGCGCCGTGCCAACACGCGCACGACCGACACGGATGCGCTGGCCAATGCGACCAGCCTGGGCGGCGAATTCCTGGCCGGCGGCGTGAAGCACACCTATACCCTGGGCCTGGAAATCGGCCGCGAAGAAACGGACCGCAGCTCTTATCTGTTCAGCCCGGGGACGAACAACCCGCTGGAAAAAGTCGGCTCCAGCTGCCCGACCTATGGCGCGGCCACCCTGTACAACTGCGCGCCCTTGCTCAACCCGAACGCCAATGACCCGTGGGTCTACACGCGCACGGTGTCGCCAGCCCGCACGAACATCGTCACCAACACGCGCTCCGTGTACGCTTTCGACACGCTGGAGTTCACGCCGCAATGGCTGCTCAACGTGGGCATCCGCTGGGATGACTACAAGAGTTCGCTGAACACGCCGCAATACACGCTCGACAACAAGGTCACCGCCGCCAGCAGCGCCAAGGTGCACGCCACGTTCGCCAGCTACCAGGCGGGCCTGGTGTACAAGCCATCGACCAACAGCAGCGTGTATGTTTCCTACGGCACCTCGTCCACGCCACCGGGCAATGACGGCGGCGACGGCATCGACGGCTTGACGGTCGCCATCCAGAACCTGAAGCCGCAGGAGAGCAAGAGCTTCGAGCTGGGCACGAAATGGGAAGTGCTGCCGGGCGGCCGGCTGTCCCTCAGCGGCGCCTATTTCCAGAGCGACATGAGCAACGCGCGCGTGACGGCGCCGGACGGCACCACGCAAAACGTGGGCGACAAGCAAGTCAAGGGTATCGAGCTGGGCGTGAGCGGCAATATCACGAAGGAATGGTCGGTGTTCGGCGGCTACACGCATTTGAACGCCATCGTGGAAAACAATGGTTACGTCAATACGGGCACGACGGCTGTGCCCGTGTATGCGCCATCGCCATACAACGGCAACCAGTTCCCCACCACGCCGAAAAACAGCGCCTCGCTGTGGACCTCGTATGCGGTGACGCCAGCCATCACCGTGGGCGGCGGCGTGAACTACGTCGACAAGGTCTACGCCTCGGTGGCCAACAACAAGTATGCACCGGCCTACACGCGCTTCGATGCCATGGCCAGCTATGTCGTCAGCCGCAATGTGACCCTGCAGCTGAACATCCAGAACCTGACGAACAAGCTGTACTTCGACAAGGTCTCGTCGCCGCACTACGCCGGCGTGGCGCCAGGCCGCTCGGCAACCTTGACGGCCAACATGAAGTTCTGATGCTTGACCGTCTGATGTAGCGCAAGGCGCCGTTCCAGTGGATGGAATGGCGCTTTTTTTTCATTCCCCGGTTCCCTTTTGACGTTCTCGCTTGGCAATGACAGTAGAGCTGAACGCACAAGCGGAGAATTCCATGCAAGACATTCAATACCAGGACGGTGGCCGCGTGTTCGAGCGCCTGCGCGGCGCGCGCCTGCGTCCGACGAGTGCCCGCGTCTGCATCCTGCAAGTGCTGGCCGGCACGCAGCGACAGGCGATGAATGCGGAAGGCATTTACCAGCAACTGCTGCACATGGGCATCGCCGTCAGCCTGGGCACGATTTACCGCGTGCTCAAGGAAATGGAACAGGCGGGCTTGCTGTTGCGCGAGCGCGAGGCGAGTGCCAGCGGCAACAAGGCACGCTATCTGATCAAGCCCGAGCATGTCGAGGCGGACAGCTGTTACCTGGTGTGCCGCGTGTGCGAGCGCAGCGTGCTGGTGCAGGATGCGCCGCTGGTGGAGCAGCTGCGCCAGGCGGCCGTGTCGCATGGCATGGAAATCGGCGCGAACGTGGTGTCCGTGCAGATGCGCTGCAGCCATTGCGCCGAGGAAGCGCAGGCGGGGCGGGGCAGGCCGTTGCGGGCCTGCTGACGGCGCCGCTGTTTGGCGCGGCGCAACAATGGCAGGCGGCCGCGCCGCCTCCTCGGCGCGCGCATTAGGCGCTACAATAGGGATACTCTTTACTCGTTTCCCTGCTGCCATGACCACTTCCACACCGAATCTCGTCGTCACCCCGTCCGCCCACCCCTTGTCCGACGCCGAACGCGCCGCGCGCATGGTCAACCCTGCGTTCGGCCGCATCTTCACCGATCACATGGTGGTGATTCCTTACCGCGACGGCAAGTGGCAGCAAGGCGAACTGAAGGCCTACGGCCCGCTGATGCTGGACCCGTCCGCCTCGTCCCTGCACTACGGCCAGGCCATCTTCGAAGGGTATAAAGCGTTTGCCCAGCCTGACGGCAGCATCAAGACTTTCCGTCCGGAACAAAATGCCGAGCGCTTCAACCGCAGCGCCGCGCGCCTGGCCATGCCGGCCATCCCTGTCGAGCTGTTCCTGGAAGCGGGCGATGCGCTGATTGCGCAAGACCGCAACTGGGTGCCGAAGAACACGGGCGAAAGCCTGTACATGCGTCCGCTGATGATCGCCACCGACCCTTACCTGGGCGTGCGTCCATCGGAAGAATACCTGTTCGTGCTGTTCGCCTCGCCGGCGGGCGCCTATTTCCCGAAAGGCGTGAAACCCGTCACCGTGTGGATCAGCGAAGACTTCGTGCGCGCCGCGCCGGGCGGCACTGGTGAAGCTAAGTGCGCGGGCAACTACGCGGCCAGCCTGATGGCCCAGTCGCAAGCACAAGAGAAAGGTTGCGACCAGGTCGTGTGGCTCGACGCCGTGCACCGCGAGTACATCGAGGAAATGGGCGGCATGAACTTGTTCTTCGTCTACAAGGATGGCGAAAAAGTCACCGTCGTGACGCCGGAATTGACGGGTACCTTGCTGCCAGGCATCACCCGCCGCAGCCTGCTGGAAATGGCGAAAGACCTCGGCTATGCCACGGAAGAGCGTAAATTGTCCGTCCAGCAATGGCGCGACGATATCGCCTCGGGCCGCATGACCGAAGTGTTCGCCTGTGGCACGGCCGCCGTCATCACGCCCGTGGGCGTGGCCAAGGCCAACGGCTTTGAAATGACCATCAACCACAATGAAAATGGCGCCGTCACCCTGGCCCTGCGCGAAGCGCTGCTGGGCTTGCAGCATGGCACGGCGCCCGATACGCATGGCTGGATGCATACCGTTTGCTAGTAGATGCCAGCTGAGCAAGCCTGCTGCGCGGCGCGCTTTGCGGTAGAGTACGGTTGCGCTTCCTGGCCGCAAGGGGGCGCCGAGCCTCACTGCCGCTCGCTACGGTGTTGTCAGGTGTCGTGACTGATGTTGTTCGTTTTGAGCGCGCCGGCACTGTGTTGCCGGCGTTTTTATATCCTGAAGGAAACTCGATGAAAATCCGCTCTGTCTTGCCCGCGCTGGCCGCCGTGTTCCTCAGCCTGTCCGCCGGTGCCGCCCACGCGGCCGATGCCACGTGCGCCATTCCCCGCAACGTCAGCTACTACGATTACGACGTCAAGCCGTCGGATGAGAAAAACACGTGCTACAAGCAAAGCACGAATGTGCCCACCGACTACTTCATGCTGGCGCTGTCGTGGTCGCCCGGCTTTTGCGACAGCCAGCGCCGCCGTGGCGAAGTGTCAAAGAAGGCCGCCTTCCAGTGCGCCGAGAGCAATCACTTCGGCTGGATCGTGCATGGCTTGTGGGCGCAGTCGGACAATCCGGCCAGCTGCGACGATATTTCCGTGACGCCGCCGCGCAAGACGGAACTGCATCCGCGCTATTGCAAGGGCAATTTGCCGAAGCTGGCGCCGTCGGACATCCTGCCCTACATGTGCATGCAGCCGGGCGAAGCCTTGCTGCAGGGCGAATGGGAAAAGCATGGCGCCTGCGACTTCGACACGGCCAAGCAGTATTTCGAGAAAGAGCGCGAACTGTTCCAGGCCTTGAAGTTGCCAGACAGTACCATGCCGAAAAACGTGCTGTTCCAGTGGATGAAGCAGCATAACCCGCAGCTGAAAGGCCGCTGGCTCGGCTATGAAAAGCACTCGGGCGAGTTGCGTATCTGCTATTCGAAAGATTTTAAAGTCATCGATTGCAAGAAATGAAATTCGCGTAGCCATCCGATAACAGGCAGCCCGGCCCACGGCGGGGCTGTCCGGCAGACTCCGTTCATCCATGCTAGTGTCTTGCCTGCGGCCACATGATTGGCCGCTAACAAGAAGATGCCCGGCGTAAGCGTGGCTGGCGGCGCGGCATGGCATTCGTATCGGATCAATGATGTTCAAGCAAAACAGGGGACCAGCCGTCCCGGTGGGTGAGGACGGCTTGCCGCCCAATGCGCGGTTGTGGGCCATGCTGTCGCTGGCCATCGGGGTGGGCATGGCGTCGCTCGACACGGCGATTGCCAACACGGCCTTGCCGGCCATCGCCAGCGAACTGCACACGACGCCGGCCGCCTCGGTGTGGATCGTGAATGTGTATCAGCTGGCGATGGTGGCGACCCTGCTGCCGTTTTCCGCGCTCGGCGAGATCGTTGGCTACCGCCGTGTGTTTATCTCCGGCATGGTTCTGTTCACCCTGGCATCGCTGGCCTGCGCGCTGGCGTGGTCCTTGCCGTCGCTGGTGGTGGCAAGGCTATTTCAAGGCGTCGGCGCCAGCGCCATGATGAGCGTCAATACGGCGCTGCTGCGCGCCCTGTATCCCAAGCATTTGCTGGGCAGGGCGTTCGGCAACAATGCGCTGGTGGTGGCTGTCGCCTTCGCCGTCGGACCCACGGCCGCCTCGCTGATCCTGGCGACGGCGTCGTGGCCATGGTTGTTTGCCATCAATGTGCCGCTGGGCTTGCTCGGTTTCCTGCTGGCCAGCCGCATGCTGCCGGCGACCCGGCTTTCCGGGCACACGTTGGACCTGCGCACGGCGCTGTACAACGTGGGCGCCTTCGGCCTGCTGATTCTCTTGTTTGGCGACGCCGCCCACCACGCGCCGGTTGCCACCTTGCTGCCGGAACTGGTGGCCGTGGTGATTTTCTTTGTCCTGTTGCTGCGCCGCCAGGCGGGGCACGCGGCGCCCATGCTGCCGATCGACCTGTTCCGCCGTCCCCTGTTCCTGCTGTCGTCGCTGACGGCCATCTGCACGTTTGCCGCGCAGGGGCTGGCGTTCGTGTCGCTGCCGTTTTATTTTGAAGTGACCCTGGGCCGCTCGCCCATCGAGACGGGTTTCTTGATGACGCCGTGGGCCGTGCTGGTGGCCGTGATGGCGCCCGTGGCCGGCCGCCTCAGCGACCGCTATGCGCCCGGCGTGCTGGGCGGCATCGGCCTGGCGGTGCTGGCCGGCGGCTTGCTGACACTCGTATGGATACCGGCGCACCCGAGCGCCTTCGACATCGGCTGGCGCATGGCCCTGTGCGGCATCGGTTTCGGCTTCTTCCAGGCGCCCAACCTGAAAGCCATCATGGGCAGCGCGCCGCCCGAGCGGGCCGGCGGCGCCAGCGGCGTGGTCGCCACGTCGCGCCTGATCGGGCAAGCCACGGGCGCCGCGCTCGTCGCGTATTGCTTCACGGTTTCCGCCAGCCGCGGCACGACGTATGCGCTGTGCCTGGCGGCAGGTTTTGCCGCCGTGGCCAGCATCGCCAGCTTTGCGCGCCTGGCGGTGGCGCAGCCGGCGTGGCTGGCCGGCAAGCGCGACTGACGGGATCGCTCAGACGTCGATGGCCTTGTCCGACTGCATGCGCTTGCGTAATTCGAATTTCTGGATCTTGCCCGTCGAAGTGCGGGGCAGGGGGCCGAAATAAATGGCTTTCGGCACCTTGAAGCCGGCCAGCTTGTTCTTGCAGAAGGCGATCAGTTCCGCTTCCGTCACCGTGGCTCCTTCGCGCAGTTCGACGAATGCGCATGGCGTTTCGCCCCATTTTTCGTCCGGCTGGGCGATGACGGCGGCGGCCAGCACTTGCGGGTGGTGGTATAGCGCGTCCTCTACTTCCACGCTGGAAATATTCTCGCCGCCGGAAATGATGATGTCCTTGCTGCGGTCCTTCAGTTTGATATAGCCGTCCGGATACATGACACCGAGGTCGCCCGTGTGGAACCAGCCGCCGGCGAACGCTTCCTGCGTCGCCTTTTCATTTTTCAAATACCCCTTCATGCAGATGTTGCCACGGAACATAATCTCGCCGATCTGTTCGCCGTCGGCTGCCACGTGCTCCATGGTTTCCGGGTCGATCACGGCCACGGCGCTTTGCAGGTGGTAGCGCACGCCCTGGCGCGATTTCAGCACGGCCCGCTCTTCCTGCGACAGGACGGCCCACTCATCCTGTTCGGCGCAGATGGCGGCGGGGCCGTACACTTCCGTCAAGCCATACGAGTGGATCAGGTCGAAACCCATGGCTTCGATCTTCGCCACCATGGCCGCTGGCGGCGGCGCGCCGGCCACCATGCCGCGCACGGTCCAGTCTATGCCGTCGCGCCAGTTGGCGGGCGCGTTGGCCAGGGCCGCGTGGATGATGGGTGCGGCGCAATAGTGGGTGATGCGCAAGTCGCGCATCAGGTCAAAGACGACCTTGGGTTCGAACTTGCGCAGGCACACGTTGACGCCGGCACGCGCGGCCACGGTCCACGGGAAGCACCAGCCATTGCAGTGGAACATGGGCAAGGTCCACAGATAGACGGCATGCTTGGGCATGTCCCACTCTAATATGTTCGACAGCGCGTTCAAGGCCGCGCCCCGGTGGTGATACACGACGCCTTTCGGGTCGCCCGTGGTGCCGGACGTGTAGTTGAGGGCGATGGCGTTCCACTCGTCCGCCGGCGGCTGCCAGTCGTAAGCGGGGTCGCCGCTGGCCAGCAAGCTTTCGTAGTCGAGTTCGGCGAAGGCCTCCACTTCCGGGCCCAGCACGTCATTGACCTGGATCACGCGCAGGCCGGGAATCTGCGCCGCCATCTGGCGCGCCAGCTCGGCAAATTCCGTGTCGGCCAGCAAGACTTTCGCCTGGCCATGGCGCAGCATGAAGGTCAGCGACGCCAGGTCGAGGCGGATGTTCAGGGCGTTGAGGACGGCGCCGGCCATCGGCACGCCAAAGCTCGCTTCCACCATGGCGGGCGTGTTCGGCAGCATCACGGCCACCGTGTCGCCCGTGCCCACGCCCAGCTTGATCAAGCCGGAGGCGAGGCGGCGCGTGCGCGCGTACGTCTCGCGCCACGTCTGGCGCACGGCGCCATGTGCAATTGCCAGGCGATTGCCATATACTGCGGCTGCCCTGGCGATATAGTCGAGCGGGGTGAGGGCAGCGTAGTTGGCGCTGTTTTTGCCGAGGCCGGTGTTGAAATCGGGTGTCATGCTGGTCTCCTGGTAAAAAAATTCTGCAGCTCCCTGTTTCGGGATTGATACGGGCTAGCATAGCACCGGCGCTTAAAAATCACTGTCATCTTAGTGACAAGTGAAGGCCAGTAACTGAAGGATGGCATGGACAGCAAGGAAATGACAGGCAGTGCGGTAGCGGAACTCGACAGCCACGACTGGTTCCTGGCCCTCGAGGCGCGGCATCAATCGCTGCTGCGCGCGCAAAGCGTCCTCCGGCAGCATGAGGCGGGCGCCGTCATCACCCGGCGCGGCGAGCCGTCGCAACACTGGATCGGCGTGCACACGGGCTTGATCAAGCTGGCCGTCTACAACGCGGATGGGCGCGGCGCCACGTTTTCCGGCGTGCCGGCCGGCGGCTGGTGCGGCGAGGGCAGCGTGCTCAAGCGCGAACTGCGCCGCTATGACGTGGTGGCCGTGCGTGCTTCGACCATCATCCTCGTGCCCGCCGACCTGTTCCATCTGCTGCTGGCCGAAAGCCTGTCCTTCAATGCCTTCGTCATCCGCCAGTTGAACGAACGTATGGGGCAATTCATCGCCACCATCCAGAACCAGCGCCTGCTGCCGTGGATGCCCAGGTGGCGCAAGCCATCGCGCAACTGTTCCATCCCATGTTATACCCGCGCACGTCCAGCGTGCTTGAGCTGTCGCAGGAAGAAATCGGCTTGCTGACCGGCATTTCGCGCCAGCGCGTGAACCAGGCGCTGGGCCATCTGGCCGAACTGAACCTGATCAGCATCGCCTACCAGGCCATCCGCGTGGTCGACCTCGATGGCTTGCGCCATTATGGCGTGGCGTCGCTGTGATGACAGACTGGCGGCGCGAACTATGGCATGCTGGCGCCTCGCTCACTGAACCGACTTGACGCATGGCCCTCGTTTCCGATCATCCCTTGCACCTGCTGGGCTTGCGCTTTCCGCTCCGGCTGCGCGTCACCGTGCGCCAGGGGTTTGTGACTTTGCATAATGAAATCGCCACCAAGAAACTGGGCAGCGGCGACAGCTTCGTCGTGCCCGCCTTCCTGCGCTTTGCCTGCGACGTGATGCCGGGACGCGGCAAGCCGGCCGTGTTCACCCTGGCGCTGGAGCACGATGAAGCGGAGGGCGGCCACGGCGGCGGCAAGCGCTGGAGCCAGGCGCTGGCGCAGCATATCTTCCATTCGCCGCAAGGCAAGTGGACGGCGGCGCGCCTGGCCGCCCTGTGGCAGGTGACGCCGCACAAGGCCAGGGCACGCCTGTTTGCCGAAGGCGAAGCGTTATTGAGCCTGGTGCGCGAGCAGCGCCTCGCGCATGCCTTGCATACGGCCGCGCAAGGGCATGGCGAGGCCGCGCGCGACCTGGCGCAAGTGGCGGCCGGCTCCGGCTTTGCCTCGATCCCCGCATTTTGCGATGCCTGCGTGGACGTGGCCGGTGTACGGCCCAGCCTGTTTCTGCGCGGACCGGCGCCTGCGCCCGGATAGCGATACTCCGCTATAATCGTGTCCATGGGACATTTATTGAAGCGCAAACAGTGGCATATGTGGTTCGCCTGCCTGGCGATACTGCTCAATGCGCTGTCGCCCTCCCTGTCGTATGCGTTTGCCTCGCTGCACGCGAATTCGAACAATGCCGCCGTCGAGATCTGCTCGGCCAGCGGCGCCGTGTACACGCAGGCGGACCTGGCGCCGGCCGCCACATCCCCCACCGATTCCGTGCTGCACCACATCGAGCATTGCCCGTTCTGCATGAATCACGCGGGCAGCGTGGGCTTGCCGCCGCCATCCTCATCTCCGCTGGCCGTCATCACGGGCCACGACCGCTATCCGCCCCTGTCTTACCAGGCGCCGCAACCGCAGTTCGCCTGGCTCAGTGCCAGTCCGCGCGGCCCGCCCGCGCTGGCCTGAACGCTACTTCTCTGCCTGCGGCCATGCGCCAAGGCACTACGTCCTAACCTGTATCAACTACGCCCATCGGGCCTGAAATGCTATGAAACGTCGTCTTTTCCTTCTCGCCGGCACGGCGGGATTGCTCACGCTTGCCGCTTGCGAGCAAGCGCCGAAACCCCATTACAACGGCCTCGACTTGACGGGCGGCGATTACAAGCCCGATTTCAAATTGAGCGGCCCCGACGGCAAGGTGTATACCTTGGCTGATTTCAAGGGCAAGTATGTGATGGTCTTCTTTGGCTTCACGCAATGCCCGGACGTGTGCCCGACGGCCCTGTCGCGCGCGCTGGAAATCCGCCAGAAGCTGGGCGCCGATGCGGACAAGCTGCAAGTGATCTTCATCAGCATCGACCCCGAGCGCGACACGCCGGCGTTGTTGGGCGAATACATGCGCGCCTTCGACCCCAGCTTCCTCGGCTTGCGCACGGACCCGCAGGCAACGGCGCAGACGGCCTTCAACTACAAAGTGTTTTATCGCCGCGTGCCCAGCGGCAGCTCGTATACGATGGACCATACGGCCATCAGCTATGTGCTCGATACAGAGGGGCGCATGCGCCTGGGCTTGAAACACCAGTTGACTGGCGACGAGTGCGTGCAGGACATCAAGACCTTGATGACATCGAAATACACCTTATAACTACACCGAGGAAACAATCATGACCCACCTGAAAACCCTGCTGGCCACGGCCCTGACCGTGCTGTCTTTCTCCGCCATCGCACAAAGCAGCGTGCAAATCACCGACCCGTGGGTGCGCGCCACCGTGCCCCAGCAAAAGGCCACGGGCGCCTTCATGCAGATCACGGCGCCGAAAGCCATGCGCCTGCTGGAAGTGCGCTCGTCCGTGGCCGGCGTGGCGGAAATCCATGAAATGAGCATGACGGACAATATGATGCGCATGCGCCAGGTCAAGGAAATCGCTTTGCCAGCCGGCAAGGCCGTGGAGCTGAAGCCGGGCGGCTACCACGTCATGCTGCTGGAACTCAAAGGCCAGGTGAAGGCGGGCGACAAGATCCCGCTGACCCTGGTGCTCGAAGGCGAGGACAAGCACCGAGAAACCATCGAAGTGAACGCCGTGGCCCGCCCACTGGGCGCCACCTCAACCCCGATGCCAGCCATGAAGCACTGATCGCTGCCATGCCTTGCACAAGCCCGGTACGCCGGGCTTTTTTGCGTCCATTTGAAAATTAAACAGCTGTTTGATATAATTTCGCAGAATATTAAACAGCTGTTTAAATGATGGGAATGGCATGCGGCAAGAGAAGGAAAACGAAGGCGAACCGGCGCGCGCGCGCATCCTGCAGGCGGCGGCCCAGCTGTTTGCCGACGAAGGCTACAAAGTGGCGTCCGTGCGCAGGATTTGCGAGGCGGCCCACGTGAATGTGGCGATGGTCAATTATTATTTTCATAGCAAGGAAGAGCTGCACCTGGCCGCGTTTGACTATGCGCGCGAACTGGCGCGCGCCTCGGCGGCCGACGTGGCCGCCGCCAGCGCGCAGGCGCAATTGCCGCCAGTGCAACAGTTGCGTCTGGCCATAGAGGCGCTCGTGTTCGACATGCTGCGCTCGGGCCCGGCGTCGCTGTTCAGCCGCCTGGTGGCGCGCGAGCTGATCGAACCGACGGCCGCCATCCACAAGCTGGCCGAACGCAATGTGCGCCCGCAGCACGCCTTGTTTACCAGCCTGATCCGTGCAGTGGTGGGGCCGGCCATGCCGGCGCAGGTGGTGCAGAAATGCGTGTTCAGCGTGATCGGCCAGGCCGTGTTCTATGCCCGTTCGCGCATCGTGCACGAGATCGTGGCGCCGGAAATCACCTATGACGAGGCGGGTATCGCCAGCATCGCGCGGCATATCGCCGAGTTTTCCCTGGCGGCCCTGGACGGCTTGCGCCGCCAGCACGACAGCGGCGACACCGCGCAGGCGGGCGCATGAAGGCGAGAAACCTGACCCTGGTGCTGGCCGGGCTGTCCATGCTGGGCCCGTTCGCCACCGATACCTTCCTGCCGTCGTTTCCTGCGATTAGCACGCATTTCGACGTCAGCAGCGTGCTGGTGCAGCAGACCCTGAGCGTCTACCTGGCCGCCTACGCCTTCATGACCCTGTTCTATGGCACCCTGTCCGACTCGTTCGGCCGCCGTCCCGTGATCCTCGCGTCGCTCGTGCTCTTTGCCGCCGGCTCCATCGGCGCCGCATTCGCGCCCAGCTTTGGCTGGCTGCTGTTCTTCCGCGGCATGCAGGGCGCGTCGGCCGGGGCGGGCAGGGTGATCGGGCAAGCCATCGTGCGCGACAGCTTGTCGGGCGCGGCCGCGCAAAAGATGCTGGCCAATATCATGATGGTGTTTGGCATCGCGCCCGCCATCGCCCCCATCATCGGCGGCTGGCTGCACGTGGCGTACGGCTGGCAATCCACGTTTGTCTTCACGTTTTCCGTCACCGTGCTGCTGGCGCTCGCTTGCCTGAAAGGCTTGCCGGAAAGTTTGTCCATCGAGCGACGCCAGCCTTTTCATCCGGGCAACATCGCGCGCAATTACTGGCAGGCGCTGCGCCACGGGGAATTCCTCCTGCGTTCGCTGGCCGTGGCCTTCGCCTTTGGCGGCTTCGCCCTGTACATCGCTTCCGCGCCGCATTTCATCTTGGAGCTGCTGCGCCTGCCCGAGACGGCGTTCGGCTGGATGTTCATCCCCATGGTGGCCGGCCTCGTGGGCGGCTCGGCCCTGTCCGGCAAGCTCGCGCATGCGGTGAAAAGCACCGTGCTGGTGCGCTGGGGCTTGCTTGTCATGGCCGCCACGGGGGCGCTTAACATTGCGTATAACCACTGCTTCGCCGCCAGCGTGCCGTTTGCCGTCGTGCCCGTGATGCTGTATGCGTTCGGCATGTCGCTGGCCTTGCCGGGCATGACCATGTCCACGCTCGACATCTTCCCGCAGATGCGTGGCCTGGCCGCTTCGCTGCAGAATTTCGTGCAAATGCTGGTGTTTGCCCTGGTGTCCGGCTTTGTCGCCCCCTTATTGTTCGACAGCAGCCTGAAGCTGGCGCTGGGCCAGGCCTCGGCCGTCGTGCTGGCCGCATTCTTCTGGTGGCTGGGCACGCGCCAGCGCGCGGTGGAGGGCGCTGCGGGGATTGTCAAAACAGCATGACGGGCTTGCTAAAAGGTGGGCATGCTTTCTGCTTTGTTACACTGTGACAATCAGACCCGTGCCGCGGGCGCCACGGCACGCGCGCGGGTCTAAGCAGTTTTGCAACTTTACCTTTGGCTATCATGCACTTGATTAACTCCAGTCTGAACCACGCCTTGCGCGTGCCGCTGGCCGCGGAAATCCATTCGCGGCCCTTTTTGCAGCTCGACGCTCCCGAGCTGATCACCCACCTGGCCGTCTACAAGGACGACTCCGCCCCCGGCGTGTCGAATATGTCGGCCCAGCACGCCACGCTGGCAGCGCTGTGCACGCATTTCGGCGTCACGCCGCCCGCCGCCGAAGCCAAGTATTTTTATTACGACTTTGGCCGCTTCCGCCTGAAATGGGAATGCCACACGGAATTTGCCACCTACACGTTTGCCGAGCACCCGGACGCGGCGCTGCCCCTGGAGCAGGCGTTCGAGCGCATGCCCCTGGAGCAATTGCCGCAGCAGTGGCTGGTGGGCTTGAAGGGCAAGCTGATGGTGGCCGCCCACGTGGTGCTCGAGCAAGCGACTGAACCAGCCGAAATCTTCATGCAAGGCCTGTCGCGCGTGTTCGAGGGCAATACCCTGGCCGGCAGCAAGGTGCTGCAGGGCGGCGAGCTGTGGACGGATTTCACCATTCAGTCCGATGGTTTCAGCCGTTTCGTCATCCGCGACGCGGGCATGCGTTCGCAGCAGTCGGGCCGGCTGGTGCAGCGCGTGCTGGAAATCGAAACCTACCGCATGATGGCCTTGCTGGGCTTGCCCTACGCCATGCAGGCGGCGCCGTCGCTGAATGCCATCGAGAACGAGCTGGCGACCCTGGCCGCCGCCATGGTGGACACGGACGACAGCGCCGCCGTCAGCAAGGCCGATGAAGGCGTGTCCGAGCAAGCCTTGCTCGACCGCATCACGCGCCTGGCGGCCCGCATCGAAAAGCTGTCGCTCGACAATAGCTACCGTTTTTCCGCCTCGAAAGCCTACATGGGCCTTGTCAAGGCGCGCATCGACGAGTTGCGCGAAGTGCGCATCGAGGGCATCCCCACGGTCGAGGAATTCATGGACCGCCGCCTGACGCCGGCCATGAACACGTGCGAGGCGATGGCCAGCCGCCAGGAAGCGATGGCGCAGCGCATCGCCAACACCAACGATTTGCTGCGCACGCGCGTGGGCATCGTGCAGGAACTGCAGAACCGGCAAATCCTGCAATCGATGAACGCGCGCGCGGCCCAGCAGCTGCGCCTGCAGCAAGCGGTGGAGGGCCTGTCCGTGGCCGCCATTTCCTATTACGTGATCGGCCTGTTCAGCTACACGGGCAAGGCGGCCAAGGTGATGGGCTTGCCCGTGAACCCGGAAATCCTCGTCGGCGCGCTGGTGCCGTTCGTGGCGGCCGCCGTGTGGCTGGGCTTGCGGCGCATGCACCACAAGCTGCACACGGACTGAGCCGGACGACACCGGGCCATCATTTTTGCTATCTTTCAACATTCGACCATCAGGTCTTCTGAAAAGGAAGTTGCGTGCTAGCCAATGTTGGAGACGTTTACAGTGTGTTTTCGTCCGAGCTGCAGCAGTATGTGGCTTGCCAGGTCACCCGCATCAAGGATGCTTCATCGTCCAGGCCGGTAGCTGCCGTGCTGGAGCTGGACTGGACCGGCGACGCCTTGCCCGATGCGGCGGCCGTGCAAGCCATGCGGCCGCTGCTGTGCGACTATTTCTTCTGGAACAATCGCCACGATCACTGCTATGCCACGGCGAACGTGCCGCCTGGCCATACCCTCGTTGGCAATATCGCGCCGCTGGTGGATGTGGAAGTCAACAGCTACCGCAGCGGCTGGAACGTCGGCGACAGCGTGCTGCGCCAGCGGAACTGGGAGCGCATCGATCCGGTGCGGCGCCAGCAATTCAAGGCCGCGTCGGACGAGCGTGAAGTGACGCTCGGCGGCCAGGTCTTCCGGCAGGACGCGACGAAAATCAACGACAGCGCCTTGCGGGCGCTGGACGATCTGTCCGAGCTGGCGCAGCTGCCTTGCCTGATGTCCATCGAGACCAGTGACGGCACGCAGGCATTGATGGAGTTTATCAAGGGCAATCCCTTCATCAATGAGCTGCACTGGCAATCATCGACGGTGCACGCGCTCGATTTCAGCGGCAGCGGCTTGAACCGGTTGATCCTGCAGCCCGATGGCGTCACCAGCCTGGTCTTGAACGAAGGCCTGGGCCTTCTCGCGCTGCGCAGCGCGCCATCGCCGGCGCTGCGCATAGCGGATGACGCCGATGGCCGCCATCTGACACTCCAGTGCACGCACGCCTTGCCGCCGTTCCACGGTCTCGAGCGGCTGGGCGGCCTGTCGCTGCTCGGCATGAAGGAAGCCGACCTGGCGCACGTGGCGCAGCGCTTTCCCCACCTGACGGCATTGCGCATCTGGGGCAAGCCGGGGCTGGCGTCGCAGATGGGCAGCCTTGCGCAGCTGACCCAGCTGCGGATGCTTACCACCTATGACCTGTTCGGTTTCACGGCGGACGAGTTTCCATCGGCCGCGCAATTGCCGCAGCTGTCAGCCTTGTGGATGACCAGCTTGCCCGCCGATGCGGCCAAGGGCATCAAGGCCGCTTACAAGAAGGCGGCGGCGCAAGGACTCGACTTGTCGATCAGCAAGGCGCGCAAGCCGGAATGGCTGGCTGAAAACCTGCTCAACCCCTTCCGCGACTGGGATGGCCGCGAGCATATTTCCCCCGCGTATGCGAAAAAGGCAGCGCTGGCCTACAAGAACATGCTGGCCGTGACGCGCGACATCGACGTCGCCATGGCGGCGCCGGCCGCCACCGCCGCGCTGGAAGCGATGGTCACCGCCTATGTCGATGCCTTCAACAGGATCGCGCGGCGTGCGAGCATCATCGAGACGGTCGAGCGCGAGGAAATCTACACGGTGCTGGCGGACCTGCTGGCGCAGCTGCGCCAGCAGTTGCAGCAAGCGGGCGGGCAGGGGGCGGCGCTGGTCGATGAGGCGGCCTTGCTGGAACGGTTCGACCGCTTGCGTGAATTTTAAACGCGCGGCAAAACCTGCTGCGCGTCGGGACTTGCGATGCTCGTCGTGCTCATGCGCAGTTCCGCTTCTCAGCCACCATTCCCTTCCGCCCGCTACGGTGTTGTCCGGCGTTGTCAGTCTGACTCGCCAATCTAGAAAAAAAGTTCTAGACATTGAGTTCTAGACTGGGTATTCTAGCGGCATGTTAAAAAATACTCCCACTCCCCATCCCACCGCCGCCGAACTGGACCTGTTGCGCATCCTGTGGCAGCGCGGTCCGTCCGATGCCCGCGCCGTGTATGACGCCCTGGCGGCCGAGCGCGCCGACGCCAGCTACGCCACCGTGCTGCGCCAGCTGCAACTGATGCATGGCAAGGGCTTGCTGAGCCGCGATGAAAGCCAGCGGCCGCAGCTGTATACGGCCGTCGAGGCGCAGGAAAAGCTGCAGACCAGCTTGCTCAAGGACTTGATCGGCAAGGTGTTTTCCGGTTCCGGCAAGGCGCTGGTGCTGACGGCCCTGCGCGAGCATGTCAGCGACGCCGAACGCGTGGAAATTGAAAAAATCCTGCGTGGCAAGGATGACGGCAAGGACGGCGGCGCGCGATGAGCCTGTCTGCCATGAGCATGGGCATGGACTGGCACGCGGTGGTTCCCGCGCTGGGCTGGGCCTTGCTGTATTTTGTCTGGCAGGCACTGGTCGTCGGCGCCGTGTCGGCCGTCCTGCTGTGGCTGCTGCGTCATGCCAGCGCGCGCTGGCGCTACGCCGTGTGTGCGCTGGCGCTGCTGCTGTGCCTGTGTATTCCTGTCCTGCACCTGCTGTACCTGCTGGGGCAGGGACCCGCGCAGGGGTCGCCGTTCATGGCCGCGCCGGCCGCCTGGCGCGCCGAACTGCAGGCGTGGATGCCGGCCCTGGTGGTGGCCTGGAGCGCCGGCGTCGGCCTGATGAGCTTGCGCCTGGGCCTGGGCCTGGCCTGGGTCGCCCGGCTGCGCCGCCAGGCCGTGGCCGCACCTCTCGTCTGGCAAGCCCGCCTCGATGCGCTGGCGCTGCGCATGGGACTGCACCGTGCCATTCCGCTCAAGCTGCATGCGGGACTGGGCAGCCCCGTCGTCCTCGGTTGCTGGCGTCCCATCGTCCTGCTGCCGGCCTCTTTGTTGAGCGGCATGCCGGTGCCACTGCTGGAAGCCTTGCTGGCGCATGAACTGGCGCACGTGCAGCGCTGGGATTACCTCGTGAATCTGCTGCAAAGCCTGGTTGAGGCGCTGCTGTTCTTCCATCCGGTCGTCTGGTGGCTGTCGGCGCGCATGCGCGTGGAGCGTGAACTGGTGGCCGACGAACTGGCGGCGCAGGCGCTGCAAGATCCGCAGCAGCTGGCCACGGCGCTGCACGAGCTGTCGCGGCAGGCGGCCACGCTGAGCCAGCCTGGCCTGGCGATGTCGGCCCGGGGCGGCGTGCTGCTGACGCGCATACGGCGCCTGATGGCGCCCGTGCCGGACACGGGCGGCTGGAAGCTGGCCTTGCCCGCCTTGCTGCTCGCTTGCGCCACCGTGTTGCTGCAGGCACATGGACAGCCTGCCGTCAGTGTGGCGACCCTGGCCGACGCCGCCGCCGGCATGCTGGAGCTTCCCGTCAACGCGAAACACATGCTGGTGTTTGATGACGCCAGCGGCAAGGTGCTGATGGCGAAGGATGCCGACGCCGTGGTGCCGATCGCCTCCATCACCAAGCTGATGACGGCCATGGTGGTGCTCGACGCCGGGCTCGATCCCGATGAACGGCTGCGCATCGTGCGCGCCGATGGCGACTCATCGCTGCAGCGCCACAGCCTGCTGGCCGACGGCGTGGCGGTGCCGCGTGGCGTGCTCTTGCAACTGGCGCTGCTGCCATCCGAAAACCGCGCCGCCGCCGCGCTGGCGCGCACCTATCCGGGTGGCAGCGCGGCCTTTCATCAGGCATTGCAAGCGAAGATCCGCAGCCTGGGGCTGACCCGCACGGCCCTGACGGATGCGGTGGGCAGTTCGCAGGCGAATACGTCGACAGCCACCGAGGTGGCAAAGATCGTGGCGGCCGCCGCGCGCTATCCGGATATCGCGCGCATCACCAGCCACCCGCAGGCCAGCGTGGCCGTCGACGGCAAGGTGCGCACCTTGCACAACACCAATCCGCTGGTAGGCGGCAAGGGCTGGGACATCCTGCTGTCGAAGACGGGCAGCAGCAACGAGGCCGGCAGCTGCCTGACGATGCGCATGCGCAGCGGCGGCAAGAACGTCACCGTGGTGCTGCTCGACGCCGATGGCGCGCAGCGGCGCTCGCTCGACGCCGGAAACATCCGCGACACCCTGGCCGGGAGCACAGGCCGCATGCATTGAGGGACCCCGGGCGCGCCGCGTCGCGGCCGCCTTTCTTTTTTACACACTGGAGATGAAGATGACACTATTGGCGAAGTTGATGCTGGCTACGGTTGCGACCATGGCAACGGGCGCGGTGCAGGCGAAAACGCCGGCACCCGTGCAGGACAAACCTGTCGATTGCGATAGTTGCAAGGAGTGGAATGCCGCCGTCAAGCCATTCAATATCTATGGCAATACCTGGTATGTGGGCACGGCCGGCCTGTCGGCCGTGCTGGTGACCAGCCCGCAGGGCCATATCCTGCTCGACGGCGCGCTGCCGCAATCGGCGCCGCTGATCGTGGCAAACATCAAGGCGCTCGGTTTCCGCATCGAGGACGTGAAATACATCCTCAATTCCCATGCGCACTGGGACCATGCGGGCGGCATCGCCGCGCTGCAGCGCGCCAGCGGCGCCACCGTGGTGGCCAGCGCGGCCAGCGCCCCGGTGCTGCAAAGCGGCACCAACGGCAAGGATGATCCGCAATACCAGGCCAAGCCGGTGGTCCATGTCGCCAAGGTGAAGACGGTCAGCGTGGTGGGCGAGGGCGAGGCCGTCAAGGTGGGAGCGCTGGCGCTGACGGCTCACATGACGCCCGGCCACACGCCCGGCGGCACGACGTGGACGTGGACCTCGTGCGAAGGCCAGCGTTGCCTGAACGTCGTGTATGCGGACAGCCTGAACCCGTATTCCAGCGGCGACTTCCGCTACACCGGCACGGGCAAGGGCGGCACGCCCGATATCTCGGCCTCGTTCGAAGCCAGCATCGCCAAGGTCGCTGCCTTGCCCTGCGACATCATCATCCCCGTGCATCCGGGCACGACGGACGTGCTGGGCAAGGCCGCCAAGCGCAGCGGCGACAGCAATCCCCTGATCGACGCCAGCGCCTGCCGCGCCTATGCGGCCGAAGCGGGCAGCCTGCTGGCCAAGAAACTGGCGAAAGAACGGGGCGATGCGGCGCCAACGGCTGCCGTGGACGCAGCGCACGCGCACTAAATGACGGCCTTCCCGCCGGCGCCTACGGTGCGGCGGGAGGAGCGTCCGCCTGGCTGTCCCTGGCCTTGTGCAGGCGTTTGACAAACACCGTCATTTCCTTGACGGCTTGCATGTCGCCTTGCTGCCGGGCCACGGCCAGGCCGCTCGTCCAGGCGGCCTCGGCCTCCTCGAGCCGGCCCAGCTGGTGCAAGGCCTTGCCCAGCAGCTTCCAGGCGGCCGAATAGCCGGCTTGCTGCACGGTTGCCTGCGCCAGGTGGATGGCGGCTTGCTCCGCATCATGATCCTTCAGGCAGGCGTCGCCCAGGCCGAAGCGCAGCAGCGCATTGTCGCGCCCATCCGCCAGCATTTTTTCCAATTTTTCCCGCATTCTTGACCCCGGATTAATATGCAAACATATTCTTGCATATTAATCCCGGAACCTGGGATAGACAAGCCATGGTTCATCGCTCAGTCACCCAACTCCACCACCAGCTTGCCGCGCGCGCTGCCATCCATCTGCGCCGCATGCGCTTCCTCAGCCGTGCCCAGCGTGTAGCGGCGAGGATCGAGCCGCACCTGCAGCTGGCCGGCCTCGATCAGCCTGTTCGCTTCGCGCAGGATGGCGCCATGGCGCGCGTGGCCCTTGCCGCTCAGCAGCGGCAGCAGGGTGAACACGCCCGAATAGCTGGCCGCGCGCGCCGTCAGCGGGCTCAGGGAAAACGTGCCCCAGCCCAGGCAGCTGACGACGTGGCCGCCGTGGATTCTTGCCGCCTTGAAGCTGGCCTCCAGCGTGGCGCCGCCCACCGTGTCGTAGACTATGTCAAAACCGGCGCCGCCCGTGTGCTCGGCCACGTAGTCGTCCACCGTGCTGGTGGTGTAATCGATGAAGCGGGCGCCCAGCGCCTCGATGGCGCCGCGGCTGGCGGCGCTGCCCGTGGCGAATACCTTGGCCCCCACACTCACGGCCAGCTGCACGGCCATGTGGCCCACGCCGCCCGCGCCGCCGTGCACGAGCACCATGTCGCCCGCCTTCACGTGGGCGCGCTCGACGAGTCCTTCCCAGGCCGTGATGAAGACGAGGGGCAGGGCGGCCGCTTTGCGCAAGCTCAGCGCTGCCGGTACGGGCGCCAGCAGGGCCGCCTCGAAGACGCCGTACTCGGCCAGCGAGCCGGGAATGCCGGCGATGCCGCCCGCCATGCCGTAGACCCGCTCGCCGATGGCAAATTGCGTCACGCCGTCACCGACGGCCGCCACCGTGCCGGCCAGGTCGACGCCGAGGATGGCGGGCAGGCGCGGCCGGGCATGCGGTGCGGCGCCGGCGGCGATTTTCGTGTCGAGCGGATTGACGCCGCTGGCGGCGATGCGCACGAGGACCTGTCCCGGCCCCGGCCGCGGCACGGGCAGGGAGGCGATGGTCATGGGGGTGGCAAAGGTGTTGAGGACGAGGGCTTGCATCAGTTTCTCCGGTTGGGGTGATGCGGCCAGTCTAGGCGGCATGCCGGCAAAGAAAAACGGGGCGTGGCGCGATGCACTATTTCAGTATCGTGGATAATCGCCAGCTACGATGAGCGAGGGGAGCGGGCATGGACAGGCTGGAAGCGATGCAAGTGTTTTGCGCCGTGGTCGAGGCGGGCGGCTTCAGCAAGGCGGCGCAGCGCCTCGGCATTTCCACCTCGTCCGTGACGAACCAGGTGGCGGCGCTGGAAAAGCACTTTGGCGTACGCCTGTTGCAGCGCACGACGCGCAGCATGTCGCTGACGGCCGAAGGCTTGCAATGCCATGCGCAGGCGCGCCAGGTGCTGGCTGGCATGGCGGCGCTGGAATCGGGCCTGCAGCAGGCGGCCGAGCGTCCCTCGGGCAGCCTGCGCGTGGATATGCCCAGCAGCATCAGCCGCAACCTGGTGGCGCCCGCCTTGCCCCGCTTTATCGCCGCCTATCCCGACATCTCCCTGCGCCTGACGGTCAGCGACCGCCTGATTGACATGGTGGAGGAGGGCGTCGACGTCATGCTGCGCATCGGCGCGCCGCAGGATTCCGCGCTGGTGGCGCGCAGCCTGTTTGCCATGGATTACCTGTGCTGCGCGTCGCCCGACTTCATCGCCCGGCACGGCATGCCGCGGTCGCCGCAGGAACTGGACCAGTTTGCCTGCCTGCATTTTTTATATCCGAAATCGCGCCAGGTGCGGCCGTGGCTGTTCCAGGACGAGGACGACGGCGGCATCCAGGCGCATACCCCGCCCGCCACCGTGGCCTTCGACCATATCGAATCGATGCTTGCCGCCGCCCAGGCCGGCTGCGGCATCGTGCAGGCGCTCTCCGTTTCCGTGTTGCAACCCCTGCGCGAGGGCAGCCTGGTGCCCGTGCTGCAGCCGTTCCGCACGCGCGGCCCCGACGTGTGGGCGCTGTTCCACCCGCGCCAGCTGCGCGCGGCCAAGGTGCAAGTGTTCGTCGAATTTCTCGCGCAGATTTTTCGCGAACAAGCATGAACGACGATACCTTGCGGGCAGGATGAACCCACCTTGTTTTTCGGCGTGCTCAAAACACCCATGTGCGGTCGGACCAGCCTTACATCCTATGTCTGGTGTGGAATATTTTCGCAGTCACTCATAGGTGATCGGTATCTTGCCATGCGGCATACGAAAGACGACGAACATCCTGCCCACCCTGTCTCTGTCGCGTGACCAGTTGGCAAACGTGGTGGCAACGATTTGCCCGCCATTGGCAACCGACCTTACCTCTGGAACATTGAGAAAGCGCGCATAGCCTGTGGAACAGTCTGTTCCGGGCAGGCAGCTGCCGGGTCCGGCGGCAAGGTCGTTAATACCCAGATGTATGGTCGTCACCATCGCATCGGCGGGAATGAGTGCGGCAAGCGGCGCGCAGTTGGCATATGGACTACGAGGACCATTGGCGTCGAGAAATGTCTGGAATGAACCGCCCACCAGATTACGCACGGAGCGGTAAACCAGGCGCTTGCCCAGTTCTGCCAGGTTGGCGGACGCATCCGGATCGATGTGCGTTGCCACGGCCGCACCGACGACATCAAAGAATGTCGTCACTTCATTGGTGCCGCAGGCGGGATCGCTGCCGCTCACAACGATGCCCGTGGCGGGCGCAGTCACTTCCACCAGCTGTACATAGCAATCCGCGCACAGGCTTGCCGGCTTGTATGCGAAATCCGAAAACGTGCCTGGTTGCCACAGCTTGAACGACTGTGCCTGGGCACTCAGTGATAATGCGAGCAGCAAGAGCATATGCGGCAGGCGATGCAGGCAATTGATTGTACGTAGCATGCCAATTCTCCGGTTTGAGGTCGACATTCAGTGTGATGCGCAAACGCGGGAATGGTTATCGCGCGCGTGCCAAGGTCTGTGCTGTATCAATTGCAGGAAGGTGGCGATGCCGAGGAAGTCATTAATGAGAATGAATTATCATTTATAATGCAATCCGTTTGCATCTCATTCTTTCTCAGGAATTTCCATGTCCCTCCCTTTCCGGCGTCCGATGGCGCTGCTGCTGGCCGCCGCCAGCCCCCTGGCGCTGGCGGCCGGGCCCGATGCCGAAGCGGCGGCAGTGCCGCTGCCGGACGTCGTCACCGTCAGCGGCGAGCGCCAGCATTACCGCAGCCTGTCGGCCACGGGCGCCACCAAGACGGACGCCTTGTTGATGGACTTGCCGCAAAGCGTGCGCGTGCTCACCGGCGACTTGCTGCGCGACGCGGGCGTGACGACCCTGGCCGGCGCGCTGGAACTGGCCAGCGGCATCGCCAGGCAAAGTCCGCTGGGCGGCCTGTGGGACAGCTATGCCATGCGCGGCTTCACGGGCGACCCGAACTTCGGCTCCGACTACATGGTCAACGGCTTCAGCTCCAGCCGCGGCTACAACGGCATGCGCGACGGCGCCAATACGCAGAACGTGGAAGTGCTGAAAGGTCCGGCGTCGGCCCTGTACGGCCGGGGCGAGCCGGGCGGCACCGTCAATATCGCGACGAAGAAGCCGAAGTTCGCGCCCGAATACAGCGCCGATGTTTCCCTCGGCAGTTTCCGCACGCGCCGCGCGGCCCTGGATTTGACGGGGCCGTTGAGCGACACCGTCGCCTACCGCCTGAATGCGGCGCATGAGGCGGGACACAGCTTCCGCGACACGCTCACCGTCGAGCGCAGCCTGTTTTCGCCCTCGTTCCTGTGGCTGGCTGGCGAGCACACGAGCGTGTCGTACGAAATCGAGGCGGTGCGGCAGCGCGCGCCGTTCGACCGCGGCGTGCTGGCCGTGAACGGCCGGCTCGGTGCCGTGCCCGTGTCGCGCTTTCTCGGCGAACCGGGTGACGGCCCCATGACGGTCAAGTCGCTGGGGCAGCAGCTGTTCATCCACCACGCGCTGTCCGACGCCTGGACGCTGCAGGCGGGCGCTTCCTACCGCGACAGCGCATTGAGCGGCTATTCGACCGAGGCGAACAAGCTCTTGGCCGATGGGCGTACCTTGAACCGCCAGCGTCGCCACCGCGATTTCTCGGCCACCGATGTGTCGGCCAGGATCGAACTGCTGGGCAAGTTCACGACGGGCGCGCTGGCGCACGAAGTGCTGGCCGGCGTCGATGCGTATCATTTCGATGACCATCGCGTGCAGCTGCGCCGCAATCCGTCCAGCGCCAATCCGTATGCGATCGACATTTATGCGCCCGCGTATGGCGGCCAGGCCGCGCCGCTGGCCCTGTCCATCGACACGCAGGAAGGGCAGCGGGCGCGCGGCCTGTACCTGCAGGACCAGCTCGACCTGGGCGCGCACTGGAAGGCGCTGGTCGGCGTGCGCCACGATACGTACACGCAGGACGTGACGAACAATCGCTTAAACGTCAGCAACCGCCAGTCGCTATCGGCCACCAGCCCGCGCGCGGGACTCGTGTACCGGCCGTCGAAAACGTGGTCGCTGTATGCGAGCGCGGCAAAGGGCTTCCGGCCGAACAGCGGCATCAGTATCGCCAACCAGGCGTTCCCGGCCGAGCGCAGCCGTTCGTATGAGCTGGGCGCCAAGCTGGAGACGGGCAAGCTGACGGGCACGGTGGCCGTCTACGACATTCGCAAGAGCAATGTGCTGACGACGAATCCCGCCAATACGGACTTCGCCATCGCGGCGGGCGAAGTGGGCAGCCGGGGCCTGGAACTCGATGTGTCGGGCGAACTGGCGCGCGGCCTGCGCGTGTCGGGCGCCTACGCGTACACGGACGCCACCGTCACGCGCGGCGACAACACCATCGTCACGGGCAGCCGCTTTGCCAACGTGCCGCGCCATGGCGCCAATATCCTGGCTAAGCAGCAATTCGCGCTGGGCGCGGGCACGGCCAGCGTGGGCGGCGGGGTTCAATACGTGGGCGAGCGCCTGGGCGACGTGGCCGTCAGCAGCAAGTTCACCTTGCCCGCCTACACGACGGCCAGGCTGCTGGCGTCCTATTCGCCAACGACGAAGCTGCGTCTGGCCTTGAACGTGGACAA
Organism: Janthinobacterium sp. GW822-FHT07H10; assembly: GCF_058798675.1. Taxonomy (NCBI): domain Bacteria; kingdom Pseudomonadati; phylum Pseudomonadota; class Betaproteobacteria; order Burkholderiales; family Oxalobacteraceae; genus Janthinobacterium; species Janthinobacterium sp. GW822-FHT07H10. The sequence continues at coordinate 47,843 of NZ_JBXAKS010000005.1, forward strand.
CCTGTTCAACCGCCGCTATTACGCCAGTTCCTACAGCCCCCTGTGGGTGGCGCCGGGGGCCGAGCGCACGCTGACCCTGCAGGCGCACTACCGTTTTTAATTGCTGTTTCTGAAAATAATGACCATGCCACTGACTTTCCCCGCCACCCTGCGCACGCGCATTGCCGTCATCGACGTGATGCGCGGCCTCGTCATGCTGATCATGCTGTTCGACCATGTGCGTGAAACCGTCTTCCTGCACCACCAGGTAAGCGATCCGATGGAAGCTGCCAGCGTCGATCCGGCCCTGTTCTTCACGCGCCTGGCCGCCCACGTGTGCGCGCCCATGTTCGTTTTCCTGACGGGCCTGTCGGCCTGGCTGTATGCGCACCCGGCTTCCGGCCCCCGCAGCGCGGCCGGTTTCCTGTTCAAGCGGGGCTTGCTGCTGGTCGTGCTGGAACTCGTGTTCGTCAACTTCGCGTGGAGCGGCGCCTTTCCACCGGCCGTGCTGTACTTGCAGGTGATCTGGGTCATCGGCCTGGCCATGATGGCGCTGGCCGTGCTGCATCGATTGCCTGTGCCGCTATTGGTGGCGCTGGGCGTGGCGACGATCGCCGGCCAGCATGTGCTCACGGGACTGCGCGCGGAAGAGGGCAGCGTTGCCTATTACCTGCTGACGGTGCTGTTGCAGCGCGGCTACCTGGTGGCCGATGGCGCCATGAAGATCAAGGTCAGCTATCCGCTGCTGCCGTGGATAGGCGTGATCGTGCTCGGCTATGCGGCCGGTCCCTTGTACGCCCGCGCCTTTGCTCCTGCGGCCAGGCGGCGCTGGCTGCTGGCCCTGGGCGGCGGCGGCTTGCTGCTGCTGGCCGTGCTGCGCGGTTTGAATCTCTATGGCGAAACCTTGCCGTGGGTGGCGGGCGACACGGCCTTGCGCACGGCCATGAGCATGCTTAATTTCACCAAGTATCCGCCGTCGCTCGACTTCCTGCTGTTCACCCTGGGCCTGGGCCTGCTGGGTCTGGCCTGGCTGGAACGCATCGATAACTGGTTCACGCGCGCCTGCGCCACGTTTGGCGGCGCCCCCATGTTTTATTACCTGCTGCATCTGTACCTGCTGCTGGCCATCGGCCTGACCCTGACGGCCGTGCTGGGCGCCAAGCACGGCAACCGCCATGGTGTCGAGCACATCTGGCAAGTGTGGCTGCTGGCGCTGGCCTTGATGCCCGTGCTGTACTTTCCCTGCCGCGCCTTTGCCCGCTACAAGCGCAACTCGAAGCAAGCCTGGGTGCGCTATTTCTGACCAGCCCTGACCAGCAATAACGCATGGCATGCCGTAGCGAGCGGCAGCGAGGCCCGGCGCCCCCGCCGGCCCAAAGCGCGGAACCGTACCAGGCACGGGGCCGCCGAGGGGGGACTGCCGAGATGGCGCCGCCAAGGCGGAGCCGTCGAGACAGGAGCGCCGACACCGTGCGCACCGCCGGCCGCCAGTGGCGACGCGCAGCAGGCTTTTACGCCTTATTTGCAGTAGAGGCGGTCTATGCTATGCGCCGATGCCAGGTAGTGCCGCGTTTGCCATGTGATGGCCACGCGGTAGGCGCATGGCGGATCGAGCGCCACGTTGACGGGGAAGCCGCCATTGTTGCCCGACAGATGCGGCCCGCCCGCGCCGCCACGGAACAAATAATTGCCGGGTGGCGGCGGTGGCGTGAAGCTGGCGGCCGGCATCGGTGGCGGCGGATGCTGGATGCCATTGTTGTTGGAAATCGTGATGTTGAAAAAGCGCAGGTGCGGATGGTCGATCGTGTACAGAATATGCACGAGGCCGCCCGCGATGGGGTTGCAGGCATTGCTGCGCAGCTCTTCCAGGTCCAGCGCCACGATGACGGGCGAGTTGTCGAAGACGATGGCATCGAGCCCGTCGCTGGCCACGGGCGCCAGGCTGGTGCCGTCGCGCACCTCGAAGCCCAGGCGGTAGCGGCGTATCGGCTCGCTCTCGGCCGCCGTCAGGCTGCGGCCCGCGTCGGGCAGCGGCAAGCCGCCCGGCAGCTTGGCCGGATGCAGGCTGGTGATGGCCGGCGTATTTACGGTGAGCAAGTCGAAGGTGCGCAGGAAGATATTGGGCGCCACGTTGACGATGGCCGTCGTGCCGTCGCGCATGTCCACCGTGACGGGTTTGCCGTCGACGCGTATCCAGCCGCCGGGCTTCAAGTCGCCTGCATCGACGATGACCTGTGCCGAGTCGCCCAGGCCCAGTCCATTCGTGTAAAACACATAGCCGACATGGGTGCCGAGGATTTGCGTCAGCGGCGCCAGGCTGGCGGGCGCCACCGAGGGCAGGGCCGTGGGGTCGTCGCTGCCGCCCGGCCACGTCCATTCGCCGATGAGGAAGCGGTATTCGAGCGGGTTGGCGGGAATGGCGCTGTTGCGCAGCGGGCACTTGCCTTTCAAGGTGACGCCGCCGCCGAACACATACGAGGCGCCGGCGCCGCCCGCATAGCCTTGCGCCGAGAAGCCGGCCGGCGCGGGAAACGGGTGGATGTCGAACACTTCCACCTGCTGCCAGTGGGGCACGCCTTCCACATCGGGCGGCAGGACGTCTTTCGAACACAGTTCTACGCAGAAACAGTGGCCCACGTTTTCGCGGCCCGGCTGGCGTCCGTCGGCCTGGGTTTCCGACAGGATGGTGACGCTGCCCAGCTGCGCCGTGAAATACACGTCGGGTCCGCTGGCAAATTCCACGTTGATGAAGGGCGAGAACGGCGTGAGCGTGAAGTCGGACGTCAGGTAGTCGATGCGGAAGCGGCCCGTGGCATCGGTGACGGCGTCGCCGAGCGCGTCGTCCTGCAGCCAGTCCGCGTCGAACGCGCGCACGGTGGCGCCGGCGATCGGCGTGTGCGGCGCGTCGCAGGTGCGCAGGCGGCCGCAGATGGTCCAGGCGCCGAAGCGGGCGCGCACCAGGCACCAGAAGCGTTGCGGCAGGCAGTAGTCCCAGACGGCGAGGAAATCATTGTCGACCTGGCGCCAGCGCGGCTGGAGGGTGGTGATGGAAAACTGCAGCGGCACGGGATCCTTCGGCCCCGGCTTCAGGTGCGGCACGCTGGGGCACAGGATGTCGACTTCGACGGCCTCGCCATGGTATTGCTCGTTGTCGCCCAGGGTGAAGCTGTAGTTGCCGTCGGCATCCGTGCGCGCCTCGGCCAGCAGGAACGGGGCCTTGGCCTGCACTTCCTCGTCGCTGAGGATGGCGAAGGTTTCCTTGGCGCTGGCCACGGCCAGGGCCGTGATGTTCTGCGTCTCGCGCGGCCGGTACAGGCGCACGATGACGTGGGACAACGGTTCAGGACACTCGGCGCAAATCAGGCCGCACAGCTTGCCGCGTAGGATGTAGGCCATGATGGCTCCCTTGCTGGTTGGAACAGGCGCACCGCGCGGAAAGGCGGCGCTGTTACCAAGCTAGCAAATGGGGCGTCGATGGGCTTGATCTGGCTTAAACCTCGCGTATTATTTAATTAACGTCAGCACTTCGCGGAAACGCGGGTGCTTGCAATCGCGCACCCATTCGAAGGCCAGCATCTCGACCGTCACCAGGTGGGCGCCCAGCCTGTCCAGGCGGGCCAGGGCGGCGTCGCGGCTGGTCGCCTGGCGCGAGCCGACGGCGTCGATGGCGACGATCACGTCATAGCCGAGCTCCAGCAAGCCGATGGCCGTCTGCAGCAGGCAGACATGCGCTTCGCAGCCCGTGACGACGATCTGTCTGCGCCCGGGCGGCAGGATGGCCTGCAAGCCGTCGGCACAGGCGCCGAAATGCGTCTTGTGCAAGGTCTGCTGGCACAGCGCGGCGATTTCCTCCACATTCGGCCCCAGTCCCTGGCGGTTCTGCTCCGTGCTCAGCACGGGCACATCGAGCAGGCGGGCGATCTTTGCCAGGCGCAGGTTTTGCGCCAGCACGAGGCCGGCGTCGTGGATGGCCGGCATCAAGCGGCCCTGCAGGTCGACTATCACCAGTACGGCCTGGCTGGCATCCATCAGCATCGCATCCTCCTTTAATTAGTCTGTGGCGACAGTGTAGCGCGCCGCGGCTGGTTCAGGCGGGCCAGCTGGGCGTGGCCGTTTCTCCCATCAGGTAGGCATGATTCAGTTCGATGGCGGTCCGCAGGTAATTCCACAGGGCGCTGACCCGGGCGATGTTGCGCCGCTCGCTCGGCGAGATCATCCAGAAGGCGCGCAGCAGGTCGATCTCGCCGTCGAGCACGGGCACCAGTTCGTTCGATTGCTGCGCCACGAAGCAGGGCAGGATGGCCAGCGCCTGGCCCGCGCGCGCCGCATGGTATTGCGCGATCACGCTGGTGCTGCGAAACGCGCGCAGGGAGTCGGGCGCCACATTGTCCATGTAGCGCAGCTCCGCGCTGAAGACCAGGTCGTCCACATAGCCGATGATCGGGTGCTGCGCCAGTTGCGCCACGCTGGTGATCGGCGCATGGCGCGCCAGGTAGCTTGGGGTGGCGTACAGTTTGAGCCGGTAGTCGGACAGCTTCGTCACCACGTAGGGGCCGGACTGGGGCCGCTCGATGGAGATGGCCACGTCCGCCTCGCGCTTGGACAGGCTGACGAAACGGGGCACGGCGATCAGGTCGACGCTGATGTGCGGGTAGCGCCCGCAAAAGTGCGCCAGGTGCGGCGCCAGCACGACGGCGCCGAAGCCCTCGGTGGCGCCCAGGCGCACCTGGCCCGACAGCAGCCGGTTATGTTCGCCCAGCTCCTCGGTGGCGGCAAACACCGTGCTTTCCATCGTTTCCGCGTATTCCATCAGGCGGTGGCCCTCCGGCGTCAGCTGGTAGCCCACGTAGTTGCGGTCGAACAGCTGCGTGCCCACCTGCTCTTCGAACTTGCGCATGCGCCGCGACACGGTGGAATGGTCGATGCCCAGTTTTTTCGCCGCATCCACGAGGCCGGCGCTGCGCGTCAGCTCCAGAAACACCCGTACATTGTCCCAATCGAGCACTTTTTTCTCCTTGTGCATTTTTGCAAAGGAATTATGCATTAATTTCACTTGAGCGCATATTTTTACACATGCAGAATGCATCTAAACATATAAGAAAACTTATCCACCTGGAGACAAGCATGAAACAAACCGTTCTGGCCCTGGGCGCGCTGGCGCTCACCCTGTCCTTCACCGGCGCGCAGGCGCAGATTTCCGACGGCGTCGTCAAGGTCGGCATCCTGACCGACATGTCCGGCCCGTATTCGGCCATGGGCGGGCGCGGTTCCGTCGTCGCCAGCCAGATGGCCGTCGAGGATTGCCTGAAAGCCGAATGCAAGGGCATGAAGATCGAGATCCTGTCGGCCGACCACCTGAACAAGGCCGACATCGCCGCCTCGAAGGCGCGCGAGTGGATCGACCGCGACAAGGTCGACGCCATCGCCGACCTGACCAATTCCTCGGTGGCCCTGTCCGTGCAAAAGCTGATGAAGGAGAAGGGCGGCATCGCCATGTTCAGCGGCCCCGCCACGGGGCGCCTGACCAATGAAGACTGCTCGCCGAACGGCTTCCACTGGATGTTCGACACGTATTCGCAGGCGGCCGGCACGGCGGCGGCGCTGACAAAATTAGGGCAAAAATCCTGGTACTTCGTCACCGTCGACTATGCGTTCGGCCACTCGCTGGAAAAGGACGCCAGCGATGTCGTCAAGCGCAATGGCGGCACGGTGCTGGGCGCCGTGCGCCATCCGCTGAACGCGTCCGATTTCTCGTCCTTCCTGGTGCAGGCGCAAGGCTCGAAGGCGCAGGTGATCGGCCTGGCCAACGGCGGCGCCGACACGGTGTCGGCCATCAAGCAGGCGCGCGAATTCCGCATCGGCAGCGGCAAGGACCAGCGCCTGGCCGCCTTGCTCGTGTTCCTGTCGGACGTGCATGCGCTGGGCCTGGACACGGCGCAGGGCCTGGTCTATGCGGACGGTTTTTACTGGGACTACGATGACCGCAGCCGCGCGTTCGCCAAGCGCTTCGAGGCGCTCAACAAGGGCGCCAAGCCGACCATGGTGCAGGCCGGCGTGTATTCGAGCGTCTACCACTACCTGAAATCGGTGGCGGCGGCGAAGAGCGACGACTCGAAGATCGTCGCCGACAAGATGCGCCAGCTGCCGATCAAGGACGCCGTCATGAACAATGCCTCGATCCGCCCCGACGGCCGCGTCATCCACGATATGTACCTGGTACAGGTGAAAACCCCGGCCGAATCGAAGGGCGCGTGGGATTACCTGAAAGTGCTGTCGACCATCCCCGCCGACCAGGCCTTCAAGCCGATGGATGCGGCCGCATGCAACCTGGTCAAGAAATAATCACCGAACACCTTACGGAGCCTCACATGAACCAAGCCCTGACCCAAGTCCCCGCCGTCCCCCTGCATATCGGCGGCAAGCACCATGCGTCCGCCAGCACCGAATGGCGCGATGTCGTCAACCCGGCCACGCAGGAAATCGTCGCCCGCGTGCCGTTTTCCACGCCGGACGAAGTCAACCTGGCCGTCGCCACGGCCAAGGAAGCGTTCAAGACCTGGCGCAACACGCCGCTGGCCGCGCGCATGCGCATCATGCTCAAGTACCAGCACCTGATCCGCGAAAATATCGCTACCTTGGCCGAGCTGATCACGCGCGAACACGGCAAGACCCTGCCCGACGCGGAAGGGGAGGTGATGCGCGGCCTGGAGGTGGTGGAGCACGCGTGCTCGATCGCCACCCTGCAGCTGGGCGAGATCGCGGAAAACGCGGCCACCGGCGTCGATGTCTACAATATCTACCAGCCGCTGGGCGTGGGCGCCGGCATCACGGCGTTCAACTTCCCCGTCATGCTGCCGTGCTTCATGTTCCCGATTGCCATCGCCTGCGGCAATACCTTCGTGCTGAAACCGTCGGAGCAGGACCCGTCCTCGTCGATGTACCTGGTCGAGCTGATGTACCAGGCGGGCTTGCCGGCCGGCGTCCTGAACGTCGTGCACGGCGGCGCCGACGTCGTCAACATGCTGTGCGACCATCCCGACATCAAGGCCGTCTCCTTCATCGGCTCCACCCACGTGGGCACGCATGTGTACCGCCGCGCCAGCGAATCGGGCAAGCGCGCGCAGTCGATGATGGGCGCGAAAAACCATTGCGTGGTGCTGGCTGACGCCAACAAGGAACAGGCCATCAATAACCTGATCGGCGCCGCCTTCGGCGCGGCCGGCCAGCGCTGCATGGCCAATTCCGTCGTCGTGCTGGTGGGCGAGGCGCGTTCCTGGCTGCCGGAAATCGTCGCCCGCTCGAAGGCCCTGAAAGTGGGGCCGGGCAGTGACCGCGATGCCGACCTGGGCCCGATGGTGTCGAAGGCCGCCATGCAGCGCGCGGAAAAGCTGATCCAGGCCGGCGTGGACGAAGGCGCGCAGCTGCTGCTCGATGGCCGCGGCCACAAGGTGGCGGGCTACGAGGGCGGCAATTTCATGGGGCCGACGATTTTCTCGAAGGTGGCAGCGTCCAATTCCGTCTACACGCAGGAGATTTTCGGTCCCGCCATGTGCGTCGTCGAGACCGATACGCTGGACCAGGCCATCGCCTTCATCAACGCCAACCCGAACGGCAACGGCACCTCGATCTTCACTTCGTCCGGCTGGGCGGGGCGCAAGTTCCAGAACGAGATCGACGTCGGCCAGGTGGGCATCAACGTGGCCATTCCCGTGCCCGTCGCCTATTTCAGCTTCACGGGCTCGCGCGCGTCGAAACTGGGCGACCTGGGCCCGAACGGCAAGCAGGCGCTGTATTTCTGGACGCAGACCAAGACCGTCACGGCGCGCTGGTTTGCCCCGGACGATGGCGGCAGCGGCGTCAACACCACCATTGCGATGAAATAAGGGGGCGGCCATGGGCAGCAACATCGTTTTTATCGGCCTGGGCAACATGGGCTTGCCCATGGCGCAAAACCTCGTGCGGGCCGGCCATGCCGTCACGGGCTTTGACTTGCTGCCGGCCAGCGTGAAGCAGTTTGCCGACGGCGGCGGCCTCGTCTCCGATGACCAGGGGGCCGCGATCCGGGCCGCCGACATCGTCATCACCATGCTGCCGGCCAGCCGCCACGTGCTGGGCGCCTACCTTGGCGAGGCGGGCATCCTGGCGCAGGCGCGGCCCGGCACCCTGCTGATCGACTGCTCGACGATTTCCACCGAGGCGGCGCGCCAGGTGGGCCGCGCGGCGCAGGAGAAGGGCTTGCCGATGCTGGACGCGCCCGTCTCGGGCGGCACGGCGGGCGCCGCCAACGGCACGCTGACCTTCATGGTGGGCGGCGAGGAGTCCGCGCTGGCGGTGGCGCGCCCTTACCTGGAAACCATGGGCAAGGCCATCTTCCACGCGGGCGCATCGGGCAGCGGCCAGACGGTCAAGATCTGCAACAACATGTTGCTGGGCATACTCATGATCGGCACCAGCGAAGCCATACGCCTGGGCGTGGCCAATGGGCTGGATCCGAAGGTGGTGTCGGACGTGATGGCGAAAAGCTCGGGCCGCAACTGGACCCTGGAGGTGTACAACCCGTGTCCGGGCGTGGCCGAGAACGTGCCCGCGTCGCGCGGCTACACGGGCGGCTTTGGCGTGGATCTGATGCTGAAAGACCTGGGCCTGGCCGTGGAAAGCGCGCTGGCCAGCGGCGCCGCGGTGCCGCTGGGCGCCTTGTCGCGCAATCTGTACAGCATGCACAGCAAGGCGGGGTCGGGCGCGCTGGATTTTTCCAGCATCTACCAGATGCTGGGCGAAAAGGCGTAAGGCTTAAGGCTGCTGGGCCTGCAAAGCCGCCAGCTCGGCCCTGGCTTTTTCCAGCTTGCCTTCCAGCTTGGCGATTTTCTTCGGCTCCTTGTTCGCTTCCTGGGCCAGGCGCAGCGAGCGCTCCGTCTGGTTTACCTTGGCCTGTGCCTTGACGATTTTCTTGTTGTGGCGCTCGACCAGGGTACTGTCGCGGCAGTGGGCGTTGACTTCGTCGAGCGCGCGCGTCAGGCCGGCGACCTTGTCGGACAAGCCCTGTTCCTGCGCCTGGCGCAATTCGCTGCGGATGCTTTCGCGCTTGGCGGCGCAGCCCGTCAACTGGGTGTCGGCGGCGCTGGCGGCACCGCTGGCGGCGAGGGCGATGAGCAAGGTCAGGGCGGTTTTCGATAGACGGTTCATGGCATTCCTGTGTAAGTGGTGGGCTCGTGCAATGTAAGCCTGCCAGCGTGCCCTGTCAAACTTCCCGTGCAGTGCGCGCCTCCCCAGCGTGGCATCGGCTACCATGCGTGTTTCTGCTTCCCGATTCCGCCGCATGTCCAAGAAATTACTGTTGCTAATCCCTTTTCTACTGCCCTTGCCCGCCTTGGCGCAAACCTCGCCCACCTTGCTCGACCTGCAGCTGATCGCCATCGAAGCGAGGGCCGAGGCGAGGGCCGAGGCGCGGACCAGCAGCCCGGAAAGCATCGCCGAGTTTGAGCAGGCCCGGCGCGCGGCCGAAGCGGGCGACGTCGAGGCGCAGCTGGAACTGGCGCGCATGCTGCAGCTGGGCGTCGGCACGCCGCAAGACACGGCGCAGTCGATGGCCTGGATACGCAAGTCGGCCGAAGGCGGTTATGCGCCGGCGCAAGCGGCCATGGGGGTGGCCTACACGGTGGGTGGCAAGGTGCCCGTCGACCGCGTGCAGGGTGAATACTGGCTGCGCAAGGGCGTGGCGCAGGGCGATGCAGAGGCGCAAACCATCCTGGCGCTGGAATTCATCGACGGCGCCAGCCCTGCCGAAGAACAGGCGCTGGCCATCACCTGGCTGAAGGCGGCGGCGAACGAGCAGCACTTTGTGCCCGCCTACAATGCGCTGGGCGAGCACCTGATGCGCGCCGCCGTCGATGAACAGGATCGCGGCGAGGCTTTCCACTGGTATTACAGGTCGGCGCGCGAAAAGGAGCCGGCCGGCATGCGCAACCTGGCCCGCGCACACGAATTGGGCCTGGGCGTGGCGCAGTCGGACAAGTGGGCCCTGGTCTGGTACGAGCGGGCGGGATGGAGCGGAGACAAGCCCGCCATGCGGCGCATGATCGAGGTGTATGTCAAAGGCGAACTGGGGCAACAGGCGAGTGCCGAAGACGCCGCCGAATGGCGTGACAGGCTGGCAGAGGCGGAAAAGAAATGAAGATGATCCTGTTTGTATTGAGCCTGGCGCTGGCGCAGCCGGTGTCCGCTCAAGCGCCGCGCCAGCATCCGGCGCTGGCCGACTTCGATACCCGGGGACTCGATGAGATGCGCGCGCGCGTGCAGGCCGTGGTCAGCCGCCCGGCCGACCTGTCGCCGGAAAAAGTCGCCGCCTTCGGCAAGGCCCGGCTGGCCGCGGAAGGGGGCGACAGCGCCGCCCAGCTGGAGCTGGCGCAGATGCTGCACGAAGGCGAAGGCACGCCGCGCGACTACGACGCCGGCCTGGCGTGGATGAAGAAATCGGCCGAAGGCGGCCATGGTCCGGCGCAAGCCTTCCTCGGCGTGGCCTTGACGCTGGGCCAGGGCATGGCGGTGGACCGCAGGCTGGGCGAGTACTGGTCGCGCAAGGGTGCCGCGCAAGGCGTGGAACTGGCCAACTTCACGGTGGCCATGCACTTTGAAAATATCCACAGCAGCCCCGAGGAACAGGCGCACGCGCTGCACTGGCTGAAGTTCTACGCCGAGAACGGCTTTATCCCCGCCTACAATGAAATCGGCTACCGCCTGATGATGACGGCGAAGGACGAGGCGCAGCGCCAGGAGGCGTTCAGCTGGTACATGTTGGCGGCCAAGGCGCTCGATCCGCCCGGCTTGAACAATGTCGCCTATTCGTATGAAGTGGGGCAGGGCGTGCAGCAGAGCGACGAGGCGGCCCTGGGCTGGTATGAGCTGGCGGCCATCGCGAAAAGCCCGCCCGGCCAGACGGGTTTTGCGCGCCTGCTGGAGCAGGGCCGGGGCGGCCCCACGCGACAAGGCCCGGCGCCGCAGCCGTTCGAACTGTATTTGCTGGCAGCCAAGCAGGGCGACGAAGAGGCGATGCAAAGGCTGGTGCACGTGTTCGAGAACGGCGAACTGGGGCAGCCGGCCAGTCCCATGCGGGCGGCGCTGTGGCGCGAAAAGCTGCGCGTGGCGCCCGCCCCCTGATAGACCGAGACGGCGCAAAAACGGCATGCTATCATCGTTGTTATCGATAACAATGACGATGAGACATTCATGAATCCCGATTTTCGCTCCAAGGACATGCTCGAAGCGCATATTTTGCACACCATGCGTTTCTATCACCCGCGCGCCATCGATTCCAGTGGCGGCTTCTATCACTTCTTCCTCGACGACGGCACCGTCTACGACGCCGGCACGCGCCACCTGGTCAGCAGCACGCGCTTCATCTTCAATTACGCCATGGCTTACCGCCATTTTGGCGACGACGATTACCAGGCGGCGTTGCGCCACGGCGTGGCCTTTTTGCGCGACGTGCACCGCGACCCCGTCACGGGCGGCTATGCCTGGCAACTGCGGTGGCAAGATGGCGTCAAAACGGTCGAAGACGGCGCCAATCACTGCTACGGCCTGGCCTTCGTGCTGCTCGCGTATGCGCACGCCCTGCAGGCGGGCGTGGCGGAAGCACGCGCCTACCTGGACGAAACCTTCGAATTGATGGAGCAGCGCTTCTGGCTGCCCGAGCACGGCCTGTATGCGGACGTGGCCAGCGCCGACTGGTCCACGCTGGACGGCTACCGGGGCCAGAACGCCAATATGCACGCCTGCGAAGCCATGCTGGCCGCGTTTGAGGCGACGGGCGAGGCGCGCTACCTGCACCGCGCGGAGACCCTCGCGCACAACATCACCGTGCGCCAGGCGGCACTGGCCGGCGGCATGATCTGGGAACACTACAAGCCCGACTGGTCGATCGACTGGGAATACAACCTGCACGACAAGAGCAATATCTTCCGCCCCTGGGGCTACCAGCCCGGCCATTTCACGGAGTGGGCCAAGCTGCTGCTGATCATGGAGCGCCACGCCAGATTCATGGCCGGCTCCTCAAGCTGGCTGCTGCCGCGCGCGCGCGAACTGTACGACACGGCGCTGGCCAAGGCCTGGGATGAGGCGCATGGCGGCATTTTCTATGGTTTCGGCCCGCAGGACGAGATCTGCGATGGCGACAAATACTTCTGGGTGCAGGCCGAAAGCTTCGCCGCCGCCGCCGTGCTGGCCGCGCGCACGGGCGACGCAGCGTACTGGCACAGCTATGACAGGATCTGGGACTACAGCTGGAGCCACTTCGTCGACCACGAGCACGGCGCCTGGTACCGCATCCTCACGCCGGAAAACCAGAAAATCAGCAACGAGAAAAGCCCGGCCGGCAAGGTCGATTACCACACCATGGGCGCCTGCTATGAAGTGCTGAACGTGATTGGCGGTGCCGCATGAGCGCCGCCGCTTTTCCCAATTTCCCTGCTTTCGTCTCGGCCGGCGAGGCGCTGACGGACATGCTGCGCACCGGCGCCGACCAGTGGAGCAGCCAGGTGGGCGGTTCGACCTGGAACGTGGCGCGCGTGATGGCGCGCCTGGGCGTGCCCAGCGCCTTTGCCGGTGGCGTCAGCCGCGACGTGTTCGGCGACGCGCTGGCGCAAGCGACCGACGTGGCGGGCCTGGACATGCGCTTCCTGCAGCGCTATGCGAAGTCGCCGCTGCTGGCCATCGTGCATGAACTGCATCCGCCCACCTATTATTTCATCGGCGACGACAGCGCCGACCTGCATTTCGACGCGGCCCTGCTGCCGGCCGGCTGGATGCAGGCGGCGCAGTGGGTGCATTTCGGCGGCATCAGCCTGGCCCGCGAACCGCTGGCGGGCAAGCTGGTGGCGCTGGCGCAGGAACTGAAGGCGGCCGGCGTGAAAATCAGCTACGACCCGAATTTCCGCGTCATGATGGATGAGCGCTACGACGCCACCCTGCGCCGCATGACGGAGCTGGCCGACGTGGTGAAGGTGTCCGACGAGGATTTGGCGGGCCTGTTCCGCCACGATGACGTCAATGGCGCGTTTGCCGCCTTGCGCAGCTGGAACCCGCAGGCCACGTATCTGTATACCTGCGGCGCGCAGGGCGCGGCCCTGTACCGGGGCGAACAGGTCTGGCAGGCGGCGCCGCCGCGGATCGAGGTGGTCGATTCCGTGGGCGCGGGCGACGCCAGCATCGGCGGCTTGCTGTACAGCCTGATGTACCGGCCCGATGCGGACGGCGGCCAGCACTTGCGCTTTGCCGTCGCGGCGGGCGCGGGCGCCTGCCTGGCGGCGGGCGGATCGCCGCCGTCCGTGGCGCTGGTGGAGTCGCTGGCGCAGCGCACCGTGGTGCGCTAAGGCACGCTCAGCGGCCTAGCGGGGGAGTCGTTTCGCGGCCGGCATGTGCGCCCCCGGAGCACATTGTCCCGACGACGCCCGTTCCATCAGTGTGAACGCCATCAGGTGGTGCGTGGCGGGCGCCGCTTCGCCCGCGCGGCGCTGGCGTATCTCGTCGATGACGAGATTGACGGCGGCGCGCGCCATGTCGGCGATGGGCTGGTGGATGGTGGTCAGCTCGGGCCAGACGGTGGTGGCCACGGGCGTGTCGTCGAAGCCGCATACGCTCAATTCCAGCGGCACCTGCAAGCCCATGCCGTGCGCCACGGCCAGGGTGGCGGCGGCCATGTCGTCGTTGCTGGCGAAGATGGCGCTCGGACGCGGGCTGGCGGCCAGCAGCTGGCGCGCCGCGTCGAGTCCCGAACGATACGTGAAATAGCCTTGCGCCACGCGCTGCGGCGGCACGCCCAGGCCCGCCGCGCGCATGGCGTCTTCGAAGGCCTGGCGGCGCAGCAGGGCGGGCGTGTGTTCCGGGTCGCCCTCGATGAAGCCGATGTCGCGGTGGCCGAGCCCGATCAAATGGCGCGTCATGGCCAGCGCGCCCTCGTAGTCGTCGATGCGCACGGCCGATACATCGGGCGAGGGCCGCGCCGTGGCCACGGCGATGGCGGGGATGCCCATCCTGTTCAGCTGCGCCAGCACTTGCGGCGAATCGCACAGGGGCGGCGGCACGAGGATGCCGTCCACGCCGGCCGCCACCAGGCAGTCGATGGCGGCGCGCTGGCTGGCCAGGTCGCCGCAGCGTTCGAGCAGCAGCCGGCCGCCGCCCTGGCGGCACTGGTCCATGGCACCGACGAGGAATTCGCTGAGGAAGGCCGCGCTGGGGTTGCTGTATAGCAGGCCGATGCGCAGGGTGCCCGTGCGCGCCGCCCGCGCCGCCAGGTTGGGCTGGTAGCGCAGGGCGGCTATCGCCGCCTCGACCTTGTCGCGCGTGGCCGTACTGACGCTGGCGCGCCCGTTGATCACGCGCGACACCGTCATGGCGGACACGCCGGCCAGGCGCGCCACGTCGTGCACGGTAGCGCCGCTGGCGGTGTCGAGGGCGGCTTGTGCCGCCTTATTCGAGGTGGCCACCGAATTTCAGCTTGCCGCTGATGCGCATGCCGTGCAACTGGCCCTCTTCCAGTTCGGCGGCGCTGGTGCGCTGCGCCGTGTCGCGCCGCGCCAGTCCCACCGACAGGATATCGAGCATCATCAGCTGCAGCAGGCGCACGATCATGGGCACGAAATTGAGGTTGCCTTCCGGGTGGTTCAGGGTCAGCAGCACGTCGGCCAGCTTGGCCAGCGGCGAACCGCTGGCCGTAATCGCCAGCACCCGCGCGCCGCAGCCTTGCGCCACCTTGACGGTGCGCAGCAGCTCGGGCAGGGCGCCCGAACGCGAAATGACCAGCGCCACGTCGCCCGGCTTCAGCATGGCGGCGCTCATTTCCTGTGCCTGCGGGTCGGCAAAGAAGCTGCTGACGATGCCCAGGTTGAGCAATTTCTGCTGCATGTCGTCGGCCACCACGCGGGCGCTGCCCACGGCCAGCAATTCCACGCGCTGCGCGCCGCGCAGCAGTTCGATGGCGGCCGTCAGCGCCTTCACGTCGAGCATGTCGCGCATGGCGAGGGCTGCCGAGGCGTTGTTGCCCAGCACCTTGCGCGCCAGTTCGGCGTCGGAGTCCGATATCTCCACGTGGCAGTGCGCCACCGTGATGGCGCCGCCCGTCAGGCCGGACGCCAGCTTCAATTTGAAATCGGCCAGGCCCTGCACGCCGATCGAGCGGCAGAAGCGCATCACCGTGGGCTGGCTCACGCCGACGCGCTGGGCGATTTCGGCAATCGGCAGGGTCAGCATGGCATTCGGCTCTTTCAAGACCCAGTCGGCCACCTTGCATTCCGATGGACTCATGCGACCGCGCGCCTGGCGCACGGATTCCAGCACGGGCGCGCCGGAATGGGCGCGCTTGAGCTTTTGCGCGAGGATGGCGGCGATGCCGAGGAAGGTCGGCAGTTCGGCCGTGATCAGGAAGGTGGGGATCTGCGCCAGGTATTCGTTCAGGCGGCCCTTCTGCTCGAAGCAGGCGCGGAACTGCGACCGCTCGAACAGGGGGCCCAGGCGCGGCACGATGCCCCCGCCTATATAGATGCCGCCCAGCGCGCCCAGGGTCATGGCCACGTTGCCGGCGATGGAGCCGAGGATGGCGCAGAAGCAGTCCACCGCTTCCAGGCACACTTCGCATTCATTGTTCAGGGCGCGGCTGGTGATTTCGGCCGCCAGCAGCGG
This sequence comes from Janthinobacterium sp. GW822-FHT07H10, assembly GCF_058798675.1. Taxonomy (NCBI): domain Bacteria; kingdom Pseudomonadati; phylum Pseudomonadota; class Betaproteobacteria; order Burkholderiales; family Oxalobacteraceae; genus Janthinobacterium; species Janthinobacterium sp. GW822-FHT07H10. Next base: position 63,494 of record NZ_JBXAKS010000005.1, read on the forward strand.
TGCCGCATCGGGGTGGCCGGCGCGGTCGGACAGGGCGCGGTAGATCAGTTCCAGCCCGCGCCCGGAGGCGAGGCGCTCGGCCGAGACGTGCGACAGTTCGCGCCAGGCATAGGACAGCACGTCCATCTCGCGCTGGTCGCACGGCGCGAAGCTGACGTGGCCCCCTTCGCTGCCCAGCGCGATCCAGCGGTCTTCGGCGGGGATCATGCCCGACACGCCCAGGCCCGTGCCCGAGCCAAGCAGGCCGATGACGCTGTCGGCGCGCGCCATGCCGCCGCCGATCTGCAGGCGCTGGTCGGGGCGCAGATAGGGCAAAGCCATGGCCAGCGCCGTGAAATCGTTCACCACCAGCAGCGTGTCGAGGCCCAGCGCTTCGCGCATCGCCTCGATCGAGAAGAACCAGTGGTGGTTCATCATGCGGATATTGTCGTCGTCGATGGGATTGGCGATGGCGATGGCCGCATGGCGCACGCGCGCCGAACCGGCGGCGCGCGCGTCGGCACTGTCCATGTAGGCGGTGATGGCGTCGAGCAGCGAGGCGTAGTCGTCGCAGGGCAGCACGGCCACGGCTTCCAGGTGGCCCTGGCGCGTTTCGAGCACGAAGCGGGCATTGGTGCCGCCGATGTCGGCCAGCAGGCGCGGCCCGTCAGTGAAGCGCTCCGCCGGATCGCTGCCTGCTACTTCCATTTTTTCATCAATTTTCATGGCGGTGCTTTATCTCGTATGCGTGCGCTGTCATGGCGGCGCACTGTCGTTATGGGCAAAAACCAAGGATTTTAATTCGTATACGTCCCGCGTGCCGAAAAATGCGGGATGCCCGCGCAATTGTGGTCTGCGGCGCCAGGAATCGGCAGCGCAGGAGAAAAAAGCAGGCCGATAAAACGGCAAATCAGGACGCAAATAAAGTGTCGCAGAGTAGTCGTAGGATTACAACATAATATGTTGATATTTGTTCGTAGTATAGTTACTATGTCCCTGCTGGAAAGAATTCTGGCCAGTACATTCGGCCACGAATGACTAGATAAAAACAAATTACTGAGGAGACTTACCATGCTGCATCGCACCATGTTGAAGGCCGTGTTGAAAACGCTGCCAGCTGCCATCGTCTTAGCCATCGCCAGCGGTTCTGCTGCTGCCGACCCCATGTATCCATCCGATTCCGAAGGCTTCCACGGCTACCTGCGCGCCGGCGCCGGCAGCAATACCTCCGGCGACGGCGGTTCGCAAGGTTGCTTCGGTCTGGGCGGCAATACCATGAAATATCGTCTGGGCAATGAGTGCGACGCCTACACGGAATTCGGCTACACCAAGTCCGTCGCCAAGTCCGGCGGCGTGAACTACCTGGCCACCATCTGGGTCAACGCGTATGCGCCGAACTCGGACTTCGGCGACAACAAGCTGGGCATCGTCAAGGCCTACGTGGAAGCGCAGGGACTCGATTTCCTCAACGGCGGCACGGCCTGGGTCGGCAAGCGTTTCTACTACCGTCCTGACATCCACATGCTGGACTTGCAGTACATCAATATGAACGGCACGGGCGCCGGCCTCGACCGCATTCCAGTGGGCCCCGGCAAATTCTCGTACGCCTTCTTCAAGGACAACGACGTCAACGCCCGCGACAAGAACACGGGCGCCATCCTCGGCACCCGTTCGGCCGTGCGCCAGAACTTCATCTACGGCGACATTCCCGTCAACGTCAACGGCACGCTGGACCTGGCGGCCACCATCATCACGGCCGAAGGCAAGGACAACGACATCTACGGCCCGAAACATAACGGCTGGCAACTGTCGGCATTCCACCGTCAAGGCAAAGTCTTCGGCGGCGGCAACACCTTCGGCGTGCAATACGGCGTCGGCCCCGGCATCGGCGGCGACGGCAACGGCCAGATGGGCGCCTCGGGCAGCACTTCCTACGGTTCGGACCGCAAGCGCACGCGCATCTTCAATGACATGGCCATCCAGCCAATGGAAAACTTCGGCATGGAGTTCGTCGCCCTGTGGCAAAAAGACGAGTCGAACGTCACCGGTTCCTCGACCTGGACCTCGATCGGCGTGCGTCCTGTGTACGCCTTCACCAACAACTTCAAGCTGGTGACGGAACTGGGCACGGACCGCGTGACGCAAGCGGGCGGCCTGCCGGCCAAGCGCCTGACCAAGCTGACCATCGCGCCGACGATCTCGGCCGGCCCTGGCCTGTGGTCGCGTCCCGAGCTGCGCGCCTTCGTGACCTACGGCAAATGGAACGATGCGGCCACCGCTTCGGTCAATGCGTCGAACAACGGCGGCCCGATCTACAACAACAATACCAGCGGCACCTCGTACGGTTTCCAAGTGGAAACCTGGTTCTAAACCCACGGATCCAGGCTGTCGCGCGCCGTGAATGTGGCCTGCGATGCGCACCGGCTGGGTACCCCCTTGTCCAGCACGGCTGCGCTTCGCGGCCACGCATCACAGCCCTCCGCGACGGTTTTGTCCGGGGTTTATTTGGTTTTAAATGCAGATCAACCTGGCGCATCCTTCGCGGATGCGTTTTTGGCGCCGTCCCGTGATATAAATCGTGTTATGACTATGTCATGGATCACGGCGCCGTCTTTTCACTGAAGATGATGCCCGTTTGCAAGCGGGTCTGAGCACAAGAGCGCCGGCACAGGCGCATTTTTCACCTTTTTCGGCCCCCGTATGCCGAAGCCCCCTAAAAGCTTGATCAAAAAAGGAATGTGGAGATGAAACTGAAATTCAAGATTACCCAACTGGCCGCACTGACCACCCTGGCATTCGCTGGCAGCGCATTCGCGACCGACGTGGAAGTGCTGCACTACTGGACGTCCGGCGGCGAAGCGAAGTCCGTGGGCCAGTTGCAGCAAATCGTGAAAGAAAGCGGCTTCGGCTGGAAAGACTTCGCCGTGGCTGGCGGCGCTGGCGAAAACGCCGCGACCGCGCTGAAGACCCGCGTCATTTCCGGCAATCCGCCAACGGCCGCCCAGATCAAGGGCCCGTCGATCCAGGAGTGGGGCGCGGAAGGCGTGCTGGCCAATATCGATGATGCCGCCATTCCAGGCAAATGGGATGCCGTGCTGCCGAAAGTCGTCGCCGACATCATGAAATACAAGGGCCACTACGTCGCCGCTCCCGTCAACGTCCACCGCGTCAACTGGATGTGGGTCAATCCGGAAGTGCTGAAAAAAGCCGGCGTCGCCACCACCCCGACCACCTGGCCAGCCTTCTTCGAAGCGGCCGAGAAGATCAAGAAATCGGGCGGCATCGCGATTGCCCACGGCGGCCAGCCATGGCAGGACGCCACCGTGTTTGAATCGGTCGCGCTGGGCGTGGGCGGCACGGAATTCTACAAGAAGGCCATCCTCAAGCTGGACCAGAAGGAATTGACCGGCCCGACCATGCTCAAGGTGTTCGACACCCTGGGCAAGGTGAAGACCTATATCGACAAGGATGCGGCAGGCCGCGACTGGAACCTGGCGACAGCCATGGTCATCAACAACAAGGCCGGCTTCCAGTTCATGGGTGACTGGGCCAAGGGCGAGTTCACGGCCGCCGGCAAGGTGCCAGGCAAGGACTACCTGTGCGTGGCCGCGCCAGGCACCGAAAAAGCCTACACCTTCAACATCGATTCGTTTGCCATGTTCACGCAAAAGGATGCGAATGCGAAGAAAGGGCAGATCGCCCTGGCCAACGCCATCATGAATCCGAAGTTCCAGTCGATCTTCAACTTGAACAAGGGTTCCATCCCGGTGCGCACCGGCGTTTCCAAGGACAAGTTCGACGCTTGCGCCCTGAAATCGATGGAAGACATGGACGCCACCAACAAGACCGGCGCGCTGCTGCCGTCGTTCGCCCACGGCATGGCCCTGCCATCGGCCACGCAAGGCGCCGTGTTCGACGTCGTCGCCAAGTTCATGAACACCAACATGAGCTCGAAAGACGCCGTTGCCGAACTGGCCAAAGCGGCAAAAGTGAAGTAATCACGATAGCGCCGGCGTCCCCGCCGGCGCGTTCTGCATCGCATGCATCGCAGGCACGCACCCTGGCAGTCGCCCAGGCGCGTGCCACACGCAGTTTTACTTCTACGGCTGTCCTATGTCCATACGCAAGCAATTCGACCGATGGATACCGCAGATGGTGCTGGGCCCGACGCTCATCGCCAGCCTGGTATTCGTCTATGGTTTTATCTTTCTGACCGGTTGGCTCTCGCTGACCGAATCGCGGCTGATGCCGAACTACGAGTTCGCCGGCCTGGTGCAATACTACGAGCTGTTCGACAATGAGCGCTGGTGGACCTCGCTCAAGAACCTCGGCATCTTTGGTGTCCTGTTCATCGGTTGCAGCATTGCCATCGGCCTGTTCCTGGCGATCCTGCTGGACCAGAAAATCCGCGCCGAAGGCGCGCTGCGCGCCATCTACCTGTATCCGATGGCGCTGTCCTTCATCGTTACCGGCACGGCCTGGAAATGGATGCTCAATCCCAGCCTGGGCCTGGAAAAGGTCATGCATGACTGGGGCTGGACCTCGTTTACCTTCGACTGGCTGGTGAACTCCGACATGGCCATCTACACGGTGGTGATCGCCGGCGTCTGGCAGTCGTCGGGCTTCGTCATGGCCCTGTTCCTGGCCGGCCTGCGCGGCATCGACGACGAAATCATCAAGGCGGCGCAAGTCGACGGCGCGTCCCTGCCGACGATCTACTGGCGCATCGTGATTCCCGCCATGCGTCCCGTGTTCTTCAGCGTGCTGCTGATCCTCGCGCATATCGCCATCAAGAGCTTCGACCTGGTCATCGCACTGACGGCTGGCGGACCTGGCAACTCGTCGTCCGTACCGGCCATCTTCATGTACCAGTTTTCCTTCACCCGCGGCCAGCTGGGCCTGGGCTCGGCATCGGCAATGATGATGCTGGCCACCATCGTGGCCGTGCTCGTGCCGCTGATGTACCTGGAAACGCGCAGCGCAAAGGCGATGAGATGACACACACACGCAATAACCGGCTCACCCTCGGACGGGTGGTTGTATACCTGCTGCTGATTCTGTTCGCGGTGTACTACATCGTGCCCCTGTACGTGACCCTGTCGACGTCGTTCAAGTCGCTCGACGAGATCCGCAGCGGCAACCTGCTGGCGCTGCCGCACGTGTGGCAGTTCGATTCCTGGTCCAAGGCCTGGTCATCGGCCTGCACGGGCGTCACCTGCGACGGCATGCAGCCGTTCTTCTGGAACTCGATCAAGATGGTGATTCCCGCCGTGCTGATCTCGACCTTCCTGGGCGCCTTCAACGGCTATGTGTTCGCGCACTGGCGTTTCCGCGGTTCCGAAGCGCTGTTCGCTGCCTTGCTGGTGGGCTGCTTCATCCCGTTCCAGGTGGTGATCCTGCCGATGGCGCGCCTGCTGGGCGAATTCGGCCTGGCCAATACCACCACGGGCCTCGTCTTCGTGCACGTGGTGTATGGCACGGCCTTCACGACCCTGTTCTTCCGCAACTACTACATCGGCGTGCCGGAAGAACTGATCAAGGCGGCCCGCATCGACGGCGCCGGCTTCTTCCTGATCTTCCGCAAGATCGTGCTGCCGATTTCGGGTCCGATTTTCGTCGTCTGCATCATCTGGCAATTCACGCAGATCTGGAACGACTTCCTGTTCGGCATCGTCTTCGCCAGCGGCGATTCGCAGCCGATCACGGTGGGCCTGAATAACCTGGTCAACACGTCCACGGGCGTGAAGGAATACAACGTCAACATGGCGGCCGCGGTGATTGCCGCGCTGCCGACCCTGCTGGTCTATCTGGTCGCAGGCCGTTATTTTGTGCGCGGCCTGACCGCAGGCGCAGTCAAAGGTTAAGGAAAGAATATGTCCAGTTTATCGATACGCAGCATCCGCAAGGTATACACGAATGGCGTCGAAGTCCTGAAAGGCATCGACATCGAGATCAAGGATGGCCAGTTCCTGATCCTCGTCGGCGGCTCCGGCTCCGGCAAATCGACCTTGCTCAATATGGTGGCCGGCCTGGAAAGCGTCACTTCGGGCGAAATCCTCATCGACGGCAAGGTCGTCAACGACTTGCCGCCGAAGGACCGCGACATCGCCATGGTGTTCCAGTCCTACGCCCTGTACCCGTCGATGACGGTGCGCGAGAACATCGCCTTTGGCCTGAATGTGAAAAAAGTGCCAAAGGCCGAGCAGGAGGAAATCGTCGCCCGCGTCGCCGAAACGCTGCAGATCACGCACTTGCTGGACCGCCGTCCGGCGCAGCTGTCGGGCGGCCAGCGCCAGCGCGTGGCCATGGGCCGCGCCATTTCGCGCAAGCCGTCGCTGTTCCTGTTCGACGAACCGCTGTCGAACCTGGACGCCAAGCTGCGCGTGGAAATGCGCGCCGAGATCAAGCTGCTGCACCAGCGCCTGAAAGCCACCATCGTCTACGTCACGCATGACCAGATCGAGGCGATGACGATGGGCGATTTGATCGCCGTCATGAAGGATGGGGTGGTGCAGCAGCTGGGCACGCCGCAGGAAATCTACGACAATCCGGCCAATCTGTTCGTGGCAGGATTCATCGGCTCGCCGTCGATGAACTTCATCACCGTCAAGCCTGTCATCGAAGGCAATGACGTGTTTGCCGCCATCGAGAACGCGGGCAAGAGCATGCGCCTGGCCCTGCCATTCGCCGCCGACAAGCTGCGCAGCCATGCTGGCCGCGAGGTGATCCTGGGCGTGCGTCCGGAACAGATCACGGACATGAGCAGCGCGCACGGCGACGTCGGCCAGGAACTGGGCTGCCTGATCGACCTGGTCGAGCCGACCGGTCCCGACACCCTGCTGACGACGCGCCTGAACGGCGCGGCAGTCACTTGCCGCACGCACCCGCGCGAAGCGGTGCTGCCGGGGCAGACCATGCAGCTGTCGTTCAACCTGTCGAAAGCGGCCATGTTTGATCCGGCCAACGGCGAGCGCATCGCGTAAGCGCCGCTGCGTCATCCGGGCCCGCCCGCTCCACGGAGCCGGCGGGCTTTTTTGCGCCTGCGCTGCCCCGGTACGGCAAACGGCGTGTTATTGTTTAGAAAACTTTACAAGGAAGACCATCATGTTGCTGCGCCTGCTAGCCGTCTCCGCAATGACGCTCCCGGTGTTTTTGTGCGCGTCGTCCCCCTGGGCGCAGGAGGCGCCCGAGGCCGAGCAGGCGCAAGTGCAGGAGCGGGAAACGGAGCGGGAAACGGAGCGTATCGTGGTGAGTGCGCAGCGTCCCGGTCCGGGCTTGTGGAAGGTCAGCAAGGATGGCCATGTGCTGTGGGTATTCGCCACGTATTCGCCGCTGCCTGAAAAGATGCAGTGGCGCTCGCAGCAGGTGGAAAGCGTGCTTGGACAGTCGCAGCAATACCTGGAGCCGCCGGGCGCCAGCACCAGTGTCGGCTTCTTTCGCGGCTTGACGCTGCTGCCCGGCGTCATCGGCTTGAAGAAAAATCCCGATGGCGCCACCTTGCATGACGTGTTGCCTGCCGATGTCTATGCGCGCTGGCAGCCCTTGAAGGCCAAATATCTGGGCGATGACGACGGTATCGAGCGCGAGCGTCCCATCTTCGCGGCCGATGCCCTGTTCCAGGCCGGCTTGAAGCATGCGGGACTGGGCAAGGGATACGAGGTGGAGCGTAAGATATCGGCCATGGTCAAACAGCACAAGCTGGAAAGAGTCAAGACCCGCATCGATCTGGAGATGGACAATCCCGCGCAGGTCATGAGCGACTTCAAAAAATCGGCGCTGGCCGATGTCGAGTGCTTTTCCCGTACCTTGGCCCGGCTCGAAAGCGATATCGACGCCATGCGGGTACGGGCCAGCGCCTGGTCCAAGGGCGATCTGGAAGGCATCGAAAAACTCGGCTTCGAGGACCAGGAAAGCGCCTGCGGCGACGCCATGCGCAATGCCGAGTTCACCCGCAAGCACGCGGGGCTGCAGAATGTGAAGGCGCGCATTCAGACGGCGTGGATCGCCGCCGCCGAGAAAGCGCTATCGGCCAATGCCAGCACCTTCGCCACCTTGCGCCTGGCCGATTTGCTGCGGCCGGACGGCTACCTGACGGAGCTGCAAGGGAAGGGCTACCTGGTGGAGCGGCCGGACTGAGGTCCGCGGCACGCTCCCTCGCATGCGGCCCTGCCTGCCCAGCGACTTGCGGTAGTCGATGGCGTAGCGCAGCTTGCCCTTGTCCTGCGTCAATTCAGCCAGCGTTTCATGGTCGACCTCGTCCAGCGCGCCCAGGTCCGCCGCGCGCTTGCCGCCGCTGACGATATCGGCCGGTTGCAGCGCCACCATGGCCTGCGCCGCCTGCAAAATCGCGTTGGCATACGCGGCGGGGTTCAGCAGGTCGATGCGTGCCAGGTCCAGCGCCGGCTTGCCGCGCAGCCAGTCGGCCCAATAGAATTCGAGGAATTCCGTGGCATGGTCGGGCGGCTCGTAGCCGACTTCGCGCGTGAAGTAGACGAGCGCGCGGTAGCGGTCGTCGCCGAGCGACTGCAGGCCGATGGCGGCCGGCAGCTGCTGCGGCGCGACGGGCTGGTTGCGGCCATCCTTCAGCCACACCTTGTTTTCCGCGCGCATGCGCGTCCAGAACGCGGATTCGTCCAGGGCGCTGAAATTGTCGCTGACCTTGACCCAGACTTTCAACCGGTGGTTGCGTCCGCCATCGGCCTCCCAGAAGGTGGAAAACGTGTGGTGGCCATCTGTCAGGTAGAGTTTGCCTTGCGGGCCGATGACGACGGTCTTCATGTCGTCCGGACGGCTGCCCACGGCCGCCTTGCAGCGGTAGCCGGGCGGTGGGGCGCCCAGGGTGGCGCCGGCCACATTGGCCGTGCCGGACAGGACGTCGCCCTGGCCATTGGCTTCGCACAGGTCGGCGAATTTCTTCGGCTTGGCGATGTCGGCGATGTGCTTTTCTTCGGCCGCATAGCGTCCCAGCTTGTAATACACCTGGTCGTAGCCGATGGCCGGCTGGGTCGGATGCAGTTCATCGAGGCTCACCTGCAGGATGCGCGGCTGGGCGGCGCTGCCGACGACGGTGGCCATCAGCGCCTGCTGGCGCGTGCTCAGGACGGGCGCCACGGCGGCATCGCGGGCCCAGGCCATGCTGGCGAAAGCGAGGGCCAGCGCGGCGGCGACTCGTGGAAATGCGGCGTGCATGCGACCTCCGAAGTGTGCGGTATGGCGTGCAGCATAGCGCGGCACGCGATTTCGCGCAGTCCGACAGGCGCATGCACTGCGCCATATCAAGATGTAGGCTTGAAACCGGCGCTTAAAACCACGTCTCCACTTGCAGGCCGAACGAGGTGCCGCTGGTGGCGTTGCCGTACACGGGGCCCGATTCATTGGCCTTGTTGACGGCAGGCGTGGCGGCATCGTTCCATTTGCCGTAAGTGACAAAGGCGCGCAGCTCGGGGCGCGACCAGTAGCCCTTGCCCGCCGTCAGGGTGGGCGCGAAGGTCAGCTTGGTCAGGCGCTGCGCGGCGCCGCCCGTGGGCGAGGTCACGCGGTCCGTGCCCAGTTCGAACTGCAGCTTGAAGTTGTCGTTGACGGCATACACGGGGCGCACGCCCAGGGTGGTCCAGGTCGAGCTGCCGCCCGAGGCGTCGGACTTGTCGCGCTGCACGATGGCGATCATTTCCGCGCTCCATTCCGGCGTCGGCTGTATCCACAGCGAATTGAAGATGCGCAAACGCGTGACGTCGCTGCCGTTGCGGATCGAACCCGTGGTGCCCATGCGGTCGCAGCACTGGCCGCCGGCGCCCGTGCCCGGTCCGACGCCGTACTGGATGCCGAAGGTATTGGCGCCGCCCCATACCTTATCCTGCTTGTGCAGCACGGTCGCTTGCCAGCCGCTGTGCGAGGTGCTGTCCTTCTTGTCGGGCGTGATGAGCGTGGTCAGCACTTCCAGCGTGCCATCCTGGTTGATCGGGATGCCCTGGTAGACGAGGTTTTGCCGGATGGCCGAGTTGCCCGGCTTGTCGTTATCCTTGAAGAAACCATAGCTGATGCGGCCCGGCCCCAGCTTGTACTGGTCGATGCCGCCGCCCGTGCCGTTCATATTGATGTATTGCAGATCCAGCATGTGGATGTCGGGACGCATGTAGTAGCGCTTGCCGATCCAGGCCGTGCCGCCATTGAGCGCGGGTATGTTTTTCGCTTCCACATACATCTTCGACATGCTCAGGTCCGCATCGCTGACGGCGGAGCTGGGCGTGTAGGCGGCCACCATGATATGGCCGACGAAGCTGACGCCGTTGGCCGACCTGGCCATTTCCTTCTGGTATTCGAACTCGCCATAGGTGTCGCATTCGTTGCCGAGCCGGTAGCGCATGGTATTGCCGCCCAGGCCGTAGCAGCTTTGCGGGCCGCGGCTGTCCGTGCTCGAGCCGAGGCCGGCGCGGAAGTAGCCGTGGTATTCGCCTTCGGCATCGCTGGCGCGGGCCGCGCCGCAGGCCAGCAGTACAGTGCAGGCGAGGGCCAGCGAGGTCTTGATCGGGTGTTGCATGGAGTCTCCTTGTCGTTATAAAAATGCGTGCTTGGGCACGTCGTACCGGATCGCTGCCGATCCAATCGGGGGACTGCCTGGGCGCGATGCTCAGGCGGCCAGTATCTGTTTCGATGAAACCAGGTTGCCGGGCCGGCGCCGCGTGCGCGCCACGCCTTGCGCGTCGAACAGATGGAAGGCGCTGCTGGCGGCCGAGACCGTGAATGGCTGGCCCAGCGGCACGCGGTTGTTGCCGTCGCCGCGTATCACCAGTTCCTGGCCGTTGTCCAGCGTCAGGTAGATGAAATTGGCTTCGCCCAGGTGTTCCACCAGGCTGACGACGCCCTGGAAGCGGGCGCTGCCGGTGCCGTTTTCCAGGACGTGTTCGGCGCGCAGGCCCACCGTGACGGCGTCGCCCGCCAGCAGGCCGGCCGGATCGACGAGGGCCGTGATTTCCTGGCCGCTAGCCAGCGCCACGCGCACGCCATCATCCTGCGCGGCAATGACCTTGCCCTCGAAGAAATTCATCATCGGCGCGCCGATGAAGCCGGCCACGAAGCGGTTGGCCGGCTGCTGGTACAGCTCGAGCGGCGTGCCCGCCTGCTGGATATGGCCGCCATGCATGACGACGATCTTGTCGCCCAGGGTCATCGCCTCGACCTGGTCGTGCGTGACGTAGACGATGGTGGCGTTCAGCTGGCGGTGCAGCTTGGCAATTTCCAGCCGCGTCTGCACGCGCAGGGCCGCGTCGAGGTTGGACAGCGGCTCGTCGAACAGGAACAGCTGCGGTTCGCGCACGATGGCGCGGCCGATGGCCACGCGCTGGCGCTGGCCGCCCGACAGTTCGCGCGGCAGGCGTTCCAGCAAGTGGTCGATCTTCAGGATGGCGGCCGCGTGGCGCACGCGCCGGGCGATGGCGTCCTTGCTGGCGCCGGCGATCTTCAGGCCGAAGGCCATGTTGCGAAATACGCTCATGTGCGGATACAGCGCATAGCTCTGGAAGACCATGGCGATGCCCCGTTCGGCCGGCGGCAAGTCGTTGACGACCTTGCCGCCGATGGACAAGGTGCCTTGCGAAATGCTTTCCAGGCCGCACAGCATGCGCATCAGGGTTGACTTGCCGCAGCCGGAAGGGCCCACCAGCACGACGAACTCGCCGTCGCGGATGTCGAGGTCGATGCCGGCCAGCACATTGTTGTGGCCGTCATAGGATTTGGTCAGTTGTTGCAGGCTTACATGGGCCATGGCGCACCTATTATTTGACCGCGCCGGACGTCAGGCCGCGGATCAGTTGACGAGAGAAAATGACGTACATGACGAGCACGGGAATGACGGCCAGCGACAGTGCCGCCAGCACGGAGTTCCAGTCCGTCACGTATTGGCCGATGAATTGCTGCACGCCCAGCGTGACGGTCTTGGTGCGGTCCGACGGCGCCAGGATCAGCGGGAACCACAGGTCGTTCCAGGCGGGTATCATGGTGAACACGGCCACCGTGGCGATGGCGGGGCGGATCAGCGGCAGGATCACCTGGAAGAAGATGGCAAACTCGCCCACGCCGTCGCAGCGCGCCGCATCCTTCAGTTCGCGCGGCACCTGGCGCACGAATTCGGACAGAATCATCACGGCCAGCGGCAGGCCCTGCGCCGTGTAGACCAGCACCAGCGCCGTCAGGGTGTTGATCAGGTCGAGCCGCACCACCAGTTCCAGGATGGAGACCGTGCCCAGGCGGATGGGGATCATGATGCCCAGCGCCAGGTACAGGGTCAGCAGGCGGTTGCCCGTAAACGTGTATTCGGACAAGGCCCAGGCAGCCATGGCGCCGAACAGCACGATCAGCAGCAGCGACAGCAAGGTGACGAACAGGCTGTTGCCGAAATACAGCAGGAAGTCCGAGTTGGCCAGCACCTTGTGAAAGCCCACGAGGGAAAAGGTGGCGGGCGTGGGCAGGGCCAGCGGATTGTCGAAGATGGCGGCCCGCGTCTTGACCGAGTTGATCAGGATCAGGACGATGGGGAACAGGGCGATGATGGTATAGCCGGCCAGGATCGCATGCACGGCGGCGCGGCCCAGGGGGCGGGTGGAAACGTTGCGCATGGCGGCCCTTACAGTTCGTAGCGTGTCAGCTTGCGCTGCACGAAAAAGAAATACACGCCCACGCCCGCGAGGATGACGAGGAACATCATGGTGGCCACGGCGGCGCCCATGGTGGGACTGCCCAGCTGGGCCTGGTAACCGAAGAAGGTGCGGTAAAAGAAGGTGCCGAGGATGTCGGTGGCATAGTTCGGCCCCGCCAGCGCGCCTTTCAAGGAATACACGAGGTCGAAGGCATTGAAGTTGGCGACAAAGGTGAGGATGGTCACCAGCCCCAGCGTGGGCCAGATCAGCGGCAGCTTGATTTGCCAGAAGATGCGCATGGCGCTGGCCCCTTCCGCGTGGGCCGCCTCGATGATTTCTTCGGGCACGGCCAGCAGGGCCGCATAGATCAGCATCATGGGGATGCCGATATATTGCCAAACGGAAATGAGGGCGATGGTCAGCAGGGCCGTCGATTCCTGGCCCAGCCACGGCGCGAAGTGGCTGCCGATGCCCACGCCATCCATCAGCGACTGGCCCACGCCCCACAGCGGCGACAGAATCAGTTGCCAGATGAAGCCGATGATGACGACGGACAGCAGGGTGGGCAGGAAGATCAGGGTGCGGTAGCTGCGTTCGCCTTTCAGCCCCTTGAGGCTGAAGAGGGTGGCCAGCAGCAGGCCGATGGGATTTTGCAGCAGCATGTGGATGAGGAAAAACTTGCAGTTGTTCCACATCGCATTCCAGAAACTTTGCGACCATTGCGGGTCGAACAGGATGGTGGCGTAGTTGGCCAGGCCGGCGAAATGGTGCTGGCCGCCCTCATCGGTCGTGTACAGGCCGAGGCGCAGGGTATCGGCCAGGGGCAGGGCGCTGAACAGCGAGTAGATGACCAGCGCCGGGGCCAGGAACACGAGCACGTGCCACGGGAAAGCTTTTTTCACGGCGAAACTCCAGACGAAGAAAAGCACCGGCGGCGGGGCCGCCGGCAAAACCGCGCCGCCGGCTGCCGCATCGCACTGCTCGGACCGGTCGCGCGGGGAGGATGGCGGGGAGGATTACTGCTGCGGCTTGTACCACTTGGCAAAGCCGGCCTGGATCTGGCGCGCCGCGTCCTTCGGCGCCAGCTTGCCGTTCAAGACCTGGGCGTTGACGTTCCACAGCTCGTTTTCCATGCTCGGTTCGCCACGGTTGAGGATTTGCGCGTTCAGGCGGATGGTCGAGGCGCAGCTGGCGCGCCAGCCATTCATCTGCTTGGCCAGCGGGTCCTTGATCGAGATCAAATGGTTCGACAGCGAAAAGAAACCCGTCACCTTGTTGGTATAGATGTCGGCGAATTCCTGCGAACCGAGCCAGGCGAGGAATTTGTAGGCGTCTTCCTTGTTCTTCGACTTCTTGTTGACGCTCATGCCGATGTCCGTGTGGTCCGAGATGTAGCACTTGTCGCCGGCCTTGCGCACGGGCGGGTTGAAGGCGCCCAGTTCCAGCTCCGGATCCTGCTTGAAATAGGCGATGTCCCAGGAGCCGGACGGGTAGATGGCGGCCTTGCCCAGCGCGAACTGGTTCTGGCTGTCGCCATAGGTTTGCGCGCTGGCGCCCTTGGACAGATAGCTGCCCAGCCGTGCTTCATATTCCCAGGCGGCGATGAATTGCGGATCGGTAAACTTGGCCTTGCCGGCGATCAGCGCCTTGCGGCCATCCTCGCCCTTCCAGTAATTGGCGCCGATGCTGGTGAAGATTACCTGGTTCGCTTCCCATTGGTCGGCCGTGCCCAGCGCCAGCGGCGCATATTTGCCGCTCTTCTTGACCGTTTCCAGCACCTTGAAGAACTCCTCTTCCGTGGCGGGCGGCTGCAGCTTCAGTTCGCGGAAGATTTTTTTGTTGTACAGGAAACCATGCATGACGGAAGCGATCGGCATGCAGAAGGTATCCTTGCCATCGTCCGTCTGCCACGCCACTTTGGCCGAGGCGGGGAAGTTGTCCATGCCGGCCTTGCCGTCGAGCTTTTCCAGCTGGCCCCGCTTGTACAGGGCCAGCGAGACGTCGAACGGGCGGCAAGCCAGCAAGTCGCCGGCCGTGCCGCCGCTCAGGCGCGCATTCAGGGTGGAATCGTATTCGGTGGGGGCGGTGGGCGAGAACTTGACGTCGATGCCAGGATGCTTTTTCTGGAAGGCGGGAATGAGCACCGTTTCCCACAGCGTCTTGTCATCCACGCGCCAGCTTTCGATGGTAAGCGTGCCCGCCTGTGCCGTGCCGCTGGCCAGCAGCAGGGCCAGCAATGTGTTGCGCGCGGCCACGCCGCCTTTTGCATGCTGTTGCATGTCGTCTCCTTGTTGGTGTTGGTCTTGTTTGGCTGCCTGTTACGCTGCAGTTGGCGGACAGTAGCATCGGGGAAAATGTGACGCCAGCACCCGGCATGGCGCCGGCCTGCATCGCGCATGTCATTGATTCAAAAGGGAAATGTCGAAGTGCGCAGGCGCGCCTGCTTACCTTTCCTTACCGTCGTTCACTGCCGTGGCGCGCCGCGCGGGGCGTCAGGCGGCCGCGCTGGTTGATGAGTCGCACAAGATAGGGCAACAAAAGCTCACATTTCTTTACAAATCAAGGTACTAAATTACCAACATGCTGTTTTGTAGTTGGGCTATAGTTTGTCGCGACAAGAAAAAGGGGACAGGATTGAAGACGCCACCGCGCAGCACCGCCGACCGCCATGCCGGGGCCGCCCGCCGTCGCGGCGTGGCGGCGCTGGCGCTGCTGGCGACCCTGTTTGGCAGCGTGCCCGTGCGGGCCGAAGCGCTGCAAGTGCTGCACTGGTGGACGTCGGCCGGCGAGCGCCGCGCCGCCGACGTACTGGTGGCGCGCCTGGCGCAGGAGGGCATCGAATGGCGCGACGCGGGCATCGCGGGCGGCGCCGGCGTCGGCGCGGGCAAGGTCTTGAAGAGCCGCGTGCTGGCTGGCAATTCGCCGGAAGTCATGCAGCTGATCGGCTACACGCTGGGCGAGTGGAGCGACCTGGGCTTGCTGCTGCAGCTCGACAGCGTCGCCGCCAGCAACAACTGGCGCGCCACCATGTATCCCACCGTGTGGGGCTTGCTGCAGAACCGCGGCCATACGATGGGCGTGCCGGCCGGCATCCACCGCATCAACACCCTGTTTTACAACCGCAAGATCTTCCAGCGCCTGGGCCTGGCCGTGCCGCGCAGCTGGAGCGACTTCGAGCGCGTGGCCGGCAAGCTGCGCCAGGCCGGCATCACGCCGCTGGCGCAAAGCAGCGAAGCGTGGCAGGTGGCCACGCTGTTTGAAACGCTGGTGCTGGCCGAATCGGGGCCCGCGTATTACCGCGCCCTGTTTGTCGAGAAGAAGGCCGAGGCGTATGCGGACCCGCGCCTGCGCCACGCCTTGCAGCGGCTGAGGTCGCTGAAGCAATGGATGGGCGCGCCGCTGCGCGAACAGGGCTGGCCCGAAATGGCGCGCCAGGTGGGCGATGGCGAGGCGGCCATGTACATCATGGGCGACTGGGCGAAAGGCGAGCTGAACGCCTGGGGCCGCGTCACGGACGAGGTGTTCGGCTGCGCCGCCGCACCCGACACGGGCGACTACCACCTGTACAGCATCGATACCCTGGCCATGTTCGCATCCGATTACACGCACCAGGGCGCGCAGGAAAAGCTGGCGCAGGTGGTCGCTTCGCCGCCCGTGCAGCTCGAATACAGCCAGGTGAAGGGTTCGATTCCCGCCTTGCGCCAGGCCGACCTGTCGCGCCTGGACAGCTGCGGGCGCGCCTCGGCGCAGGCATTCGCGCGCGGCGCCGCCTTCCAGGCACCCAGCCTCGTGCACCGCATGGCCACCGATGAAACCAGCAAGGACGCCATCATCGCCGAAGTGCACCGCTATTTCCTGGACGAGACGATCAGCGCGGCCGACGCACAGCGCCGCATCGGCAGCATGTTGCAGGCACTGAATAAAAAAGGACGAGACCATGTCGCGCAAAATCCTGGTCGTTGACGACGATCAAAAGACCCGCATGCTGCTGAAGGCCTACCTGGAAAAGAACCAGTACGAGGTGGGCCTGGCGCACGACGGCGCCACCTTCCTGGCCGAATTCCACCGCCACGTCGACAGCCTGTCGCTGGTGATCCTCGACGTGATGCTGCCCGACACGGACGGTTTCGCCCTGTGCAAGGTGGTGCGCGCCCGCTCGAACGTACCCATCATCATGCTGACGGCCAGTTCCGACGAGACGGACCGCGTGGTGGGACTGGAGCTGGGCGCCGACGACTACATCGCCAAGCCCTACAGCCCGCGCGAATTGCTGGCGCGCATCAAGGCCATCCACCGCCGCACGGGCATCGACGCGGCCGCGCCGCCCCGCTACTACCGTTTCGTCGGCTTTACCCTCGACACGCTGGAGCGCACGGTGACGGATGCCGACGGCGAAGCGCTGCAGCTGACGGGCCTCGATTTCCAGCTGCTGCGCTATTTCGTCGAGCATCCGGGCGATATCCTCGACCGCAGCGTGCTGTGCGAACAGACACGGGGGCGCGACGCGGGGCCGCTCGACCGCTCGCTCGATGTGCAGGTGAGCCGGCTGCGCCTGCGCCTGAAGGATGACGGCAAGCAGCCCATGCTGATCAAGACGGTGCGCGGCGCCGGCTATGTGTTTTCGGCCGACGTGAGCAGTGGGCATGCCTGAGCGCGGCATGCGCTGGCTGCTGGGGCGCCTGCTGCCGCCATCGCTGCTGGGGCGCCTGTCCGTGGTGATGGTGGCCGGCGTGCTGGCTACGCAACTGGTGGGCAACCTGATCTGGGCCACGCAGCTGCGCCGCGACTCGGCGGTGGAGGCGCGCATGGCTTCGCAGCACCTGGCCCGCAGCGCCGCCAGCACCATCCGCTTTTTCCTCAGCCTGCCGGCCAATTACCGGCCCATCCTGATCCAGCAATTTCGCGAGATGGGCGGCACGCGCTTCTTTGTCAACGTCAACCAGGGGCCGCTGGCCATCCGCGAAATCGCGCCGCACGCGCTGGCCGATACGGTGGTGGCCACGGTGGGCGCGGCGCTGAAGAGCGACTTGCCGCAGCTGGCCGGCTACCGCGTGGGCTTCGCCTGGCCGAGCGACCTGGTGGTGGCCGACAGCGGCGCGCACATCGGCGACTTGCCGGAAAACTGGGTCCAGCATATCTTGCTGCTGAAACCGAATCCCGCGCCCGTGCTCGTGATCCAGGCCGAGCTGGAGCCGGGCAACTGGCTGTACCTGGCGGCACTGATGCCCAACCCGTATTTCTTGCAAAGCAGTAACCCGTGGACCCTGGACCGGGTGCTGCTGCAAGCGTTGTCGCTGGCGGCCGTGCTGCTGCTGTCCATCCTCGTCGTGCGCTGGACCACGCGGCCGCTGGCGGCCCTGTCGGACGCGGCCGAAGCGTTTGGCCGTGGCGAGACGCCGCCGCCGCTGCCGCAGACGGGCAGCCGCGAATTCGTGCAGACGGCGCGCGCCTTCAGCGCCATGCGCGAACGCATCCAGCGCTACCTGGAAGACCGCGAACGGCTGTTCGTCTCGATTTCGCACGATTTGCGCACGCCCATCACGCGCCTGAAACTGCGCACGGAACTGCTCGACGACGATGTGCAGCGCAACGAATTCCACGATGACCTCGATGAGCTGGACATGATGGTGAAGGGCGCGCTGCAATGCGTGAAGGATAGCGACATCCATGAAAACGCCACCGAGGTGCGGCTCGACGCCTTGCTGCAGCGCATGGTGCGCGGTACCCAGCTGGCGGGCCACGACGTGCATTACGTGGAGACGGGCCTGAGCGTGAAGGCCAAGCCGCTGGCGCTGAAGCGCGCCATCGGCAATCTGCTCGACAATGCCTTGTTTTACGGCAAGACGGCCCATCTGTCGGCATGCCGCGAAGGAGGGCACGTGGTCATCCGCATCCGCGACGATGGCCCCGGCGTGGCAGAAGAGGCGTTCGCCAGCCTGTTCCAGCCGTATGTGCGCCTGGAACATGGCCGCGAGCAAAACGCGCACGGCATGGGGCTGGGACTCGGCATCGCGCGCAGCATCGTCCAGGCCCACGGCGGCGAGCTGACCCTGGCCAACCACCGCGACGGTGGCCTGGAAGCGACCATCCGCCTGCCGGCGCACTGAGCTGTCGCCAGGCCGCCCGCGTCAGCGCTGCGTGCCCAGCATGCGCAGGCAGGCGTCGGCCACGTCGGTGGCGAAGGCGCTGCTGTCCTGCAGTTGCGCGGCGATGGCGTCGTCCGTCACGCCATGCACGGCCGAGTAAATCATCAGGGCCGCCAGGCGCGGCTGCGGCAAAGGCCACGCGCCCGCCGCCGCGCCGCCCGCCAGGATGGCGCCCAGCTGGGCCAGGATGGCATCCTTGTCGCGATTGTCCGCGGGATCGATGCCGATGCTGCGGCGGTGGCTCGTGTAGACGATGTCGTGCAATTGCCAGGTGCGCAGGTAGGTGGCCACGTTCGCCTGCACCCAGGCGCGCAGCCGGCCTTCCCAGTCGTTGGGCATGCACAGGCCGATGGCCGCTTCCAGGCTGGCCAGGAAGTGCTGTGTATAGCGCCCGGCCAGCGCCGCCAGCATCTCGTGCTTGGATGGAAAATAATGATAGAAGGTGCCTTTCGCCACGCCGGCCAGGCTGGTGATGTCGCCGACGGTGGTCGCCTCGACACCCTTGTCGAGGAATAGCCGTTCGGCGGCGGCCATCAATTCATCGAGGCGCACTTCGGCTGGCTTGGTGCGGGGACGCGCCGGCGCGTCCGTGGCAGGGGCGGCATCGGGCATGGCGGGGCTTGCTGGGCGGGATGGAGACATGGCTGCAGTATAAATGACGCGGCGCTCGATTCCCAGACATGGCAAGAGCGCTTTATCATTTTCAATTGACTGACGGTCAGTCGATGGATATGATGAAGGCGAACTCATGAATTGGAGCGACTCCATGCAACGTTATCGCCGCGCGGCCCTGGTGGCCGCCGCCTATCTGGGCACCTTTCTCGCCTCGCTCGACATCAGCATCGTCAACGTCGCCTTGCCCACCTTGCAAACGGCGCTGGCGACGGACATGGCAGGCTTGCAGTGGGTGGTCAACGCCTATGCGCTCTGCCTGTCGGCCTGCATGCTGTCGGCCGGACCGCTGGGCGACCGGCATGGGCACAAGCGCATCTGGCTGCTGGGCGTGGCGCTGTTTACGGCCGGTTCGCTGCTGTGCGCGCTGGCGGCCAGCCTGCCGCTGCTGCTGGCGGGCAGGGCCGTGCAGGGCGTGGCGGGGGCCTTGCTGATACCGGGCGCCATGCCGATACTGAGCCACGCGTTTCCCGACCCGCGCGAACGGGCGCACGTGATCGGCGGCTGGTCGGCCTTCAGCGCGCTGGCGCTGATCCTGGGGCCGCTGCTGGGCGGCATGCTGCTCGAGGCCACGGGCTGGCAAAGCATCTTCCTGATCAATCTGCCGCTGGGAGTGCTGGCCATGCTGCTGGGCGCCTGGGGCATCACGGAACGCCACTACCGTGAGCAGGCGGCGCTGGACGGTGCCGGGCAGGTGCTCAGCATCGTCTGGCTCGGCGCGCTCACCTATGGCTTGATCGCGCTGGGCGAGGCGGGCGGCGCGGCCGCCTGGGCGTCGTTGGGCGTGGCGCTGCTGGCCTTCATCGCCTTCCTTGCCGTCGAAGCGCGCGCGCCGCGCCCCCTGTTGCCGCTGCGGCTGTTTCGCGACAGGGCCTTTGCGTCGATCAACCTGGCGTCGCTGGTGCTGGGCTTTGCCTGTTACAGCAGCCTGTTCTTCTTCTCGCTGTACCTGCAGCAAATCCAGGGCTGGCCGGCGGGCGCCAGCGGCTGGCGCATGTTGCCGCAATTCGCGGCCATGGGCGTCGTTTCCATGTGCTTTGGCCGCCTCAGCCGCCACGTGTCCCTGCGGCGCTTGATGCTGGGTGGCTATGTGCTGGCGGGGCTGGTGCTGCTGGCGACGGCGATGCTGGCGCCGCGGACGCCCTACGCCATCGTCGGCAGCCTGTTCGGCCTGCTGGGCCTGGCCATGGGACTGGCCGTTCCGGCCACCGGTTTGCTGGCGATGGCGTCCGTGGCGAGCGAGCGTGCCGCCATGGCCTCGGCCATCATGAATGCCTTGCGCCAGGCGGGCATGACCCTGGGCGTGGCCGTGCTGGGCAGCGTGATGAGCTTGCGCGCCGCCGCGCTGCTGGAGCGGGCGGGCCAGGTTGCGGCCCTGGCAGGCGGTTTTCAGCTGGCCATGCTGCTGGCGGGACTGGCGTGCCTGGCCGTGGCCGTGCCGCTGTACCGCCTGCCGCCGAAGTAAGGCTCAGGCCCGCAAAGCGCTGGGCACGCGCGGCGAGGACATCAAATCGCGGAACGCGGCCCAGCGCGCTGCGCGCGTGGCGCCCTGGCGCTCGACATAGGCTTTCGCCATGTCCTGGCCCAGGTTGTAATTGATGACGTACGCGCCCATGGCGTCGTAGAACTGCAGGCGCTGCGCCGATTTTTCGGCCGGGTACAGGCGCACGTTGACCAGCCATTCCAGCGCCTCCTCGCGCGTCAGGCCGCCTTCGAGGTACTGGCGCGCGATGTCGTTGTCGGCGTAGCTGAGCCTGGCAAGCAGACTGTTCAGCTGCGCGTAGCGGGGCGCCAGCGCCGGATCGATGCCGGCCAGCGGGTACAGCACCTGCTGTTCGAATTCGAGCCGTTCCGCCTCCGTGAAACTGAGTTCGATGCCGTAGTTGGCCGTGCCTTCGGCGATCAGCGATTGCGGCGAGTACAGCGGGTAGATGCAGTACTCGATCCAGCCCCTGCCGCGCACCAGGTCGCGTTCGAGCAGCACGTTGTAGACGTGGTGGCCCGGATACGCTTCATGGCAGCCGAGGTCGACGGCGCGGTCTATATAAATGGGCAAGTCCGTATTGATCTGGATCACGCTCTGGTAGTTGCCCTTGTACCAGTTGTAGCCGCTCCACGGCTTGTCGGTGACAAATTCCAGCACGAAATCTTCACCTTCCGGCAGGGCGATGTACTGCAGGGTGCGCTCGCGGCCGGCGCGGATGGCCGCGTCCATCACGGCGCGCAGCTTGTCGGCGGGAATGATAAATTGCCTGCGGAAGGCGTTGATCCGGTCGCTCACCGTGCCGGCGCCAGGCAGCAGGGCGTCGATTTCGCCCACCAGCTGTTCATAGTGGGCACGGCTGTGATGGGGCGAGACGGCGTCGTACAGGCGCGCGCTTTCCGTGTCGAAATCCAGGCGCACGCCCTGCAGCATCTCCGCCTTGGCCAGCACGGCCTGCAATTGCTTGCGCAGGTTGTTGGCGCGCAGGCAAGATTCGTCGCCCAGCAGGGCCAGCGCCTCGTTCGTGGCTGCCTGGATATCGCGCAAGCCCTGTTGCTGTTCCAGCGCGGCTGCCTGCCATTCCGGCGGGCCGTAATAGGCGTCGACATATGACGCGTCGTGCCGGCCCATGGCCAGGACCAGCTTGACGTAGCGTTCGGCCACGCCGGCAAGGGAAGGGGAGTTGCTGTCGGTATGCGTCATGGTGGCAGGGCTTTTCGCGGTTGGGCAGGCACTTATTGTATAGCGCAATGGCGTGCCTGTGCCTGCTGGCACGACTGGAAGGAGAGGGGACATGAAAGAGGATATCCGCAAGCCACCGAGAGACCGCTCGCATGAGGAGGCGATGGCTGAGCTGTACCGCGGCGATGCCGATTTCGCCCTTGAACTGATCAACAATATCCTCGTCGATGGCGACCATGGCGAACTGCTGAGCGTGCTGCGCCAGCTGACGCGCGCCTTTGGCGGCGTGCCCGCCGTGGCGCAGGCGGCCCGGCTCAATCCTACCCAGCTGTACCGCACCTTGTCGGCCGATGGCAATCCCTCGCTGAGCACGCTCACGGCCATTCTCGGCGCCATGGGCTTGCGGCTGGCTATGGAACCCAGGTAGCCGTTTCCCGCACCGGCCGCCTGGGCTGTTTGCAAATGGCTAGAACTCCACCGGCCGCGCTTCGCGCATGGCTTGCGTCATGGCCAGGCCGATACGCGTCGCTTCCGTCGCGTCGTGCAGGGTCAGCGACAGGGTGCGCCGGCCCAGTGCCGCGTCCGTGAATTCCTGCGCCTCGATCAAAAAGGCGTCGGCGAAGCGGGCATAGAAGTCCGGCGTGCATTCATTGCGCACGCCATGCGCATCCGAAATTTCCACCCTGTTCAGGCGCGGATTGCTGCCCACGGCCAGCCTGCCGCCCGTGCCGAATACTTCCGTCAGGGTTTCATGGCCATGCGCCATGGTGCGCGAGGCCATGAAGCTGGCCATGCTGCCATCGCTAAACTCGACCGTCGCCAGGCCATTGTCGACGTCGCCGAACGCCTGCAAGCCCGTGTGGATGGCGTTGGTGCCGCTCGCATACACGCGTTTGGGTACGGGATTGCCCAGCAGCCAGCGCGCCAGGTCGATATCGTGCACGCTGCAATCGAGGAAGATGCCGCCGCTGGTGGGCGCGAAGCGCATGAAGGCGCCGCTGGGGTCGTTCTGGTCGCACGTCTGCGAACGCACCAAGTAGGGCTTGCCGACGAGGCCCTGGGCGATCTTTTGCTGCGCGTCATGGTAGCTGGCGTCGAAGCGGCGCACGAAGCCGATCATGACCGTCAAGTGCGGATGGCGCGCCGCTTCCGCCTCCACCTTCAGGCAGTCGGCCAGGTCCAGCGACAGCGGCTTTTCGCAAAACACGTGCTTGCCGGCGCGCAAGGCGGCGATGATCTGGTCCGCATGCAGCGACGTGGGCGTGACGAGAAACACGGCGTCCAGGCCCGGGTGGGCCAGCAGCGCGTCGTAGTCGGCGTAGCCGGTGGCGATGCCCAGCGTGCCGGCGGCCCAGTCCAGTTCCGCTTGCACGGGGCTGCAGGCGGCCACGACTTGCGCATTCGGCACGCGCTGCGCCAGGTTGATGGCATGGCGCTGGCCCAGGCGGCCCAGGCCGACGATGCCTACTTTCAATGTTGGGGATGACATCTGGTCTCCAGTATCTTGTTATTGTCTTTTTACACAGCCACGACGCGCTGTTCGCGCCACGACAGGGTGGCCGCCTCGGCCAGTTCCAGCGCCTTCAAGCCATCGTGCACCGTGGTGCGCAGCGGCGTGCCGTGGCTGAGGGCGTCAAAAAAGTGCGCCATTTCCTGCGCGTACGCCACGCGATAGCGTTCGAGGAAGAAATCTTCCGGCTTGTCCACGCTGACGTTGACGGCGCCATAGGCCGTCACTTCCGTCGGCTTGTGGTTGCCCGCCTGCAGCATCCCGGCGCTGCCCAGCACTTCGAAGCGCTGGTCGTAGCCGTAGGCGGCGCGGCGCGAGGCATTGATCTGGCACAAACGCCCCTTGGCCGTGCGGATGGTGACGACGGCCGTGTCCAGGTCGCCCGCCTCGCCGATGGCCGGGTCCACCAGGCAGCTGCCCGTGGCGTGCACGCTGACGGCCTCGTCGTCGAGTATCCAGCGGAAGATGTCGAAATCGTGGATCAGCATATCCTTGAAGATGCCGCCCGACACCTTGATGTAGCTGACCGGCGGCGGCCCGGGATCGCGGCTGGTGACGATCAGCAATTCGGGCGTGCCGATCTCGCCCGCTTCAATGCGTGTCTTGACGGCATTGAAGGTGGGATCGTAGCGGCGCTGGAAGCCCAGCATGCACATGACCTTGGCTTCCTTGACGGCGGCGGCGCAGGCGCGCGCCCGGTCTATCGTCAGATCGACGGGTTTTTCGCAAAAGATGGCCTTGCCGGCGGCGGCCGAGCGCAGGATCAGGTCCGCGTGCGTGTCCGTGCTGGAAGCGATGACGACGGCCTTGATGGCCGGGTCGGCCAGCGCCGCTTCCACCGTGGCGCTGCTGCCGCCATGCAAGACGGCCAGCGCGGATGCCGCTTCCTCGTTGACGTCGACCACGTACTTGAACCGGACGCCCGGCTGGGCAGCCAGGTTGGCCGCGTGGATTTTGCCGATGCGTCCGGCGCCGAACAACGCTACTTCAATCATCATGTTCTCCTGGGGTGTGGATTTCTTCGATGTCGAGCTCTAATTTGTAAGCCAGCGCGATGAACAGCGCCTGGCACAGGCAGATGGTGCTGGTCAGCGAGCGGAAGGCGAAGGCGCTGCCCTCGGTGACGGTCAACAGCGCGTCGGCGGCCCGCGCGAGCGGCGCCAGCTTGCTGTCGGTAATCACGAGAACCTTGGCGCCCTTGTCTTGCGCCGCCTTGATGCACTGCTGGGTTTCCTTGCCGTAAGGCGAGAAACTGATGGCGATCGCCACATCGCGTTCGCGCACGCTGCGCATCTGTTCGCGGTGCATGCCGCCCAGTCCGCTGATCAGGTGCACGCGCTTGTCCGTATGCTCGAGCGCATAGGCGATGTAGGAGGCGATCGGAAACGACCGGCGCACGCCGATCACATAGATGTTGTCCGCTTTCAGCAGCAGGTTGACGGCCGCTTCCAGCTGGGCGTCGTCGAGGCCGGCCGCCAGGTCGTCGAGGCCGGCGCGGCTGGCGCCGACGAATTCGCGCGTCAGGTCGCCCGCACTGAGGGCCGTGTCGCGCGTGGAAATGAGCTTGCGGATGCGCTGCTGGTAGTCGGGCGTGGCGCTGGCCTGGTCCGTGTATGCCTGGCGGAACACGTCCTGCATCTCGGAAAAGCCCGTATAGCCGAAGCGCTGCGCGAAGCGCACGATGGCCGACGGCTGCACGTCGCAGGCGGCCGCGATGTCGCTGATGCGCTCAAGCATCAGGCTGGCCCGGTGCTTCTCGATGTACTGGGCGATGACTTTCAGCTGACGCGACAGGTTGTCGTACTCGGCGGCAATGTGCTGCATCAATTGTTCGATGGGGGCGGTGGCTGCCATGATTTTTTCCTCTGTGTGCTTGCGGGGCCGCGCTGGCATATCAATTTGTCCGGCGGCTGGTTCTGGCGAGAATTATAGGAGGGAATCCTGAAAATAGAAATGAATTTCTATTTAAATTTATTTTGAAAATTTTATTGCATTTGTCTTTTTTGTGGCCTAAGCTGTGCGCAGTGCATCGGTTTGCGTGCCGCAAGGCCAGGCCGGTGTCACCCTTCATAAAAGCTCGCAACTATAAAAATTAATCCGTCTAGGAGACATTCATGCATAGCAATAAAAGCAAGGGTCTGATGAAGTGCCTGGCCATCGCCAGCCTGGGACTGGGCCTGGGCCTGAGCGGCGGCGCCAGCCACGCTGCCGGCGAGAAATTCGTCATGGTCAGCCATGCGCCCGATTCCGATTCCTGGTGGAACACGATCAAAAATTCCATCAAGCAAGCCGGCGAAGATTTCAACGTCACGGTCGACTACCGCAATCCGCCGAATGGCGACCTGGCCGACATGGCGCGCCTGATCGAGCAGTCGGCCGCGCGCAATTACGATGGCCTGATCGCCGACATCGCCGACTTCAGCGTGCTGCAAAAGCCGCTGGGCACGGTGGTGGCCAAGAAAATCATGCTCGTGACCATCAATTCGGGCACCCTGGCGCAAAGCGAACAGTTGAAAGCCATCATGCACGTGGGCCAGCCCGAGTATGACGCGGGCCTGGGCGCCGGCAAGCGGGCCAAGGAAGCGGGCATCAAATCGTTCGTGTGCGTGAATCACTATGCGATGAATGCCTCGTCGTTCGAACGCTGCCGCGGCTTTGCCGATGCGCTGGGCGTCGACTTCAAGTCATCCACGCTCGATACCAACGGCGTCGACCCTGGCGTGATCGAAAGCAAGGTCAGCGCCTATCTGCGCAGCAATCCGAAGACCCAGGCCGTGCTGGCGCTGGGACCGGATTCGGCGCCGGCCGCCATGCGCGCCGTCGAGAAACTGGGCCTGAAAGGCAAGATGTACTTCGCCAGTTTCGATCTGTCGGAAGAAATTGCCAAGGGCATCAAGGATGGCAGCATCCAGTTTGCCATCGACCAGCAACCCTACCTGCAAGGCTACATTCCCGTCGCCGTGATGGCCATCATGAAACAGCAAAAGATCACGGACCTGGCCAAGGTCAAGGAAATCCTGATTGCCAATCCGAAATACCAGGCGCGCCTGGCGGAATACGGCCTGACGCCCATTTATGGACCGCGCCACATCAGCTCCGGCCCCGGTTTCGTGACCAAGGAAAACATCGCCAAGGTCGAAAAGTACGCCGGTCAATACCGTTAATTCATCGCGTTCCAGAGTGTTCCGGCCCGCCGCCCGCCGCCCTCGGGCTGGCGGCGGGCGGGACTGAACACGCCTGGCGCCAGCGATGCTGGCAGGAAAGTAATTGACATCGGTAGCAGGAATTGTTGCAAGTATTACTAAAAGGAATTTGTATGACTGCGCTCAAATCCAGCCTGGCTAGCCCCGGCATGAATCCTCCCCCGCCTTCCGGCGCCCCCAGCAAACCAGCCGCCGCCGCCGACGAGCGCGTGGGCGCGACCAGCTGGGTCAAACGGTTTTTCGGCCGTCCCGAGTTCGCCTCCATTTCCGGCGCGGTGCTCGTGTTTGCCTTCTTCGTCATCACGGCCGGCGATTCCGGCATGTTCAACCTCGACGGTGTCGTCAACTGGATGCAGGTGGCGTCCTACCTGGGCATCATCGCCATCGGCGCCTGCCTGTTGATGATCGCCGGCGAATTCGACCTGTCGATCGGCTCCATGATCGGCTTTGCCGGCATGATGATCGCCATCCCGACGATTTATTTCCACTGGCCCCTGTGGGCCGCCATCATCTTCGCCTTCGCCGGTTCCATGGCGCTGGGCTGGCTCAACGGCTATATCGTCATCAAGACGCGCCTGCCATCGTTCATCGTCACGCTGGCCTTCCTGTTCATCCTGCGCGGCCTGACCCTGGCCCTGTCGATCATGTTCGCCAACCGCACCATCGTCAGCGGCGTGGGCGACCTGGCGGCGCAGGACTGGCTGGCCAGCTTGCTGTTCCACGGTAACTTCGCCACGGGACTGTTCCAGTGGATGGGAACACACGGCTGGATCGCCGTGCTCGACGACGGTTCGCCGCTCGTCAAGGGCGTGCCGAAAGTCATCGCCTGGTGGCTGGTGCTGGCCGCCGGTGCCGCTTTCGTGCTGTCGCGCACCCGCTTCGGCAACTGGATGTTTGCCGTCGGCGGCGACGCCAACGCGGCCAAGAATGTGGGCGTGCCTGTACGCAAGGTCAAGATCTCGCTGTTCGTCTTCACGGCCTTCTGCGCCTGCCTGTTTGCTACCTTGCAAGTGTGCGACGTGGGTTCGGCCGCCGCCGACCGCGGCATGCAGAAGGAATTCGAAGCCATCATCGCGGCCGTCATCGGTGGCGCCCTGCTGACGGGCGGCTACGGCTCCGTCGTCGGCGCCTGCTTCGGCGCGCTGATCTTCGGCGTGGTGCAGATCGGCATTACGTACACCAATATCAATTCGGACTGGTTCCGCGTGTTCCTCGGCGTGATGCTGCTGATCGCCGTGCTGTTCAATAACTTTGTACGCTCACGCGTCACGGAAGCGAGGTAAATCATGAGCGACTATATTCTTGCTCTGGAGAATGTCAGCAAGCGTTTCGGCTCCGTGCTGGCGCTGCAAAACATCACCATGCGCTTGCGCGAGGGGGAAGTTCATTGCTTGCTGGGCGACAACGGCGCCGGCAAGTCCACCCTGATCAAGACCCTGGCCGGCGTGCACAAGCCGACCGACGGTCAATACCTGGTCGATGGCCAGCCCGTCGTCTTCAATTCGCCGAGCGAAGCACTGGACATGGGCGTGGCCACCGTCTACCAGGACCTGGCGCTGGTGCCGCTGCTGTCCGTGGCGCGCAATTTCTTCATGGGCCGCGAGCCGATGAAAAAGCTGCTGGGCCTGGTGCCGGTGATGGATATCGAGTATGCGGCCGAGACGGCGCGCGCCAAGCTGGCCGAGATGGGCATCATGGTGCGCGACCCGCACCAGGCCATCGGCACCATGTCGGGCGGCGAGAAGCAGTGCCTGGCCATTGCGCGCGCCATCCATTTCGGCGCCCGCGTGCTGATCCTCGACGAGCCAACGGCGGCCCTGGGCGTGAAACAATCGTTCAACGTGCTCAAACTGATTTACAAGGCGCGCGAACGGGGCATTTCCGTCATCTTCATTACGCACAATGTGCACCATGCATATCCGGTCGGCGATTCGTTCACTTTGTTGAACCGGGGCAAGTCGCTGGGCACGTTCACCAAGGAGACGGTGACCAAGGATGCCTTGCTGGACATGATGGCGGGCGGCGCGGAAATGCAAACGCTGATGAGTGAACTCGACGGTGTCACGATTTAAGGATAGCCATGAATAATTCCACACAATTTGCCCAGGGCCGCGCGCTCGACGTGATCTGCCTGGGCCGCCTGGCGGTGGACCTGTACGCGCAGCAAATCGGCAGTCCGCTGGAAGACGCCACCAGCTTCGCCAAGTACCTGGGCGGCTCGTCGGCGAACATCGCCTTCGGCACGGCCCGCCTGGGCCTGAAATCGGCCATGCTGTCGAAGGTGGGCGACGACCACATGGGACGATTCCTCACCGATACCTTGTCGAAGGAAGGCTGTGACGTCAGCCATGTCGGCATCGACCGCGACCGCCTGACGGCACTGGTGATGCTGGGTATCAAGGACAAGAATACCTTTCCGCTGATTTTTTACCGCGACAATTGCGCCGACATGGCCATCGACCCGGCGTCGGTGGATGTGGCCTTCATTGCTTCGAGCAAAGCCTTGTTGATCACCGGCACGCATTTCTCCACGGCTGCCATGCATGGCGTCAGCACGCAGGCGCTGACGCTGGCGCGGGCCAGCAATGTGCGCACCGTGCTCGATATCGATTACCGGCCCGTGCTGTGGGGCTTGTCGGGCAAGGCCGATGGCGAAACGCGTTTCGTCTCGAACGAGGGCGTGACCCGCCACCTGCAGGCCATCCTGCCGCAGTTCGACCTGATCGTCGGCACGGAAGAGGAATTCATGATCGCCGGCGGCGGCGCCGACATCATGGCGTCCCTGCGCGCCGTGCGGGCCGCCACCGTGGCCACGCTCGTTGTCAAGCGCGGTCCGCTGGGCAGCGCCGTCATCGACAGCGTGGTGCCGGCCAGCCTCGACGATGCGTATAACTACCGTGGCGTGCGCGTCGACGTGCTCAATGTGCTGGGCGCGGGCGATGCCTTCCTTTCCGGTTTCCTGAAAGGCTGGCTGCGCGGCGAGGATTACGAAGCGTGCTGCCGCTATGCGAATGGCTGCGGCGCGCTGGTCGTGTCGCGCCACGGTTGCGCGCCGGCCATGCCGTCGCCCGTCGAACTCGACTACTTCCTCGCCAATGCGGCGAAACTCACGCAGCCGGACCAGGACGCCACCTTGTCCCGTTTGCACCGCACGACGGTGGCGCGCCCGCAGTGGGAAGAACTGTGCGTGTTCGCCTTCGACCACCGCACGCAGTTCTTTGAGCTGGCGCAACAGACGGGGGCACCCGAATCGCGTATCTCCGCCTTGAAACAGCTGATGGTGCAAGCCGTGGCGCAGACGGAAACGGCATTGCAGCTGGCCGGCAAGACGGGCGTGCTGATCGATGGCCGCTATGGCGTCGACGCCCTCAACGATGCGACGGGACGCGGCTGGTGGATAGGCCGTCCCGTGGAATTGCCCGGTTCGAATCCCTTGCAATTCGACTGGGGCCGCTCCATCGGTTCGCATCTCGTCAGCTGGCCGAAGGAACACGTGATCAAGTGCCTGGTGCAGCTGCATCCGGACGACGCCGTGGAAAACCGCCTGGAACAGGAAGCGCAGATCAAGGCCCTGTATGACGCGGCGCAAGTGAGCGGTCACGAACTCTTGCTCGAAGTCATACCGCCGGATTCGCTGCCGCACGGCGACGATACGGTCTTGCGCGCCGTCAAGCGCCTGTACAACCTGGGCATCTATCCCGAATGGTGGAAGCTGGAAAGCATGACAGCCAAGCAGTGGCAAGCGATCGATGCCCTCGTGCACGAGCGCGATCCGTACTGCCGTGGCGTGGTGCTGCTGGGCTTGAATGCCCCTATCGCTGCGCTGGCCGCCAGTTTCGAACAGGCCAGTGCCAGCACCACTTGCCGTGGCTTCATGGTGGGACGCACGATCTTCCAGGAGCCGAGCCGCCGCTGGCTGGCCGGCGAACTCGACGATGCGGGCCTGATCGCCGCCGTGCGCGCCAACTTCGAGCAGCTGATTTCCCTGTGGCAGCGCACGCGCAACCGCCTGGAGCGTGCGGCATGAGCGCGACCCTGCACAAGACCATCCGCCTGACCATGGCGCAGGCCCTGGTGCGCTACCTGGCCGCCCTGCGCACGGACGATGGCGAGGGGGGCTTGATTCCCTTGTTCGGCGGCGCCTTCGCCATCTTTGGCCATGGCAACGTGGCCGGCCTGGGCGAAGCGCTGTACCAGTATCGGGAGCAATTTCCCACCTACCGCGCCCACAACGAGCAGGCGATGGCGCACTCGGCCATCGCCTATGCCAAGGCCCACATGCGCCGGCGCATGATGGCCGTCACCACGTCCATCGGCCCCGGCGCCACGAATCTGCTCACAGCCGCCGCCCTGGCCCACGTCAACCGTCTGCCCGTGCTGCTGTTGCCCGGCGACGTGTTCGTCTCGCGCGCACCGGACCCGGTCTTGCAGCAGCTGGAAGACATGGGCGACGGCAGCGTGACGGTGAATGACGCCTTCAAGCCGCTGTCGCGCTACTTCGACCGCATCGTGTATCCGGAACAGTTGCTGACGGCCTTGCCGCGCGCCATCGCCGCCTTGACGGACCCGGCCGCCTGCGGCCCCGTCACCTTGTCCTTGCCGCAAGACGTGCAGACGATGGCGCATGACTATCCGGCCGATTTTTTTGAACCGAGAATCGTGCGTTTCCGCGCCGTGCCGCCGGTCGAATGCGAACTGGACGAGGCGGCCGCCTTGCTGCAGGGCGCGAAACAGCCGCTGATCGTGGCCGGTGGCGGCGTGCTGTACGGCAAGGCCAGCGCCGCCTTGCAGGCGTTTGCCGAGCGCCATGGCATACCGGTCGCGGAAACCCAGGCGGGGAAAAGTTCCTTGCCGTGGAATCACCCGCTGCAGCTGGGCGCCATCGGCGTGACGGGGTCGCCGGCCGCGAATGCGCTGGCAGCGGAGGCGGACGTGGTGCTGGCCGTCGGCACGCGTTTGCAGGACTTTACGACGGGGTCGAATTCGCTGTTTGCGCAAGCGCAACTGATCAGCGTCAACGTGAACAGTTTCGACGTGCTGAAGGGCCGTGGCCTGGGCTTGCAGGCGGACGCCACTCTGGGATTGCAGGGCCTGTCGCGCCGGCTCGACGGCTGGAACAGCGCCGGCCAGTGGATGGACCGCGCGCAGCAGGCGGGCCAGGCATGGCGCGACACCGTGCTGGCCATCACGGGCCAGCGCGAAGTCGCCGGTCTGCCGTATGACGGCGAAGTCATCGGCGCCGTGCAGCGCTCGTCGCCGGAGTCGACGTCGCGCGACATCGTCGTCTGCGCGGCAGGGACCTTGCCGGCTGAACTGCACAAGCTGTGGCGGACGAGTACGCCCGGCGGCTACCACATGGAATACGGCTATTCGTGCATGGGCTATGAAATAGCCGGCGGCCTCGGCGTGAAGATGGCGAAACCGCAGGCGGAAGTCATCGTCATGGTGGGCGATGGCAGCTACCTGATGATGAATTCGGAAATCGCCACTTCCGTCATGCTGGACAAGAAACTCATCATCGTCGTGCTCGACAACCGTGGCTACGGCTGCATCAACCGCCTGCAGCAGGCTTGCGGCAATGCGCCGTTCAACAATATGCTGGCCGACTGCCTGCAGGCGGGCGAGGGCGCTCCCGTCATCGACTTTGCCCTGCATGCGCGCGCGCTGGGTGCCCTCAGCGAACATGCGGCTTCCATTGCCGAACTGGAGCAAGCCATGCTGCGCGCCCGCGCCGCGCCGCGCACGTATGTGATCTGCATCAATACGGACGATACGCGCACCACGGAAGAGGGCGGCTGCTGGTGGGAAGTGGCCGTGCCGGAAGTGTCGACCCAGGCTGGCGTGCAGCTTGCCCGCGCCCGTTATGAAACCGATCGCCAGAAACAAAGGAATTGAAATGAACACATGGAATGTCAAGATCGGCATCAACCCGATCTCGTGGATGAACGACGATTTGCCGAGCCTGGGCGGAGAGACGCCGCTGGAAACGGCGCTGAAGGAGGGCGCCGAGATCGGCTATGCCGGTTTCGAGCTGGGCAACAAGTTCCCGAAGGAAGCTTCCGCCCTGAATGCGGTGCTGGGCAAGTATGGCCTGGCATGCGTTTCCGGCTGGTATTCGGGCCGCCTGGCGCAGCACTCTGTGGAAGAAGAGATCGCTTCCGTGGCAGCGCATTTACGCTTGCTGGCCGACAGCGGCGCCACCGTCATGGTGTATGGCGAAGTGGCGGACGCCATCCAGGGCGAAGCGCGCCCGCTGTATAAGCGTCCGCGTTTCCAGTCGCCGCAGCAATGGCAGGCGTATGCCGATAAATTGACGGCCTTTGCCGCGCATTTGCTGGCGCACGGCGTGCGCCTCGCTTACCACCACCACATGGGCGCTTACGTGGAAACCCCGGCGGACGTGGATCAATTGATGGCCTTGACGGGGCCGGAAGTGGGACTGTTGTTCGATACCGGTCATATCACGTTCGCCGGCGGCGACGCGCTGGCCGTGTTGAACAAGCATATCGAACGCATCTGCCACGTGCATTGCAAGGATGTGCGGCCCAACGTGGTGAAACTGGCGCGTAACGGCCACTGGAGCTTTTTGCAAGCCGTCATCAACGGCGCGTTCAGCGTGCCCGGCGACGGCAGCATCGACTTTCCGGCGATTTTGACGCGCTTGTATCTGCACGGCTATGAAGGCTGGCTGGTGGTGGAAGCGGAACAGGATCCGGCCGTCGCCCCCAGCTACCAGTACGCGAAGATGGGCCATGATTACCTTGCCAACCTCGTCGAGGCGATTCCCCGCCTGGGCCGGGAGGCGGCATGAGCCCGCTGCTGGTGAAGGCCAGCCAGGCCGGCGGCAAGATCGTGGAAGTCACCCCCGAGTCCGCCGGCTGGACGCATGTGGGCTTTGCCGCCCACCGCCTGGCGGCCGGAGAACGGTTGAGCCTGGAAACGGGGATGCGCGAACTGTGCATCGTCGTGCTGACGGGCACGGTCACCGTCAAGGCCGGTGAACAGGAGTGGCGCGACATCGGCGAACGCGCCAGCGTCTTCGAGGAGCGCTCGCCGTATGCCGTGTATGTGCCGTGCGGCATGCCAGTGCGCATCACGGCCGTGACCGCAGCCGAAGTGGCGCTGTGCAGCGCGCCGGCCACGACCCAGCGTGCGGCGCGGCTGATCGACCCGCAGTCGATGACGCGCTCCGTGCGTGGCAAGGGCGCCAATACGCGCTATGTGTGCGACATCCTGCCGCAAACGGAAGAGGCCGATGGCTTGCTGGTGGTGGAAGTGCTGACGCCGTCCGGCCACTCGTCGAGTTATCCGCCGCACAAGCACGATAGCGACAATGTGCCGCTGGAAAGTTCGTTGGAGGAAACGTATTACCACCGCCTCAATCCAGAGCAGGGTTTCGCGTATCAACGGGTCTACACGGATGACCGCAGCATCGACGAAGCGATGGCCGTGGAAAACCACGATGTCGTGATGGTACCGCGCGGCTACCACCCCGTCACCGTGCCGTATGGCTATGACGGCTACTACCTGAACGTGATGGCCGGCCCGAAACGCGTGTGGCACTTCAAGAACGACCCGGCCCATGAATGGCTGATGAACACCAAATAAAAGGAATCACAATGACGACGCAGCAGATTGGCCACTTTATCGGTGGCAACCCCATGGCTTCGCGCTCCGAGCGCACGAGCGACGTTTTCAATCCCGCCACGGGCGCAGTGACGGCGAAAGTGGCGCTGGCCACGCCATCGGAACTGAACGCGGCCGTGGCCGCCGCCCACGCGGCCTTTCCCGCCTGGTCGCAAACCTCGCCCTTGCGCCGCGCCAGGGTCATGTTCAAGTTCAAGGAATTGCTGGAAGAACATTCGGACCAGCTGGCGGCCCTGATCACGGCCGAGCACGGCAAGGTGTTCACGGATGCCAAGGGCGAAGTGACGCGCGGCATCGAAGTGGTCGAGTTCGCCTGCGGCATTCCGCAAATGATGAAGGGCGAGTATTCGGAGCAGGTGGCGGGCGGCATCGATGCCTGGTCGATCCGCCAGGCGCTGGGCGTGTGCGTCGGCATCACGCCCTTCAATTTCCCCGTCATGGTGCCGATGTGGATGTTCCCGATGGCCATAGCCTGCGGCAATACCTTTGTCTTGAAGCCGTCCGAGCGCGACCCGTCGGCCAGCCTGCTGCTGGCGCAGCTGCTGACAGATGCGGGCTTGCCCGACGGCGTCTTCAACGTGGTGCAGGGTGATAAAGAGGCGGTGGACGGCTTGCTGCACCACCCGGACGTGCGCGCCGTCAGCTTTGTCGGTTCCACGCCGATTGCCGAATACATCTATGCCACGGGCTGCGCGCAGGGCAAGCGCGTGCAGGCGCTGGGCGGGGCGAAAAACCACATGGTGGTCATGCCCGACGCCGATATGGCGCAAACGGTCGATGCGCTGATGGGCGCGGCGTTCGGCTCGGCCGGCGAGCGCTGCATGGCCATTTCCGTTGTCGTGGCCGTGGGCAATGTGGGCGACCAGCTGGTCGAGGCGCTCGTGCCGCGCATCGCGGCGTTAAAGATTACGCAGGGCATGGATTTGAAGGCGGAAATGGGCCCTGTCGTCACGCAAGTGCACAAGGACAAGATCGCCGGCTACATCGCCACCGGCGTCAAGGAAGGCGCCAAGCTGGTCAGCGATGGGCGCGGCTTCGTCCTGCCTGGCCATGAAAAGGGCTTTTTCCTCGGCGGCAGCCTGTTCGACCATGTCACGCCGGAAATGACGATCTACAAGGAAGAAATCTTCGGCCCCGTGCTGTGCATCGTGCGCGTGCCCGATTTTGCCACCGCGCTGGACCTGGTCAACGCGCACGAGTACGGCAACGGCACGGCCATCTACACGCGTGACGGCAATACGGCACGCGAATACACGCACCGCGTGCAGGTGGGGATGGTAGGCGTCAACGTGCCGATCCCCGTGCCGATGGCCTTTCACAGTTTCGGCGGCTGGAAGCGCAGCCTGTTCGGCGACCACCATGCGCATGGCCCGGAATCCGTGCGTTTCTACACGAAGCAGAAGGCGGTGACGCAGCGCTGGCCGGCGTCGACGGCGGCGGGCGCCGAGTTTGCCATGCCGACCCTGAAATAAACCGCTCCAGACTGCACGCGGCGCGCGGGTACACGCACCGTGCGCAGGCGGGCAGGGATGGAAAAAGCCGGCGTCAGCGTGCCGATCCCCGTGCCGATGGCCTTCCACAGTTTCGGCGGCTGGAAGCGCAGCCTGTTCGGCGACCACCATGCGCATGGCCCGGAATCCGTGCGTTTCTATACGAAGCAGAAGGCCGTGACGCAGCGCTGGCCGGCGTCGACGGCGGCGGGCGCCGAGTTTGCCATGCCGACCCTGAAATAATTCCATCTGGTTCGCTTCTTGCTTACTGTAGTGGTTAATCGTTTAGCCACTGCAGATCGCCCCCATGACGTCCAGCCGTACCCCGCCAGCGCCGGATCGCCCCTTGCGCATTGTTGTCGTCAATCCCATCGTCGAGCACGGCGTGCACGCGGACGTGGCCCTGGCGGCGCAAGCCCGGCGTGGCAATGCCTTGCGTATCGGCTTGCTGGAATCGGGCTTCGACATCGTCGCCTCGCTGCCAGCCGACCTCTACCTCCCTGAGCGCATCGCGCAACTGCAGCCGGACCTCATCATCATCGACGCCGAATCGGATGCGCGCGACGTGCTCGAGCACATCGTCATCGCCACGCGCGATGAGCGCCGCCCCATCGTGCTGTTCACGGAAGACGGCGCCACGGCCAGCATCGATGCGGCCATGGCGGCCGGCGTGTCCGCGTATATCGTGGCCGGCCTGCAAGCCGAGCGCATCCAGCCCGTGCTGAACGTGGCGCTGGCGCGCTTTCGCCAGGAAGAAAAACTGCGTGCGGAATTGCTCGACACGCGGCACAAGTTGCAGGAGCGCAAGGTCATCGAACGGGCCAAGGGCCTGTTGATGACGCACCACGGCTTGACGGAAGAGCAGGCTTACCAGCGCCTGCGCAGCATGGCCATGAACAAGAAGTTGAAACTGGCGGACATTGCCCAGCGCATCCTCGACGTGGAAGACTTGCTGGGA
This sequence comes from Janthinobacterium sp. GW822-FHT07H10, assembly GCF_058798675.1. Classification (NCBI taxonomy): domain Bacteria; kingdom Pseudomonadati; phylum Pseudomonadota; class Betaproteobacteria; order Burkholderiales; family Oxalobacteraceae; genus Janthinobacterium; species Janthinobacterium sp. GW822-FHT07H10. The sequence goes on from NZ_JBXAKS010000005.1 coordinate 100,396, forward strand.
TGAATCGCGCCTTTCCTGATACATGGTGGTGCAATGCACCATTCCGGTGCGTTTCCAGCTTCAGCGGACAGGGCGTGCACAGGCACGTTCCTTGCTGCTGGATGGGCATGGCCTTGCCCCTGCCGGCGCGGCAAAACAGTACTTATCAGTAAGGAATGGTATGACAGAGCAAACGGGCGCCAGCGCCCACGTGATGCGATCGCTGCATCCGGAAAAACAGACGATACGCATCGGCTACTTGCCGCTGACCGATTGCGCCTCGCTGGTCATGGCGGCAAGGCTGGGCCTGGATGAGAAATACGGCATCAAGATCGAACTGAGCCGCGAGATGTCGTGGGCCGGCGTGCGCGACAAATTGCATAGCGGGGAACTCGATGCGGCCCACGTCTTGTACGGCCTCGTGTATGGCGTGCAGATGGGCATCGGCGGCCAGCCCAGCGACATGGCCGTGCTGATGAACCTCAATCACAGCGGCCAGGCCGTGACCGTGTCGGCGGCGCTGGCGCGCGAGGGCGCCGTCGATGGCCCGTCGCTGGCGACAGCCATGCGCGCCATGCGGCGACCGCTTGCGTTTGCGCATACTTTTCCAACAGGTAACCATGCGATGCTGTTGCAATACTGGCTGGCCGCGCACGGCATCGACCCGCTGCGCGACGCGCGCGTGATGACGGTGCCGCCGTCGCAGATGGTGGCGGCCTTGCGCGCCGGCCAGATGGATGGCTTTTGCGCGGGCGAGCCGTGGGGTTACAAGGCCATCGTCGATGGCGTGGGCGTGACGGCCGTCACCAGCCAGGATATCTGGCCCGACCATCCGGGCAAGGTGCTGGGCACCAGCGCCGCGTTCGCGCGCGCCTGCCCGAATACTTGCCGCGCCCTCATCGCCGCCGTGCTCGAGGCGGGGCGCTGGATCGACGCCAGCGATGCCAACCGGCTGGCGATGGCGGCCATCCTGGCCGAGCCGGCCTACCTGAATACGTCGCAGGACCTGCTGGCGCCGCGCATTCTCGGCCATTACCAGGATGGACTGGGCAAGACCTGGAACGATGCGCACGGTTTGAAGTTCCATGACGGCGGCGCCGTCAATTTTCCCTACCTGTCCGACGCCATGTGGTTCATGAGCCAGCACCGGCGCTGGGGCTTGCTGCGCGACGAACCCGACTATCTGGGCGTGGCGCGGCAGGTGAACCGCATCGACCTGTACCGCCAGGCGGCGGAAATGACGCAGACGCCCGTGCCGACGGTGCTCATGCGCAGCTCGACCCTGTGCGACGGCGTGCTGTGGGACGGCAGCGCGCCGGAAGCGTATGCGGCGTCGTTCGCCATCGGCCATTTTTTCTGACTGGAGAGTGCATCATGGCACGACAAGGCTGCGTTACCCTCGTGGGCGCCGGTCCCGGCGACCCGGACTTGCTGACATTGAAAGCCGTGAAAGCCATCGCGCGGGCCGACGTGGTGCTGATTGACGACCTGGTCAATCCCGCCGTGCTGGCGCATGCGGCGCCCGGCGTGCGCGTGGTCGAGGTGGGCAAGCGGGGCGGCTGCGCCTCGACGCCGCAAGCGTTCATCGAGCGCCTGATGCTGTCCGAAGCGCGCGCCGGCCAGCAGGTAGTGCGCCTGAAAGGGGGCGATCCCTATCTGTTTGGGCGCGGCGGCGAAGAGCGCGCCTATCTGCGCAGCCATGGCGTGGCCGTCGAGGTCATACCCGGCATCAGCAGCGGCCTGGCCGCACCAATGGGCATCGGCGTGCCGCTGACGCACCGCGGCTGGAGCCAGGGCGCGATTTTCGTCACGGGACATGGCAAGGATGGCGCGTCCGAGCCGAACTGGTTTGCGCTGGCGCAAAGCGGCCTCACCCTCGTCATCTACATGGGCGTGGCCAGGGTGGCGGCCATCCAGGCCGGCTTGCTGGCCGGCGGCATGGCGCCCGGCACGCCGGTGGCCGTCGTGCAATCGGCCAGCCTGCCGGCGCAGCGCCAGTTGCTGGGCACCTTGCAAAGCCTGCCCGGCGACTTGCTGGCCAGTGGCCTGGGCAGTCCCAGCATCATCGTCGTGGGCGACGTGGTGCGCTGCGCCGATGCCTGGGATGACCATGGCGCGGGCCGGCCGCTGGCCGTTTCCGCCTGAAGCGGACGGCTTAGCGGATCGGCAGGGCCACGGGGCGGATGGGCGCCGCGTCGCCGCCACGGAATTTCAGCGAGGCGCCGATGAAGGCGAACTGGTAGACCTTGTCGCGCGACAAGGCTTCCAGGTCGACCAGTTCCATGATGGGCGTGCCCTGCTGCGCCAGCAGATAAGTGTGCACGGGCAGGTAGTTGCCGGCCACTTCGGACGGAAACGCTTCAAAGCTCAGGTTATCCGCGCCCACTACCATGGCGCCGCCATCTTCGACGAGGAATTTGGCGGCATCGAGCGACAGGCCGGGCGGATTGGCCATGTACGCTTGCGCCTGCTCATAGTCCTGCATGCGGCCCGTGCGTATCAGCACCACGTCGCCCTTTTCCAGCGTCACCTTCTGGCGTGCCAGCGCGGCGCGCAAGTCCTGCCGCGTGACCCGGTAATTGTCGGGCAGCTGCGATAGCCCCTTGGCCACGGCCACGTCGATCAGCACGCCGCGCGCGACGATGGGCGGCAGCTTTTCCGCGCCCGTCACCGTCCAGCCCCGGTCGCCCAGGTATTGCTCTTCCGTAAAACCGTTCCAGATCTTGCCGTTCAAGCCGAAATGGTTGAGGGCGTCGATATGCGTGCCCATGTGTGCATACATGGAGACGGCCGAGCCCGTGTAGCTGACGTGGCGGTTCATCTGCTCGCCCACGTTCATCGAGTCGGCCACCACATTGCCTTTCGGCGTGTGCGTCATCCACATCAGGTAGGGCGGGTCGCCTGCCGCCTGCCAGCTGGGCATGCCGATATAGAAATCGACGGCCAGGTCATAGCTCCTGCCGCCGTCGATGCGGGCCAGGATGGCGGCGCGCGAGGCCGGCGTCATCAGGTTCAGGCGCCCGATCTCGTCTTTCGGGCCCCAGGGGCTGATGCCCACTTCGGGCAGGGCGACGGCCGGGCTGACCGGTGTGGCGTGTGCTGCGCCAGCCAGCAGGGCCAGCAGCAAGGGCAGGGTTTTCAGGGAGGAAGAGAATGGGGACATGGGAACTCCTTGCTAGTGGTGTATGAAGAAGCCACCATCATATTGTTTTCCATTTCAATGATAATCAGCGATAAAATAATAAGATATTTAACCAGAAGGAAAGAATGATGGATGTCCTCGCGCACATGCGCGTATTTCGCGCCGTGGTAGAACGCGACAGTTTCAGCAAGGCGGCGCTGGAGCTGAACCAGTCGGCGGCCGCCATCAGCAAGCAGGTGCGCCAGCTCGAGGAACGGCTGGGCACCCTGCTGCTGGTGCGCACGACGCGGCGCATGAGCTTGTCGGACAGCGGCCGCGTCTACTATCTCGAATGCTGCCGCCTGCTTGACGAGATCGCCGCGCTGGAACTGGCCACGCGCGGCTGCGCCGGCAAGGTGGCGGGGCGATTGCGCGTCAACGTGCCGCTGTCGTTCGGCCTGAAGGTGCTGTCGCCGCTGCTGCCCGTGTTCATGGCGCGTTATCCCGAGGTGAAGCTGGAGCTGACCCTCGACGACCGGCTGCGCGACGTCGTCGGCGAGGGCTATGACGTGTCGCTGCGCATCCGCGCCGCGCTGGCCGATTCGACCCTCGTGGCGCGCCGCCTGGGCGAAGTCGAGCAGATGATCTGCGCGGCGCCCGCCTACCTGGCGCGGCGCGGCACACCCCGGCAGGCGCTCGACCTGCACGGCCACGATTGCCTGGCCTACCGGCTGGCCGACAGTCCCGGCATCTGGCAGCTCGACGGCCCGGAAGGGGTGAGCAGCATCGTGCTGCCCGTGCGCTTTTCCGCCGACAGCAGCCTGCTGCTGGCCGACATGCTGGTGGCCGGCATGGGCGTGGGCGCGCTGCCGTCCTTCGTTGCCGCGCCGCTGCTGGCCAGCGGCGCCCTGGCGCGCGTGCTGCCGTCGCACGGCATGGCCAAGCGCGGCGTGTATGCGCTGTACCCGGACGGCCGCCATGTGCCGCAGAAGGTGCGCGCCTTTTGCGATTTCCTGGGCGAGGCGCTGCAGGCGGGCTAGCTACCAGGTGCTTTCCAGGGCAACCATCGCGCGGGCTTTTTTTCGTCCGCAAACGCGTGGGGCGGGGGCTTTGATAGTATCCTCGTGCTGTGCGCACTTGCGCCCCACATTCGAGGAACCGGAATAAGCGATCGACAATGCACACTTTGAGCAAGGGCGGGGCGGTATCAGGCATCGGAATCTGGGCGGGAGGACTGCTGCTGGCACTGGCGGTGGGCGGCGCGCTGTATGCGGGGGCGGCGCGCACCGTCAACGATGATGCCGAGCAGCGTTTCGACAACCTCACGCACGGCGCCCAGCACAGCCTGGCCACGCGCGTGAAAAGCTATTCCGACCTGCTGCGCGGGCTCGAAGCCCTGTTCCGCACCAGCGACCCGCTGACGCGCCGGCAGTTCCACGACTATGTCGGCGGCCTCGATATCGCGCGCCAGTTTCCCGCCATCGAATCGGTCAACTATGCCGTGGCGGTCACGCAGGCGCAGCGCGCGGCCTTTATCGAGGCCGTGCGCCAGGACCGCAGCCTGGCGCCGGGCGGCTATCCGGCCTTCACCATCCGGCCCGCCGGCGAGCGGCCCGAATACACGGTGCTGACCTACCTGGAACCCGATTCCCTGCTGGGTGAACGCATGGGCGTCGATATCGGCGCCAATCCGCTGGTGGCGCGGGCCCTGAACCAGGCGCGCGACAGCGGCGAAATCAGCGCGTCGGGACAGGTAATCATGATCAAGGGGCCGCCCGCGCACGTGGGCCTGGGCATGCGCCTGCCCGTGTACCGCAACGGCATGCCGCAGGGCAGCGTGGCCGAGCGCCGCGCCGCCTACCAGGGGTCCGTGGGCATCGGCTTCGGCGTGGCGCAGCTCGTGCACAGCGCGCTCGAACGCAGCGCGCTCGAACCGCTGCACCTGACCCTGTACAGCGCCGCCGAAGCGCTGCCCGCCGATGGCGTGCTGCGTATCACGCCGCAGGACCGCCTGCTGTTCAACGATGACGGCGACCTGGCCGCGGCGCCGCCCCGGCCCGGCAGCGATGCCGCGTATTTCGACCAGGTGCTGCCGGTGGCCTACCAGGGCGGCCTGTGGAAAGCCCATTTCCGCGTCCGCAAGGCGGAGCTGTACAGCGGCTTCGACCGCTATTTTCCGTGGCTGGCGCTGGCCGTCGGCATGGCGGGCACCCTGCTGATCTATGGCTATATCTACACGCTGTACCGCTCGCGTCGTCGCGCGGTGGCGCAGCGCGTCCTGCTCGATACGGTGCTCGACAGCGTCGACGCCTACGTCTACATGAAGGATGCCGACCTGCGCTACCGCTACGTGAACGCGCGCACGGCGACGATCCTGGGGCGTTCCGCGGAACAGGTGATCGGCCGCCAGGATGGGGAATTGATGGTCGGCGATGCGGCTGCCGCCGCGCAGCGCACGGAACGCCAGGTCTTCGACAGCGGCGCCAAGTTCGTCGGCGAGGAGCGCTTCGTCGACGCGCAAGGCCAGGTGCACCACCTGTGGAGCGTGAAGGTGCCACTCGGCTTGCCCGGTCCCGTGACGGGGCTGATCGGCCTGTCCACCGACGTCACGGAGCTGCACCGGCTCAAGGAGCAGGCCGACGCGGCCAGCCAGGCCAAGAGCGACTTCCTGTCGAACATGAGCCATGAAATCCGCACGCCGATGAACAGCATCATCGGCATGGCGCACCTGGCCCTGAAGTCGGTGGCCGACGTGCGCCAGCGCGACTATCTGCAAAAAATCTACCATTCGGGCCAGCACCTGCTGGGCCTGATCAACGACATCCTCGATTTTTCCAAGATCGAGGCGGGCAAGCTGGAACTGGAAGTGCTGGACTTCCGCCTCGATACCTTGCTGGCGAATATCGCCAGCCAGCTGGGCGACGCGGCCGCCGTCAAGGGGCTGACCTTGCAGTTCGATATCGCGCTCGACCTGCCGCAGCGCTGGCGCGGCGATCCGCTGCGCCTGGAGCAGGTCTTGCTGAACCTGGTCAGCAACGCCATCAAGTTTTCCGACAATGCCAGCATCTTCGTGCGCGTGCGCCAGTCCGAGGAGCGCGGCAGCCACAGCATGCTGCGCTTCGAGGTGCAGGACCGCGGCATCGGCATGAACCAGGAGGAGGTGGCGCAGCTGTTCCGCTCCTTCCACCAGGCCGACCCGTCGACCACGCGCAAGTATGGCGGCAGCGGACTGGGACTGGTGATCAGCAAGCAGCTCGCTGAGCTGATGAAAGGCAAGGTGGGCGTGTACAGCCAGCCGGGCCTGGGCAGCACCTTCTGGTTCACGGCGCGCCTGGAAAAAAGCGTGCCGGCCAGCGACGACAGCATCGCCCAGGTGGAGCCGGAGGTGCTGGGCGTGATCCGCGGTGCCTCCATCCTGCTGGTGGAAGATAACGTCTTCAGCCAGCAGGTGGGCTGCGAACTGCTGGAAGACGCGGGCGCCACCGTCTGCGTGGCCGGCAATGGCCGCGAAGCGCTCGAGCTGCTGTCCCGGCAGCGCTACGACTGCGTGCTGATGGATGTGCAGATGCCGGAAATGGACGGCTTCGAGGCGACGCGCCGCATCCGCGCCGACCCGCTTTTGTCCGGCCTGCTGGTGATCGCCATGACGGCCAACGCGGGCAGCGAGGACCGCGCGCGCTGCCTCGAGGCGGGCATGGACGAATTCGTCACCAAGCCGATCGCGCCCAACCTGCTGTTCCACCTGCTGGCGAAATGGTTCCGCCTGCGTGGCGGCATCGGCCATGGACAGCTGGCGACCCGGGCGGACGGCATGGCGCCGGTCCCGCGCGCGGCGCCCGAGCGGCGCGACACGGCTATCCTCGACCTGGCCACGCTGGCCCTGACCTTCAGCAACGACAGCGTCAAGATGCGCAAGTACGCGCAGCTGTTCCTGGATACGGCGCGCGACGGCATCGCCGAAATGGAGCAGGCGATGGCGCTGCAGGACCTGGGGCGCCTGGCCGACCTGGGGCACCGCAGCAAGTCGTCGGCGCTGGCCGTGGGCGCGCATGCGTTTGCCGCGCTGTGCCAGTCGATCGAAGGCTTGCGCCGCGATGGCGGCATGGAGCAGGCGCGCGCGCTGCTGGCGGCGCTGGAGCCGGCGCTGGCACAGGTGGCCGAACAAATTTCACTGGAATTTGCCGCCAGCGACGCCCCCTGACGCGGGAGCGGCGATAATACGCGTTTTGCGCCTGCGCCACGATGGCCGCAGGCGCGCCAATTCATCGGAACAGCATGCAAACTCCCGTCACGCCCGGCCTCCTCATCCTGCACGGCAACCAGCTGGAGCAGCTGCGCGCCGCCGTCTTCCAGTGGCTGCGCAACCATCCGCTGGCGCCGCTGGAGACCGACATCTTCCTGGTGCAGTCGAATGGCGTGGCCGAATGGCTGAAGATCGCGCTGGCCGAGGAGATGGGCGTGTGCGCCGCCACGCGCATCGCGCTGCCGGCGCGCCTGCTGTGGGAAAGCTACCGGGGCATGCTGGGCCGCGAACGCGTGCCGCGCGTGTCGCCGTTCGACAAGTCGCCGCTGACGTGGCGCCTGATGCGGCTTCTGCCGTCGCTGCTGGCCGATCCCGTCTTTGCGCCGCTGCGCTACTTTCTGGCCGATGGCGACGCCGAACGCCGGCTGCAGCTGGCCGAGCGCCTGGCCGACCTGTTCGATCAGTACCAGGTCTACCGTGCCGACTGGCTGGCCGACTGGACGGCGGGACGTGACCTGCTACGCACGGCGCGCGGCGAGTCCATCGCGCTCAGGGAAGACCAGCGCTGGCAGGCGCAGTTGTGGCGCGCCGTGGGCCTCGATGTCGACGCGGCCGAGCGCGACACGGGCCGCGCCGACATCCATGACGCCTTCCTGGCGGCGATTGCCGCCGGCGAGGAAGCGGTCGGCAAGCTGCCGCGCCGCGTGGTGCTGTTCGGCGTGTCGGCCCTGCCGTATCAAACCCTGCAGGCGCTGGCCGCGCTGGCGCGCCACACGCAGGTGGTGCTGGCCGTGCCCAATCCGTGCCAGTTCTACTGGGGCGACATCATCGACGGGCGCGACTTGCTGCGCGCGCAAAACAAGCGCCAGCGCCAGCGCAACGGCACCGACCTGGCCGAGATTCCGCTCGAAGAACTGCATGCGCACAGCCATCCGCTGCTGGCCAGCTGGGGCAGGCAGGGGCGCGACTTCATCCGCATGCTCGATGAATTCGACGAGCATGCGCAAGCCGAAGGGCGCGACGACAGCCTGCGCATCGACCTGTTCGGCGAGGAAACGGGCGAGACCCTGCTGCAGCAGGTGCAGGTGGCCATCCGCGAACTGCGCCCGCTGGCCGAACACGCGCAAACGCCGCCCGAGGCGGCCGACCGCTCGATCGAATTCCACGTGGCGCACAGCGTGCAGCGCGAGGTGGAGGTGCTGCACGACCAGCTGCTTGCCATGTTTGCGCATAGCGGCGAGACGGGCCTGCGCCCGCGCGACGTGGTGGTGATGGTGCCCGACATCGACACCTTCACGGCCGCCATCCACGCCGTGTTTGGCCAGTACCGGCGCAACGACGAGCGTTTTATCCCGTTCGAGATCGGCGACGTGAAGGACCGCAGCGTCAATCCGCTGCTCGTCGCGCTCGAGTGGCTGCTGCAGCTGCCGCAGCAGCGCTGCCGCCAGAGCGAGGTGCGCGACCTGCTCGACGTGCCGGCGCTGGCGGCCCGTTTCGGCCTGCAGCCGGACGACCTGGTCACCCTGGGCGCCTGGATCGAAGGGGCCGGCGTGCGCTGGGGCCTGGACCAGCATCACCGCAGCGGCCTGGGACTGGGCGCGGCCGGCGAACAGAATGCGTGGATCTTCGGCGTGCGGCGCATGCTGCTCGGCTACGCCAGCGGCGTTGGCGTCAGCTTTGGCGGCATCGAGCCGTATGCGGAAGTGGGCGGCCTCGATGCGGCGCTGGCGGGCTCGCTGGCGCAGCTGGTCGAGGCGCTGCTGCACTGGCGCGGCGTGCTGGCCGGCGCGCGCACGCCGGCCGAGTGGGGCGAGCAGGCGCGCGCGCTGCTGGCGGCCTTTTTCGACGCCGACGACGAGGGCGACCGCCTGACCCTGGCGCAGCTGGAAGGCGCCTTGCAGGGCTGGCTGGAAACCTGCGAGCACGCGGGCTTCATCGAGCCGGTGCCGCTGTCCGTGCTGCGCGTGGCGTGGCTGGGCGCGCTCGACGAACCGACCCTGAACCATCAATTCGTCTCCGGCGGCGTCACCTTCTGCACGCTGATGCCGATGCGCGCCGTGCCGTTCCGCGTCGTCTGCCTGCTGGGCATGAACGATGGCGACTTCCCGCGCCGCGCGCAGAAAGCCGATTTCGACCTGCTGGCGCTGCCGGGCATGGCGCGCCCGGGCGACCGTTCGCGCCGCGACGACGACCGCTACCTGATGCTGGAAGCCTTGCTGGCCGCGCGCGACAAGCTGTACGTCAGCTGGGTGGGGCGCAATGTGCGCGACAATTCCGAACAGCCGCCCTCCGTGCTGGTGTCGCAGCTGCGCGATTATCTGGCGGCCGGCTGGTCGCTGGACCGCCACCTGGCCAGCCTGACGACCGTGCATGCGCTGCAGCCGTTCAGCCGCCGCTATTTCGAGGCCGGCGGCCTGCTCACGTATGCGCGCGAATGGCGCGTGGCGCATGCCGACGCGCAGGCGCAGGCCGAGGCGCTGCCGCTGGGGCCCTACGAACTCGATCCCGGCACGCGCCTGAAACTGGGCGAGCTGGCCAGCTTCCTGCGCCAGCCCGTCAAGTATTTCTTCCGCCGCCGCCTCAGCGTGCATTTTGCCGATGCGGCCATGCTGGGTGAGGATGAGGAACCGTTTGGCCTGAATGCGCTCGAGCGCTATCTGCTGGAAGACACCATGCTCGACGACGCGGGCGCCGTGGAAGCGCTCGACGACGTGCGCGCCAGCCTGCAGGGCCGGGCGCAGCGCCTGGCACGCGAGGGCGTGCTGCCGATCGGCCTGATCGGGCAGCAGGTGCAGGAGCAGCTGGTCGAGGCGCTGCTGCCCGTGCGCAGCGCCTGGCTGTCGCTGCGCGCCTCGTTCCCGCTGGCGGCCGACAAGCGCGCCGTGAACCTGGCGTTCGGCGACGTGCAGATCGACGACTGGCTCGACAAATTATGCAGCAACGGGCAGGAAACGGCCTGGCTGATGCAGATTTCCTCGAAAGTGATGAACAAGGCCGGCCAGGCGCGCGGCGACAAGCTGATGCTGATGTGGCTGCGCCAGCTGGCCGCCGCCGCCCTCGGCCTTTCCGTCACCGGCTACCTGGTGGCGCGCGACGCCATCGTCTGCATGGCGCCGCTCGATGCCGCCAGTTCGCGCGCGGCGCTGGCGACCCTGCTGGCGCTATGGCGCGAAGGCATGAACCATCCGTTGCCGACGGCTTGCAAGACGGGCCTGGCGCTGGTGCAGGATGGCGACCCGCGCGCCGTCTACGATGGCGGCTTTGAAGTCTCGGGCGAACGCGAGGAACTGTGCCTGGCGCGCCTGTGGCCCGATTTTTCCGCGCTGGCGCTCGAGGAGGCGTGGCAGGACTGCACGCGCGAGCTGTATGGCCCGCTGGCCGAATGGCTGCGCGAACACATCACCCTCGACCCGATCAGCGCGCCTGTCGATGGCGCCGGAGAAGAAGCATGACGAGCCATTTGCTCAACCCCCTGGCGTTCCCGCTGCATGGCTCGCGCCTGATCGAGGCTTCGGCCGGCACGGGCAAGACCTGGACCATCGCCGCGCTGTACGTGCGCCTCGTGCTGGGGCATGGCGACAACGCTAGCCGTTTCGTGCGCCCGCTGCTGCCGGCAGATATCCTGGTGATGACGTTTACCCGCGCCGCCACGCGCGAGCTGTCGAACCGCGTGCGCGAGCGCCTGATCGAGGCGGCCGCGTATTTCCGCCACGAGCCCGGCGGCAGCGACTCCTTTCTCGATGCCTTGCTCGAGTCCTATCCGGACGAGAGCGAACGGCAAAAGGCCGCGCACCGGCTGATGCTGGCCGCCGAGACGATGGATGAGGCGGCCATTTTCACCATCGACGCCTGGTGCCAGCGCATGCTGCGCGAGCACGCGTTCGACAGCGGCAGCCTGTTCGACGAGGAGCTGGTCAGCGACGAGCAGGCCCTGTTCGAGGATGCGGCCCACGATTACTGGCGCCAGCAAGTCTATCCGCTGGCGCCGCAGGCGCTCGAGGTGCTGCTCGATTGCTGGCCCGACGTCGGCGTCCTGAAGAAAGGCGTGCGCGACCTGGCGCGCCGCGCCGGCGCCATGCGGATCGCCGACGATGAGCCGCTGTCGGCCCTGATCGCGCGCGAACAGCGGGCCCTGGCCGCGCAGCTGGCCACCTTGAAGGCGGGCTGGGTCGAACGCGCCGACCGGATGGCGGCGTGGATCAACGAGCACCGCGCCGTCAATCCCAAGTGTTTTAATGGCGTCAAGATGAAGCCGGAAAACCTGGCGAAATGGTTCGATGGCTTGCGCAAGTGGGCGCAGGATCCGCTGCTGCTGCAGCCGGCCATCACGGCCAAGGCGTGGGAGCGCCTGACGCCGTTCGGCATCGAGGATGCGTTTGCCAAGAGTTTCACGGCGCAGGTGCCCGAGTGCTTCGAACATACGGAGGCGCTGGGGATCGCCCTGGCGGCCCTGACGCCGCTGGCGCACAAGCTGCACCTGCATGCGGCGGCGGCGATTGCGCGGCGCATGGATCAATTGAAGCGCCAGTCGCGCCAGTTCGGCTTTGCCGACATGCTGCAGCGCCTGCACGACGCGCTGGCCGGCGAGAATGGCGCGGCCCTGCGCCAGCGCATCGTCGACCAGTATCCGCTGGCCATGGTCGATGAATTCCAGGATACGGCGCCGGCGCAGTACCAGATCTTCAATCTGCTGTACCGCATCGCCGACAACGATGCGTCGCTGGGCCTGTTCCTGATCGGCGACCCGAAACAGTCGATCTACGGCTTTCGCGGCGCCGACATCCAGAGCTACCTGGCGGCGCGGCGCGCGACGAACGGCCGCCACTACCAGCTGGGCACCAATTACCGTTCGACGGCGCCGCTGGTGGCGGCCGTCAACCAGCTGTTCCTGCACGCCGAGCGCGCCGAAGTGCCGGCCGGCGCCTTCCGCTACCGCAAAGGGGATGAAAATCCGCTGCCGTTCGAGGCTGTTGACGCCAAGGGCCGCGACGAGCGGCTGGTGAACGCCGGCGGTCCGCTGCCGGCCCTGCTGGCGGCCTGCGCCAGCGACGAAGCGCTGCGCGGCGACGGCTACCGCGAATATTTCGCCCAGCACTGCGCGGAACACATCGTCGCCATGCTGGGCGATCCGCAGGCGGGCTTCGCCGGCCCCGACGGTTTTACGCGCTTGCAGCCGGCCGATGTCGCCATCCTCGTGCGCGACCGCAAGGAAGCGGCGGCCATCCGCCGCGCGCTGGCGCGCCGCAGGGTCGCCAGCGTGTACCTGTCCGACAAGGATTCCGTCATCGACAGCGAGGAGGCGCAGGACGTGCTGCGCTGGCTGGCGGCGCTGGCCAACCCGCTCGACGGCGGCCTGGCGCGCGCCGCGTTTGCCACGCGCACCATCGGCTTGCCGCTGGGCGAGCTGGCGCGATTGTCCAGCGACGAGCTGGAATGGGAGCGCCGGGTCGAGCAGCTCAAAGCCCTGCATTTGATCTGGCAGCGCCAGGGCGTGCTGGCCATGCTGCGCCGCTTCATCCATGAATTGCAGCTGCCGGCCATGCTGCTGCAGCAGACGGGCGGCGAGCGGCGCTTGACGAATCTGCTGCACCTGGCTGAACTGCTGCAGTCGGCCAGCCGCCAGCTCGATGGCGAACAGGCATTGATACGCTGGCTGGCCGAGCAGATCGCCGGCGAAGGCGAGAGCGGTGACGAGCGCGTGCTGCGCCTGGAGAGCGATGCGGAACTGGTGAAGGTCATCACCGTGCACAAGTCCAAGGGCCTCGAATACCCGCTCGTGTATCTGCCGTTCGCCGTCACGGCACGCAAGGTGGATAAACGCAACCGCAGCTTCTTCGAGTATGCGGGCGAGGACGGCGAACGCCGCCTCGACCTGTCGCTGTCCGACGAGGCCATGGCCTTGGTGGAAGAGGCGCGCATCGAGGAAGACTTGCGCCTGCTGTACGTGGCGCTGACGCGCGCGCGCCACTTCCTGTGGCTGGGTGTGGCGGCGCTGGCGGCGCGCAAGGCAGGGGACAACACCCTGCACGAATCGGCGCTCGGCTACTTGCTGACGGGCGGCGACAGGCTGCCGACCGACCAGCTGCTGCTGCGCTGGCAGCAGGTGGCGGGCAGCTGCGACGCCATCTGCGTCGGGTCGTTGGCGCAGCCCGACGCCTGTACGGTGCTCGACCGCGTCGAGCGGCGTCCCGAATTGCGCCCGGCGCCCGTGTTTGCGGGGGAGTTCGAGCGCGACTGGTCGGTGGGCAGCTTTACCTCGCTGACGCGCCAGATCGGCGCCGTGGCCAGCGTGCACGTGCCGCAGCGGGCGCTGGAAGAGACCCTGCTGGAAGATGGCACGGGCGTGGCCGCCGTGCCGTCGCTGCAAACGGGCGACGCGCCATGGCACCGTTTCCCGCGCGGTTCCGTGCCTGGCAATTTCCTGCACGAGCAGCTCGAATGGATGGGCAGCGAAGGCTTCGACTGCGTCAACGCGGCCAGTTTCGACGCGCGCCTGGCCGCGCGCTGCGAGCGGGCCGGCTGGGGCCACCGCCAGGAAGACGCCATCGCCTGGCTGCGCGAAGTGGCCGTCACGCCGCTGCCGCTGCTCGGCGCTTCGCTGTCCGAATTGGACAGCACCCTGTCGGAGATGGAGTTCTGGTTCCCCAGCGAGCACCTGTCGACCGAGGCGCTCGATAAGCTGTGCACGCGATTGCTGCTCGATGGCGCGCCGCGTCCCGTGCTGCCGCGGCGCCAGCTGCACGGCATGCTGAAAGGCTTTGCCGACCTGGTCATCGAAAGGGCGGGCCGCTACTGGGTGCTCGACTACAAGTCGAATGCGCTGGGCAGCAATGACGCCGCCTACCACACGCCGGCGCTGGCGGCCGGCATGGCGCAGCACCGCTACGATATCCAGGGCGCCATCTACATGCTGGCGCTGCACCGGCTGCTGAAAAGCCGGCTCGGCGCGGAGTATGACCCCGGCCAGCACCTGGGCGGCGCCATCTTCCTGTTCCTGCGCGGCATCGCGAATGCGGACACGCACGGCTGCTACTGGCTGGCGCCGCAGCTGGAACTGCTGGACGGCCTCGATCAACTGTTGGAAGAAACGGAACACCATGAAGCATGACGCGGCCCTGGACGCCTTGTTCACCCATTTCGACGGCGTCGCCGAGGCGGGCCACCTGCGCCGCCTGAGCGCCGCCTTTGCCCGTTTCATCGTCACCCTGGACGAAGATGCGCCCGCCGGCCCCGATATGGCCGCCGTGGGTGTGGCGTGCGTGGTGCTGTCCGAGCTGGAAGGGCGGGGCCACAGCTGTTTGATGCTGGCCGACCTGGCGAGCGAACCGTCGCAGCTGCTGGGCTGGAGCGAGGAGCTGTGGCACGCCGTGCTGGCCGTATCGGGCCCGCTGCCGGGCACTGTCGATGGCTGGTGCGCGCTGCTGGCCGCTGCGCCGCAGGTGTGGCAGGTGGGCGCCGCCGATGTGCGCCAGCCGCTGGTGCTCGATGGCGCGCGCCTGTATTTGCGCCGCTACTGGCGCGACCAGACCCTGGTGGGCGGGAAAATCGCCGCGCGCGCGCAGGATTTGGCGAATCCGCCGCTGGCGCAGGTGCGGCAATGGCTCGATATCCTGTTCGACCATCCCACCAGCGATGGCGCTCCGGACTGGCAAAAGGTGGCGTGCGCCATCGCCCTGCGCGGCAAGGTGGCCATCATCACGGGCGGCCCGGGCACGGGCAAGACGTACACCGTGGCGAGCCTTCTGACCTTGCTGTTTGCCGTCTCGCCACAGCCGGAACAGCTGCGCATCGCGCTGGCCGCGCCCACGGGCAAGGCGGCCGCGCGCCTGAAGCAGTCGATCGACAAGGCCCTGGAAGGCCTGGCGGCGAAGGCGGGCGCAGAGCTGCCCTTGCTGGAGCTGGCGCGGCGCATGGGCGCCGCGCGCACCCTGCATAGCTTGCTGGGCGCGCGTCCGGATACGCGCGCCTTCGCCCACCACGCGGGCAATCCGCTCGACGTCGACGTGCTGATCGTCGATGAAGCGTCGATGGTGCACCTGGAGATGATGGCGTCCGTGCTCGACGCCTTGCCGCCCACGGCCATTTTGATCCTGCTCGGCGACAAGGACCAGCTGGCGTCCGTGGAGGCGGGTGCCGTGCTGGGCGACTTGTGCCACGACGCGCAGGCGGGCGGCTATGCGCCCGACACCATCGCGTACGCGCTGGCGGCCAGCGGCGTGACCATACCCGCCGGTTTTGCGGGGGCGGCCGGTGCGCTGGCACAGCAGACGGTGATGCTGCGCCACAGCCACCGCTTCAGCGGCCCGATCGGCGAGCTGGCGCTGGCCGTGAATGCGGGCCAGCCCCGCGCCGCGCAAGAGTGCCTGGCGCGCGACAGCGGCGGCAAGGTGGCGTGGATCGTGCCCGCGCAGCAGGAAGACGTGCTGCGCCTGGCCCTGCGCGGACGTCCTGAGGCGCCGGGTGGCTATCAGCCCTATCTGGAATTGGTGCATGCCGGTGTAGCAGCGCATGCGCGGCATGACGACTGGGTGCGCGCCGTGCTGCACGCGTTCGAGTCGTTCCGCATCCTGTGCGCCGTGCGCGAAGGCGAGTGGGGCGTGGCGGGCCTGAACGCGGCCATCGAGCTGCGCCTGGAAAAGGAAGGCTGGATCCGCCGCAGCGAGTGGTATGTGGGCCGTCCCGTGATGGTCACGCGCAACGACTACGGCACGGGCGTGTTCAATGGCGACATCGGCCTGACCCTGCGCGACCCGGCGCGGCCCGGTTCCCTGCGCGTGTACTTCTTGGAAGGCGACAACGTGCGCAGCGTGCTGGCCACGCGCTTGCGCCATGTGGAAACGGCGTTCGCCATGACGGTGCACAAGTCACAGGGCTCGGAATTTCGCCACACGGTGCTGGTGCTGCCGCAGGAAGGCGGCGCCATGCTGGCGCGCGAGCTGGTTTACACGGGCATCACGCGCGCGCGCGAGTTCTTTACCCTCGTCTCGCCCACGCAAGCCGTGCTGTTCGACGCGATCTTGCGCCGCACGCAGCGCGCCAGCGGGCTGCGCGCATTGATAGGCTGAGCGATCCCCTGGCCGAAAACTTGACCAGGATGCAATCATGGCAGTTATATTAATGACCGAGGGTGTTGCTATGAGGTAATAAATATTGTGTATTCCAGATATTGAGTGATAATGTTCCAATTTTTTGTGTGAGAATGCTGGGGCGGGCATTCACGGCAGCATTGCCGTCTTACACCATCAAAATCACACTCAAGGAGTACACCATGTTTTCATCGTTGCGCACGCGGCTGGTGCTGATTTGCGTTGCCATCGTCGTGCTGTCCATGCTGGCCCTCTCGGTCGCCAATTACGTCACCACGCGCAGCAGCATGCTGGCCTCATCGGACCAGCAGATGCAGCAACTGCTGCAAAGCCAGTCGGCCGTGCTGGCGCAATGGGTCGATGGCAAGAAAAAGGTCATGGCCTCCGTCGTGATGTCGGCCGAGACGCCCGATCCGCTGCGCGCCTTCCAGATCGCCGAGCAGGCGGGCGACTTTGCGGAAGTGTTCATCGGCTACGCGGACAAGCGCTCGGTGTTCACCCATCCCGGACGTCCTGCCGATTTCGATCCCACGGCGCGGGCCTGGTACACGGATACCGTCAAGGCCGGCGTGCCGATGCTGACGCCGCCGTACGTGGATGCGGCCAGCCACAAGCTGGTGGTGTCGTTCACGGCGCCCGTGGGCCCCAAGGGCGTGCCGACGGGCGTGGCGGGCGCGGACGTGCTGCTCGATACCGTCATCGCGAACGTGGTGGCGATCAAGCCGACGCCGCACAGCTTTGCCTTCCTGATCGACCAGGGCGGCACCATCATCGCCCACGCCGACAAGGAACTGAGCCTGCAGCCGGTATCGAAACTCGACGCCGCGCTGTCGGCCGCGCAGATCAACCGGCTGGAAAGCGCGCGCCAGAGCGACGCCGTGCGCCTGGGCGGGCGCGACGGCAAGCTGTATGTGACGCGCGTGGCGGGCACGGACTGGCTGCTGGCCGTGGTGCTCGACCAGCAGGAAGCCATGCAAGCCTTGCAGACGATGCTGACGACGGCCACGGTGACGGCCTTGCTGCTGACGGGTGCGGCGGCGCTGCTGCTGTCGCTGCTGGTATTCAAGATGCTCAAGCGCCTGGAACTGGTGCGCGACGCGCTCGACGACATCGCCTCGGGCGAGGGCGACCTGACGCGCCGCCTCGACGCTTCCGGCGCCGATGAACTGGCGCAGATCGCCGGCGCCTTCAACCGCTTCGTCGACAAGATCGCCGTGGTGCTGGTGAAGATCCGCACGGCCAGCGAATCGGTGCGGATATCGTCGTCGGAAATCGCCGCCGGCAACCAGGACCTGTCGTCGCGCACGGAGCAGCAGGCCAGCTCGCTGGAAGAAACGGCCGCCTCGATGGAGGAACTGACCAGCACCGTCAAGCAGAATGCCGACAATGCGCGCCAGGCCAACCAGATGGCCGGTTCGGCCTCCAGCGTGGCCAGCAAGGGCGGGCAAGTGGTGGCGCAAGTGGTCGAGACCATGACTTCGATCAATGCCTCGTCGCACAAGATCGTCGACATCATCAGCGTGATCGACGGCATCGCCTTCCAGACCAACATCCTGGCCTTGAATGCGGCCGTGGAAGCGGCGCGCGCGGGCGAGCAGGGACGCGGCTTTGCCGTCGTCGCCACGGAAGTGCGCAGCCTGGCGCAGCGTTCCAGCGCCGCCGCCAAGGAAATCAAGCTGTTGATCGACGATTCCGTGAGCGCCGTCGACACGGGCAACCGGCTCGTCGGCGAAGCGGGAGCGACGATGCAGGAAATCGTCGACAGCGTGCGGCGCGTTACCGACATCATGGGCGAAATCACGGCCGCCAGCGTGGAACAGAGTTCCGGTATCGAACAGGTGAACCAGGCGATCGCGCAGATGGACCAGGTGACGCAGCAGAACGCGGCCCTGGTGGAAGAGGCGGCCGCCGCGGCGGAAAGCCTGCAAGACCAGGCCAGCACCCTGTCGCAGGTGGTCAGCGTGTTCAAGCTCGATGACGGGCCGGCGCCGGCGCAGCAGATGTCGCCGCCAGCCAGGCCCGTGGTGCGCGCGCCCGTCGCGCCGCGCCTCGCCAGCCGTCCGGCAAGGATGGCCGCCGTCAAGGCGGAGCGCAGCGAGGAGTGGGAGACTTTTTAAGTCGGGTGTCAGGCGCGCCGGGGCGCCAGGGTCGGCGCCATCTGTTTTGCCACGTCGAAGAAGGCGTTGGTGGCCGGCGTGTTCTGGCGCCGGTCGCGCACGGCCAGGCCCACCTTGCGGCTGACGGGCGGGTTCAATGGCAGGGCGACCAGCTCCGGATACTGCTCGCGCAGGCGCTGCGGCAGGGCCAGCTCGGCGACGATGGACAGGCCGTCGCCGCGGCTGACCATGTCGAGGATAGTGATCACCTGGCTGATGCGGTAGGGCACGTGCGGCTGCAGGCCCGCGTTGGCGAACAGCGGCTCGATCAGGCAGGCGCAACCCGCTTCCGACATGATGAACGGCCCTTCGCATAGCTGCGCCAGGGTGATGGTGTCGAGTTGCGCCAATGGGTGGCTGCGCGGCACCAGCGCCATCATCTGGTCTTCCACCAGCGGCGCCGTGTCGAAACGCTCGTCGGGCAGCACGACGAAGCCCACGTCGACCCTGCGCTCGCGTATCCATTGCACCACTTCATGGTCGGCGCCCTCGTCGATGCGCAGGTCGATGCCCGGATAGCGCAGGCGGAACTGCGCCGTGATGGCGGGCAGCAGATTCAGCGAGGAGGTGGGGCCGAACGAGCCGATGCGCAAGGTGCCCTGGCGCTGGCCCAGCACGTCGGCCGCCTCCTGGCGCATGGCTTCCGACAGGCCGAGGATTTCGCGCGCGCGCACCAGCAGCTGGCGGCCCACGTCCGTCAGCTCGGCCGAGGCCTGGTGGCGCACGATGAGGTCCACGCCCATCTCCTTTTCCAGCGCTTTCAGCGCATGCGAGACGGCCGACTGGCTGATGCCCAGCTGCGCGGCGGCGGCGGAAAAGCCGTGCAGTTCGGCCACCAGGGTAAAAATTTCCAGTTGCGTGAAGGTCATGGTGTGGTTTTGTTGAGCTATGAGTATTTGCTCATTATTTCATGAGTTGATATTAGTATTAATATATACGTACAGCGTCCGCTGCACAAGCGACATCATAGGACTTTCCATGCGCACTACCGCCGTACCGTCAGCCGCCTTGCCTTCCGTGCAATCGCCGCTCGTCTACCTCAAACTGATTTTCGTCGCCCTGTTCTGGGGCGGCACCTTTATCGCGGGCCGCGTGCTGGCGCAGCAGATGCCGCCGATGACGGCAGCCAGCGGACGCTTCGGCGTCGCCGTGCTGCTGCTGGTCGTGCTGGCATGGAAACTCGAAGGGGGCTTGCCGCGCCTGGACCGCAAGCAGCTGGCGACGACGGCGGCGCTGGGCCTGACGGGCATCTTCCTGTATAACCTGTGCTTCCTGGCGGCGCTGTCGCGCATGCCGGCCGGCCGCACGGCCCTGTTCGTGGCCCTGAACCCCATCGTCACGGCGCTGGCCTCGGCCATGCTGTTCCGCGAACGGCTCGGTTCCTTCAAGTGGCTGGGCATCATGCTGGCATTCTGCGGCACGGCCATCGTCATCACGCGCGGCGATATCGCCGGCGTGCTGCACGGCACGGGCGGCGGCATCGGCGCCGGCGAGGTCTTCATGTTTTGCGGCATCTCCAGCTGGGCCGCCTACACCCTGATCGGCCGGGTCGCGCTGAAGGGCCTGAGCCCGATCGCCGCCACCACGTATGCATCGATGTGGGGCCTGGCTTTCCTGCTGGTGGGCGCTGCCGTGGAATTTCCGGGCGTGCCGTGGCGCAGCTTCGGCTGGCAAGTGTGGGCCGCCATCGGCTACCTGGGCGTGTTCGGCACGGTGATCGGCTTTGTCTGGTATTACGAGGGCGTCAAGGCGCTGGGCCCGTCGCGCACGGCCGTCTTCAACAACCTCGTGCCCGTGTTCGGCATCGTGCTGGCGGCGGCGCTGCTGGGCGAACCCGTGCTGGCCTCGATGCTGGTGGGCGGCGCGGTGACGATAGCCGGCGTGGTGATGACCAACCGGCAAGCGAAATAAGTATTTTTCCGGTATGAAAGCACGCCTGAAAAACGTTCAGGGCAAGGCGCAGTGCCGCAGGCAGTACGACTAGTACGGCCAGGCACTGCAACGCCGCCATGGGCGTTTTCTCAGCCGTGCTTAACGTGCGCGGCGGCGCTTCGATGGCTTCGCCGGCGCCTTCTTGTGCCGGCTGACGGAGGCGCGCATCACCTTTGGCTCTTCGATGCCGTTCTCGGCCGCCAGCATGCGGCGGATATTGACGGCGTCCATGGCGCGCACGGAATTGGCGCGCGCGTTGAGCAGGATCATGGTGGCGAACTTGCCGGCCGACTTGATGCGCATGATCAGGCAGCGTCCCGCCTCATTCGTGTAGCCCGTCTTCGACAAGCCGATATCCCAGCCCTTGGCACCCACCAGGCGGTTCGTGTTGTGGTATTCCACGTCGCGGCCCTTGATCTGGATCACGTCCTTCGAATCGGTGGTGATGCGGCTGATTTCCGGGTAGCGCGAGGCGGCCACGGCCATCTTGACGAGGTCGGCCGCCGTCGACTGGTTGTTCGGCGACAGGCCCGTCGGCTCTTCGATCACGGTCTGGTGCATGCCCAGCGCCTTGATCTTGGCGTTGACGGCCACGGCGAACGCGGTCGGGCCGCCGGGAAAGGTGCGCGCCAGCGAGGCGGCGGCGCGGTTGTCGGACGACATCAGCGCCAGTTGCAGCACGTCGTGCCGGCTCAGCGTGGCGCCCACGGGCACGCGCGAGGTGCTGTGTTTCAGCGTATCGACGTCTTCGCGGTCGATGCTGATCTCTTCCTGCATATTGGCCTTGGAATCGAGCACGACCATGGCTGTCATGAGTTTGGTCAGCGAGGCGATGGGCACCACCACGTTGGAATTTTTTTCAAGCAAGACTTTACCTGTGCCGTCTTCGACCACCAGTATCGACTGGGAACCGAAAGGCACGGCGATGGCCGCTGTCGAAAGCGTCATCAGCACCGCGGCGAACATTTTTTTGAGCATGGGATCGTATGTGGGAAAGCAGTTTTGGGGCGCCACCGTGGGCGCTGCGCGCAAAGCCGGGACAGGGCCGCGAGGGAACGCGGCATGTATCTCGGAGGCAATATTTGCCAAGTGTAGACAATACCATTAAAGATCAAGCGATGTCTACGGTACAGGCGCGCCACAGGCGGCGTTGCGGCCAATTTGGCAAATAAAAGCGCTTATTCTTGCCGGAGTGAAAATTGTTACGCAATTATTGATTTCGCTATGGAAACTTCGTATTATTTCAGCAATATTGGCCGGCACGTCCCCGATGCGCGCCGCGCGCTTCGTCGTTGATGCCTGCCGCTTCGTGTTTCGTCGCCCGACGCTGTGCCCTGGAAACGGCGCGCCGTAGACTGCGTTCATGCCTGATTAACGCGACTGGGAGAACGCAGCATGTGGAAAAAATTTGCTGGATGGTATCGCTGTTACGACGATGAAACCCTCAGGGTACTCGCGCATCCGGATACGGCGGCCCAGCTGCCGCCTGGCTGGCGGCGCTGGGTGGCCTTGCGGCTGGTTACCCTGACGCCGATCGAGCGCCAGCAATTCCATGCCTTCATGCTCAAGTACCGGGGCGCCGGCTTTTACCTGGCGGCGGCCAGGCTGGTGCTGCTGTTCAGCCTGATCGGCGTCGCGCTGCACCTGCTGCTGCCCGACAGGGTAGGCTGGGCCAAGGCCGTGGTGCTCAGCAATGTCCTCGGTCTGGCGATGGCGTGGGGCGTGCTGGGCGTCTGGTTCAATTACCGCAAGCTGGCGCAACAGAAGCTCAAGGCGCTGTTGCTGCTGGTCTTGCCCGCCGTGGCCGGCGTCGGCATCGGCATCCTGCGCTCTATGCTGGAGGGCAACAGTTCCGTCGGCGCGGCGCTCGAGCGCGGCGCGCGCGTGGGCGCCTGGGCCGCGCTCGTTTCCGGCCTCGTGTATCTGGTGCCCGTCATGATCGTCGTCGTCTGGCGCAACAGGGAGTACGAGGCGCTGGCCCTGCAGCTGCAGCAGGATGCCGAGCGCGACCGCCTGGCGCGCGAATTGAGCGAATCGCAGCTGCGGCTGCTGCGGGCGCAGATCGAACCGCATTTCCTGTTCAATACCCTGGGCGCCGTGCAGCAGCTGGCCGAGCAGGGAGCCCAGGGTGCGGCGCAGGCGGCCGCGCTGACGGCCAACCTGATCGCCTTCCTGCGCGCCAGCCTGGCCGAGATGCGCGCCGACCAGGTGCCGCTGCAAACGGAATTCGACGTGGTGCAAGCCTACCTGCAAGTGATGCAGGTGCGCATGGGCGCGCGCCTGTCCTTCCGGCTCGACTTGCCGCCCGGCCTGGCGCGGACGCCGGTGCCCAGCATGATCTTGCTGACGCTGGTGGAAAACGCCATCAAGCATGGCATCGAACCGTCGCTGCGCGGCGGCGAGATCGCCGTCTCGGCCGTGCTGGACGCGGATGGCGCCATGCGCCTGCGCGTGCGGGATACGGGCGTGGGCCTGGGCGCGGGCGGCGTGCCCGGCGGCGGCCTGGGCCTGGAGAATGTGCGCGGCCGGCTGCGGCTGGCCACGGCCGCCGCCAGCCTGCAGGTGCGCGATGGGGACGAGGGCGGGGTGGTGGCCGAGATTGTGTTGCCGATCAATGTCATGACGAAAGAGCTGGCCGCATGAACGCCACCATCCTGATCGCCGAAGACGAGCCGCTGATGCGCGAGCGCCTGCAAGCCATGCTGGCGCTGGCCTGGCCCGAGGCGCGCATCGTGCTGGTGGCGGAAAACGGCAACGATGCCTGGGACGGCTTCCTCGAGCATGAACCGCAGGTGGTGTTCCTCGACATCCGCATGCCCGGCCTGTCGGGCCTGGAAGTGGCCGAGCGCATCGGCACGCGGGCGCACGTGGTGTTTGTCACCGCGTATGACCAGTATGCCGTCGACGCGTTCGACGCGGGCGCCGTCGATTACCTGCTGAAACCGGTGCAGGGCGAACGGCTGGCGCGCGCGCTGTCCCGCCTGCGCGACAAGCTCGACGCGCAGCCGGCCGACATGGCCAGCCTGCTGCACTCGCTGCGCGCGGCGCTGCCGGCGCCGCCGCGCGAAAAACTGAAATGGATCAAGGCCAGCGTGGGCAAGCAGATCCGCTTGATCGACGTCAATGACGTGCTGTTCTTCCAGGCCGATACCAAGTACACGCGCGTCGTGCTGGCCGGCGCGGAAGCGCTGGTGCGCACGCCGCTGAAGGATTTACTGGGCGGGCTTGATCCTGAGCAATTCTGGCAAATCCACCGCGGCACCATGGTCAATGTCAGCGCCATCCTGGCGGCCGAACGCATCGACGCCGAGCGCATGCAGGTGCTGCTGCGGGGCAGCACGGAAAAACTGCCCGTCAGCCGGACCTTTACGTATTTGTTCAGGGATTGATATGATGGCAATGTTTTTAATCTGCCACTGAATGGGAATCTCATGAACATGTTTCGCCGCTGCTTCGCCACCGTCCTCCTCGCGCTGTTTTCCTGCACTGCCGCCAGCGCGGCACAGGCGCAGGCCAAGGCGGAAAAAGTCGTCTATCACGTCAATGACGCCAGCAATGCCACGGCTGCGCTGAGGAATATCCGCAATCACCTGGACGCCAGTCCGCAGGCGACCATCGTGCTCGTCGCGCATGGCCCCGGCATCGACTTCCTGCTCGATGGCGCCATCGCCAAGGATGGGACGCCGTACGACGTCGCGGTGCGCGAGCTGGCGCGGCGCGGCGTGGGATTTCGTGTCTGCAATAACACGCTCGAAGGCCGCAAGATCGACCGCCAGCGCGTCTTGCCCGAAGCCGTCATCGTGCCGTCGGGCGTGGCCGAGGTGACCCGCCTGCAGGCGCAGGAAGGGTATGTGTATATCAAGCCGTAAGACAAAAAAACCGCGCCGCCGCCAGGATGGCGGGGCGCGGCGCATGGGGAGATGGCGCTTACTGGATCTTGGCGATCGACACTTCCGTCGATTTCACGAGCGCGATGACTTCGCTGCCCACTTTCAGGTCCAGGTCCTTGATCGAGCGCGAGGTGATCACCGAGGTGACGATGCCGTGCGGCGTTTCCACGTCCACCTCGGACACCACGGGGCCGAAGATGATTTCCTTGATCTTGCCGCGGAACTGGTTGCGTACGTTCACTTCCGAGATAGCCATGATGTTTCCTTTATTCCCGTAATACGCCGTGCGGCGCGACATGGCCAGAGTACGGCCCGCGCGCCGTTTTGACCACGAATCGATGCGCATATCGTTATGCGCAAAGCGTGCGCCAGCGCTGACGCAAACATATTATTCGCCTATACTGGACGCTTACCAACGGGAGTTCCTCCATGCGCATCCTGCTGCCGCTGCTGCTGTTATCCTCGTCCGCCGTGCAGGCGCAAGCCGTCGCGGCGCTGCAGCCGATGGCCTTCCTGGCCGGGCATTGCTGGAAGGGCGAGTTCCCTGGCGGCAGGCAAACGGATGAGCACTGTTTCCAGTGGCTATATGGCGGCAAGATGCTGCGCGACGTGCACACGGTGCGCAGCCCCGGCAAGCCCGATTACGTGGGCGAAACCACGTATTACCACGACGCCGCGGCGAACCAGGTGGCTTTCCTGTACGTGGAAAACAGCGGCGGCTACAGCCGTGGCACGATGCTGCCGGCCGATGGTGGCCTCGACTTTCCCGCCACGCAGTACGTGGGCGCCAGCGGCGAGGCCCTGACGTACCGCGCGCGCTGGACGCCGTCGGGCGACGCCTACGAGGCGCACAGCGAAATCCAGTCGGGCGAGCGCTGGCTGCCGCAATTTAAGCTGCTGCTGAAGAAACAGTGACGGCGTGGTGGCAATAAAAAAACCGGGACATGTCCCGGTTTTTTGTTTTGGCGCAAACTTACTTCTGATAAATCTTGTCGAATTCGCCGCCATCGTCAAAGTGTTTCTTTTGCGCCTGTTTCCAGCCGCCAAACACATCGTCGACCGTGAACAGGGTGATCGGCTTGAAGCTGGCCGCGTATTTCTTCGCGACCGCGGCCGAACGCGGGCGCAGGAAGTGCTTCGCGGCCCATTCCTGGCCCGGTTCCGAGTACAGGTATTGCAGGTAGGCCGTGGCTTCCTTGCGGATGCCGCGGCGGTCGACCACCTTGTCGACGACGGCCACCGGCGACTCGGCCAGGATGGAGATGCTTGGATACACGACTTCGAAGTTGTCGCCGAATTCCTTGCGCACCAGTTGCACTTCATTTTCAAACGTCACCAGCACGTCGCCGATTTCGCGCTGCGTGAAGGTGGTGGTGGCGCCGCGGCCGCCGCCGTCGAGCACGGGCACGTTCTTGAACAGCTTGGTGACGAGGTCGCGCGCCTGCGCTTCAGTGCCGCCTTTTTTCACGGCATAGCCCCACGCGGCCAGGTAGGTGTAGCGGCCATTGCCCGAGGTTTTCGGGTTGGGCACGATGACCTTGATGCCGGGCTTGGCCAGGTCGTCCCAATCCTTGATCTGTTTCGGGTTGCCTTTGCGCACCAGGTACACCATGGTCGAATAGAACGGCGCCGCGTTATTCGGGAATTTTTTTGCCCAATCGGCCACCACGAGGCCGCGGTCGGCCAGCAGATCGATGTCGTTGGCCTGGTTCATGGTCACGACGGACGCTTCCAGGCCATCGGCGACGGAGCGCGCCTGCTTGCTGGAGCCGCCGTGCGATTGCTTGATGGTGATGGTTTCGCCCGTTTTCTTTTGCCATTCAGCAATAAATGCGGGATTCACGTCCTTGAACAGTTCGCGCATGACGTCATACGAGACATTCAGCAAGACCACCGGTTCGGCCGCGCTGGCGGACATCGGCAGGCTCATGGCGGCAGCGGAGGCGGCCAGGGCGCTGGCCAGGAACCAGCGGCGCGAGCGTTGGCTGAGCGTCGATACGGTCGTCGATACGGCGTTGGTATGGGTCATGTTGAACTCTTGTTGTGAGAATAGATAGACATAGTCTAAAATTCCGGCCGGAAAAGAAACGAATTTTTCGTAATATGCTTAGATCCGATTCCCGTTTCCTCTAAAAAACAGATATCGTTTTTTGGAAACATTCGTGGGCAAGATGCGTGGCAGGGCCTAGAGTTTATCCCGGCAGGGGGCGTATTCATCTACGGGGATGGGCGCTGATCTGCAACGCCATGCCATGGGTAAAACCGACCCGTGGCGTGGCGCGAAAAAACCCGAAAGCGCCGCTTGGTGTATAGTCGAATTGCGCGCTACAGGGTGAAAACCGCCTGTATCGGCAACTGGAATATTTTGTGAGCGTACATGAGTCTTGAAATTCGTATTGCAACATCGACTGACGCATTCGAAGCGTGCAATGTATTACGACGCTCGATCGTCGAATGCTGCAGCCTCGATCATCGCGATGATCCGGCCATCCTGGAAGCCTGGCTGGGCAATAAAACACCGCAGATGGTGGCGTGCTGGTTTGCCTCGCCCACCAATTTTTCGCTGGTCGCCGTCGACCGGGGCGCCGTCGTCGGCGTCGGCCTGCTGACGCGCGCCGGCAAGCTGGCCCTGTGCTACCTGCTGCCCGAGGCGCAAGGCCGGGGCGCGGGCAAGGCCCTCGTGGAACGCCTGGAAGAGCAGGCCCGGGAGTGGGGCATCAAGGCCCTGCAGCTGCACAGCACGGCCAGCAGCCAGGCCTTTTTCGTCAAGCAGGGCTATGTCGAGGCGGGCAATGTGCGCTCGCCGTATGGCGTGGAAACCATTTTTTGCTGGAAACAGATCGACCCGGCCGGCCTGGCCAGCGGCGATCCCAAGCGCAAGCGCTTTTGCAACTGCAACTCGGCCTGACGGCCATTCCCCTCAGCCCGCCCATCCGGCGGCGGGCCTTTTCCTCCGTTTGAGCATCTCCCTCACAATTTCCCTTCAGTAACTGATCTGGATATACACGCCTTGCGGCACCGTCTCGCTCGCCTGCAGCAGGGTGCCGCCGGCAAACAGTTTCAATTCGCCGGGCGCAAACGCCACCCAGTCCTCGTTTTCCGTCAGCGGATGCGTGGCGATGACGGCGATGCGGTCGTCGAGATGGTTGTGCTGGCGAAAGTCGATGCTGCGCTCGCAGTCGATCAGTTGCGCCACGGAAAATGGGTATTCGCGGATCACGTAGTGCAGATGCGTGGAGCAGTGGGCGAAGAGCACCTCGCCATCGGAGAGGATGAAATTGAAGCTGCCATGCGCGGCGATCTCCGTGGCGACCTCGGCGATGGCGGCGCGCAGGAGGCCGCGCGCCGGTTCGCCGCCGGGAAAGCGCGCGCGCAGGCTGGCCAGCAAGTGGCAGAACGCCTGTTCGCTGTCCGTGTCGCCGCTGGCGCGGTAATGCGCATTGGCGGGCGCGGCCCACGTCTTCAAGTCGCCGTTATGGGCGAAGGACCAGGTCTTGCCCCACAGCTCGCGGGCGAACGGGTGCGTGTTTTCCGGCGCGATGCGGCCCTGCGTGGCCTTGCGGATGTGCGCGACGATGTTCTTCGCCTTGACGGGATGCTGCTGCACCGTGGCCGCCAGCGGCGAATCGATGGCGGCCAGGTGGTCCGTCAGCAGGGTGCAGCCGCTACTGGAATGATAGGCGATGCCCCAGCCGTCGCGGTGCTCGTCCGTGCGTCCGCCCCGTTCGGCGAAGCCGGCGAATGAAAAACCCAGCGCGGCGGGCTTGCTGCTGTTCATAGCGAGTAACTGGCACATGGCGGCCCTTCCTGATGATATCGGTACACGGCAACAGTAAAGCCTGGACCAGGGGGCGGGAAGGAATGTTTCTGACTATCGTTATGCGCCGGCCGTTGTCTTTCCCTTATGCGCTGGGCGCATATCAAACGGCGAAACCATTCGTTCTCCTGCGATTCGCCTTGCCTTAGTCTGCACACTTTGGCACCGCCGTCCCCATGAGGGGCTTTGGTGCAGCCCGATGAAGGAGCCCTCCATGCCGTTTCCCGTCCTGAAAAACTACCTGGCCCGCCTGTCGCACCAAACCCAGGCCGGCACCAGCGTCTGGCTCGATGACGAGGGCAGGGCGCTGGGGCGCTTCTTCAATTGCACCATGACGAGCGCCTTCCAGCCGCTGCGCGAACTGGAAAGCGGCAAGCTGGTGGCCTTCGAAGGCCTGGCGCGCAGCGTCTCCAGGGCCGATGAGGGCCTGTCGCTGTGGCGTTTGCTCGACCACGCGGCCAGCGACGATGAATCCGTGGAGCTGGACCGCCTGTGCCGCATGCTGCACGCCATCAATTTCTTCCGCCAGCCGGAAGCGGAACAGTCGGACCTGTACCTGAACGTGCATGACCGCCTGCTGAGCGCCGTCAGCAGCAACCATGGCCACGCCTTCCAGCGCATCCTCGACGCGCTGGGCTTGCCGATCGAGCGCATCGTGCTGCAATTGCCGGCCGTTACGCCGAACCAGGGCTGGCTGCTCAATTACGTGGCCGACAACTACCGCCGCAACGGTTTCCGCCTGGCCATCAACGTGGCCAGCGTGCACGAGGCCACGGGCATGCTGGAGCGCCTGCATCCGCACGCCTTCAAGCTCGACGCGGGCAACCTCAGCGACGAGGACGCGGCCGCCAATTTCGTCACCCTGTGCCATGCGGCCAAGATACGCGTCGTCTTCAAGCGCCTCGACACGCCGGCCGCGCTGGCCGCGCTGCAGCGCATCGCCGCAGCCACGGGCTTGCCCATCGTGGCCCAGGGCTATTTGCTGGACAAGCCCCTGACGGCGCTGGCACAGGCAAAAGGGGCGATCGCGCCCGTCGCTTTTGCCGCCTGAGGCGCCATGGGCCGCAATCAGGCCCGTACGATAGGCATTGAGGGTTTTTCTTCGCAGCACAATACGCTATAGTATTCGTATCGTTATATTGGAATGACTATGGCATCGCGCAGAAATTTTCTACACCACGGTATGAGCTTGGCCGCGTTGGGCCTGGTTGCCACTCCCCTCATCGGCTGCGCCTCGCGCACGGCCGCTCCCGCCTCGGCCACGGCCAGCGCCAAGCCGCGCGCCCCGCGCACGGGCGTGCCGCCGCAGCCGACGCAGCTGGCCAGCATCGACCGCTCCGTCACCTCGCAGACGCGCCAGCCCATCACGGAGCTGGAACCGCCACCCGACATCTTCGACGCGCAGGCCTTGGACCTGGAATTCTGGCTCAAGCCGCGCACGCTGGAAGTGGTGCGCCCGGCCAGCAATGAAAAGGCGAAACTGCTGTACTGGAAAGATGGCGAGGTCATCGATTCAGCCTATCAGGAGCTGTGCCATCTGCTGCGCGACGTCAACGGCAAGAAGACGGCGCCGATCGACCCGAAACTGCTGGAAACCCTGTGGGGCACGCAAGCGTTCGTGGCCCGCTACGGCATCGAGCAGCCGCTGGAGATTTTGTCGGGCTACCGCACGGCCGAGTCGAACAGCCGGCTGCGCGAAGCGGGCGTGCCGGCCGCGCGCCAGTCGCTGCACATCTCGGGCCGTGCCGCCGACATCCGCGTGGCCAACCTGAACGCGGAAGTGCTCGGTTCGCTCGTGCGCAGCTTCAAGCAGGGCGGCGTGGGCTTCTATTACCGTTCCGGCCCCCGTGGCGGCTGGATCCATGCCGATACGGGGCTGCAGCGCACCTGGAAAGGCTAAGCGCCAGGCCCAACCGCGCGCGGCGCGCTGCGCGGCCTGCGATGGCCACTGCAGCCGTGCCCTGGTACGACTGCAGTCCTGCCCGCAAGTCGCTGCCGCCCACGACGATGCCACGACGATGTTGTCAGGCGCTTGCTCGCTAATCGTAGTGGTAGGGCGGCTCCGGCACGCTATCGTTGCCGGCGCGCCGCCATGCGTCGAAATTCACGGGGCGCTCCCAGAAGATGCGCCAGCCCCGGCGCTGGCTGGCCTGCACCTCGGGATGCGCTTGCAGATAGCCATCGATAAAGCGGGTAAAGTCCGATACATAGCCGCCGCGGCGGTAGGTGAGTGCATGATGCATGGCTGCTCCTGTGCTTGTCCTTGCTGTTTGACCGCCGGCGCGCGCAAAAGTGCCGCTTTTCCCTTCCTGCCCCATGAAACTGTCCAGCCATAACATCGAACTGTTCCTGGCCGTCGTCGACGGCGGTTCCTTTTCCAGCGCCGCGCGCGCCTTGCGGCGGGCGCCGTCGGCCGTCAGCATGGCCATCGCGAATATCGAGGCGGAACTGGGGATCGTCCTGTTCGACCGCGGTGCGCGCGAAGCCGTGCCCACGCCGGCCGCCGTGGCCCTGATACCCCATGCGCGCCTGATCGCCGACCAGCTGAAACAGTTGCACTTGCATGCGCAGCAATTGTCGCAAGGCCTGGAAAGCCGCATTTCGCTGGGCATCGCGGCAGAACTCGATCATGCGCCTTTTTTGCGCGCCGTGCGGGCCTTGTCGCAGCGCCACCCGCTGCTCGACATCGAGGTGCTGACGGCGCCGCAGGATGATGTGCTCGACATGCTGCACCGGGGCCGCATCAGCGCCTGCATGGCCTTCGGCGGCGGGCGCATCAACCATGAAGAGCAGTTCCAGCTGGTGGGCAGCGATGCCTTGCTGGCGATTATTTCCACGCAGCATGCACCCAGCGAGGCGGGCCGGCCCCTGTATATCGAGGAATTGGTGAATTTGCGCCAGATCATCGTGGCCAGCCGCGAACTGGACCTGGCCGATGCGCGCCCCGTGGTGGGACTGTCCTACTGGCGCACGGACAGCTTGCCGATGGCGCTGTCCATGGTCGAGGCGGGCCTGGGCTGGGGCAATTTCGCCGCCTCGGCCATCGCCGATTCGCTGGCGGCGGGGCGTGTGCGCCGCGTCGCGTTCAAGAATACGGGCAATGGCCTGGTGCTGCCTATCCACCTCGTGTGGTGCAAGGACCGGCCGCTGGGCATGGCGGCGCGGTCCTTTCTTCAGTTGCTCAGCGAAGCGGCCTGAACGTCGGTGGGTTCTTCTTTCGGCTGCTGCGCCGACAGGGGCACGCCAAACAGGCCGTCGAAGAAGTAGTTGAAGATGAAGCTGTAGCAGGGAATGATCAGCATCAGCGCGAAGTCGAGCACGAACGCCTGCCACAGGCTGATATCGAGCCACCAGGCGATCAGCGGGATCAGGTAGATGACGAGGGTGATCTGGAAGCCGATCGCATGCAGGATGCGGCGCCACACGGTGCGCGTGCGCGATACTTGCCGGATTTCCCAGTATTCGAAGGCCGTGTTGTACAGCAGGTTCCAGATGACGGCGATGGTGGTGATCATGATCGCCAGCGGCCCCGTGCTGGTGGGCGATTCGCCCGAAAGCAGGGTCAGCCAGAGTGTGGAAATGGCCATGCCGATGATTTCAAAGGCGGTGACGTAGACGATTTTGCGCTTGATGCCTTGCATGTAAAGCCTGTAAAGAAGAAGTGGCGCATATTTTAAGTCAGTCATGCTGATGTTTGAAGTTGATAGCTGTCAGTTTTTCTGATGGCTCCATGGAATGAAGGCGCACGCCGGCATACCGCGCAACGGGCAGACGGTGGATAATGTGGGCTGGCGGGCAACTGGTTCCGCCGTATCACCGCAGATGAGGTCAAGAGCATGCAAGGCGCAGCAGACAGCAATATCCCGGAGTCCCCCGCCACGCCGGACGAACGCCCGCGTTTCCGCCCCCGCCCCTGGGAGCACCTGGAAACGCCGTATGACGTGGAAGTGTGGATCGAGGAACATAACCGCAGCATGCAGGACAATATCCGCGCCACGGAAACGGGCGTCGGCATCTGCTTCACCCTGGCCGAAGGCGGCGACATCTACATGCAGACCAGCGCCGATGGCGCGGTGGTGCTCGACGTGACGCCGGACGCGGCCTGGGTGGCGCCCCTGATCAGCGCCGCCACCGGCTGCGAGACGCCCGCATCCTCGTTGTGGATCTTGCCTGACGATAAGCTGATCCAGCTGATCGTGGGCCTGTCCAGCCTGGTGGCCAGCACCCTGCTGGTGGTGGGGCACGACTTCGGCTTGCGCCGGCGCCCCATGGCGCACGGACGCTGAGGCGCTTGTTGTAGAAAAGTTATCCATGGCGCGCATGGCTCGACACTGGGCCGGCTAAGTGCTAGTCTCGGGGCAGTGTCCGCCTGATTGTCTGGGCGGCGCTGCAAAGGATAGCCATGGACAAACCACCGCATGCGGTACCTGGACTGGATTCCTCCGCGCGTCCCGACGACGGCGCGCCGCGGCCTGACGCCCCCCTGCTCGACGACGGCGTCTTCAGCCCCGCGCGCGTGCGGGTCGAGCGCGAACAGGCGTATTTCAACGATTTGTACCTGCTGGCGCCCGTCGCCTATTTCGTGCTGGGCCTCGATGGCGTGATCCTGCAGCTGAACCTGGTCGCCGCCGAACTGTTCGGCCTGGCGCGCGGCTGCCCCGGCCATGTGCTGTTCCGTTCCTACGTGCACGAGGCGTTCCGCCACGATTACGCGCAGTTCGTGCAGCGCGTGCTCAACAGCGATGAACCGGAGCGCATCCAGCTGCAAGTGCGGCTGCGCCCGGATGCGCCGGAACCGGGCTTGCCCGTCAGCCTGCTGGGCAGCGCCGATCCTGGCGGGCAGACGCTGCGCCTGGTGCTGGAGCAGGCCGAAGGCAAGCTGGCCGCGCTCGAACGCAGCGAGGAGCGCTTCCGGCGCATCGTCCACAGCGCCGAGGAGGGCATCTGGGAAATCGATGCGCAGGCGCTGACGAGCTTTGTCAATCCGAAGATGGCGCACATGCTGGGCTGCCAGATCGAGGACATGCTGGGCCAGCCGCTGGTGGCCTTCATGGACGACGAGGGGCGTGCCATTCTCGAGCGCAACATCGCGCGGCGCCAGGACGGCATCGCCGAGCGCCATGAATTCAAGTTCCTGCGCCGCGACGGCAGCGCGCTGTGGGCCACCCTGGCCACCAATCCCATCTTCGATTCCGGCGGCGGCTACCTGGGCGCGCTGGCGCTGGTCAGCGATATCACGGCCCACCGCGAGGCGTCCGAGCGCATCTGGCAGCAAGCCAACTTCGACCAGGTGACGGGCTTGCCGAACCGCCACATGTTCCTCGACCGCCTGCATAACGAGGCGCGCCGCGCCAAGCGCGAAGGTGCTTGCCTGGCCTTGCTGTTCATCGACCTCGACCATTTCAAGCAAGTCAATGACCGCTTCGGGCACGAAAAGGGCGACCAGCTGCTGCGCCTGGCGGCGCGGCGCATCAGCGAGCGCGTGCGCTCGACGGATACGGTGGCGCGCCTGGGCGGCGATGAATTCACCGTCCTCCTGGCCGGCGTGGGCCAGCTGGGCGGCATCGAACGCGTGCTGCAGGGGCTGATCGCGGCGCTGGCCGCGCCTTTCATGCTCGATGGCGACAGCGCGCAAGTGTCGGCCAGCGTGGGCGTGGCGCTGTATCCGGCCGACGCCGAGGAAACGGAAACCCTGCTGCGCCATGCCGACCAGGCCATGTATGCGGCCAAGAATGCGGGGCGCAACTGCTACAGCTATTTCACGCCGGCCTTGCAGCAGGCGGCCGAACTGCGCCGCAACACGGCGCGTGACATGCGCCTGGCGCTGGCGCTGGAACAGTTCGAGCTGCATTACCAGCCCATCGTCAGCCTGCAGGGCGGCGGCATCGCGCGGGCCGAGGCGTTGCTGCGCTGGCGCCACCCGCAGCGCGGCCTGCTCGCACCCGCCGAATTCATGGCGTTTGCGGAAGCCAATGGCTTGATCATCGATATCGGCGACTGGGTCTTCCGCCAGGCCGTGCGCCAGGCCCGGCAGTGGCAGGCCGCGTCCGGCGCCGCATTCCAGATCAGCATCAACAAGTCCGCCGTGGAATTTCGCTGCGATGCGGCGCTGTACCAGGACTGGACGGCGCACCTGGCGCGCGAAGGACTGGCGCCGGGCGCCATCGTGATCGACATGGCGGAAGGCGTGCTGCTCGACGAGGCGCGCCAGGTGAGCGAGCGGCTACGCCAGTTCCGCGCCATGGGCCTGGCGCTGGCGCTCGACGATTTCGGCAGCGGCCAGGCCTCGCTGGGCTGCCTGAAGAAGTTCGATATCGATTTTCTCAAGATCGACCGTTCGCTGGTGCGCGAACTGGGGCAGGGCGATGCCGAACTGGCCCTGTGCGAAGCGATCATCGCGCTGGCGCAGCGGCTGGGCCTGAAAGTGGTGGCCGAGGGCGTGGAGACGGCCGTGCAGCGCGACCTGCTGCGCGCGGCCGGCTGCGATTATGCGCAGGGCTATTTCTTTTCCGATGCCTTGCCGGCGCCGCAGCTGGGCGCCATGCTGGCTGCTCAGCCGGCTGCCTGACGGGGCTGGCCTGCCTCGCCATCGCCTTCCATCAGCTGCTCGACGGCCGCCACGGTGTCGGCGGCGCTGACGCTGTCCAGGGTCAGGCCGGGCGCCAGCAGGACGCGGTAGCGGCTGCTGGCCGGGTAGAACCAGCGGTAATTGTCGGTGCGGATATAGTAGCCGACGATTTTCCTGTCGTAGGCCGAGGCCAGGTGGATCACCGACGTGTCGGGCGACACCACCAGTTCGCAGCGGCGGATCAGGGCCGCCAGCGCCAGGATATGACCGGTCGCGGGCGCCAGCAGCACATTCGGCCGGGCGGCGCCGTGCACGATTTCCCCGGCGCGCGCTTCGCCGCCCGGCGCGGCGATCACCAGCAAGGCATGGCGCGGATAGCGCGCCGCCAGCGCGGCGCAGCAGCGCTGGGCGTCGGCCACGCTGACCGTGCGTTGCGTATTGCTTCCTTGGAAATTCAGGCAAAACAGGCCCGCGTAGTCGCGCAGCAGGGCGTCGCAGGCCGCATCGACCGGCGCCGCATGCGCATCGACGCCATACAGTTCGTAGCGCTCATCGATGTCGCGCAAGCCAAAGGCGGCAAACGCGGCGAAGTAGCTGCGCAGGATGTGCGCGTTGCGGTCGCACGGCACCGTATGGTCGAACATGCCCAGGCTGGCCGTCGAGGTGCCGTACTTGGGGATGGCAAAGCCCGTCAAATAGCGGGCGCCCAGCCATTTGATGCGCAACAGCAAGGGAATCGAAAAACGGTTGTAGGGGTTGAAGATGACGTCGTAGCGGCGCCGTCGCAGCTCGGCGATGGTGGTGCGCAGATCGCGCAGCAGCGATTGCTTGTCCCAGATCACAACGTCGTCGACATGCGGACAGCCGACCAGCAGCGCGCGGTTGGCGCTACTGGCGGCCACGTCGATCTGCCAGTGGGGATAATGC
Source organism: Janthinobacterium sp. GW822-FHT07H10 (assembly GCF_058798675.1). Classification (NCBI taxonomy): domain Bacteria; kingdom Pseudomonadati; phylum Pseudomonadota; class Betaproteobacteria; order Burkholderiales; family Oxalobacteraceae; genus Janthinobacterium; species Janthinobacterium sp. GW822-FHT07H10. The sequence continues at coordinate 136,115 of NZ_JBXAKS010000005.1, forward strand.
TGCTTCAAGGTGCGCAGCAGCGGCGTGGTGACGATCATGTCGCCGATCTTGTCATTGCGTAAAATCAATACCTTGCGCACGCGCGCGATATCGAGCGGCTGCTTGCCGCGTTTGCCCAGCAGGGCATGACTGATCAGCCGGGCGACGGTCTTAATCAAGGGAACTCCGGGTGTGGATGACGGGGATGTGCTGGCGGCCATCGCATGGCGTCGGCGCACCAGCAGCATCTTACGGATTTTCACCGCCGGCAGATAGGGGAGGGCCGATTTTAATGTGCGCCGCGCCGTGTGACGGCGCGGCGCGCAGGCGGCGCCTAGCCCAGTCCCAGCAGGGCGACCACGCGCTCGCGGCTGATGCCGACCAGGGCCGAGCTGATCGCCAGCAGCGATTCATAGCCGGGCTTGCTGGCTTTTTCCGTGAAATTTTCCGCCAGCGTGTCCATGCTGACGCTGACCTGCGCCGGCTGCGCCCGCGCCACCCGCCCGGTGGCTTGCGCCAGCGCCAGGCTGACGGAGCTGCGTGCCTGCTGCAGGTGCGCCAGCGCCTGCACCACTTGCTGCAAGGTGGCGCGCAGGGCTTCGACGTCGCCGGTATTCCATTCTTCCGGCGCGATGGCGGCCGGTTCCGCATCCGTGCGCACGCGGCTCATCTGGCCGGTCGGGTAGCGGATGCCGCTGCCGCGCACGGACAGGCTGTCGCGCACGTTGGCCCATGCCGCTTCCGGCGTGCTGAACACCAGTTCGCCATTCTCGCCCTGCTTGACGCGGATGCCCGACGGCATCAGCGCCTGGTCGAAGCGGGCGATGATCTGCTCGCCGCTGAGACCAGGTTCGATATTCACGGAACGCAAGGCCTGGTTCGCGCCGCCCACGGAGAAGGCCAGCACTTCCTGCGGCCCTTCCTGCAGGCTGGCCATGGTCAGGCCGCGGATGCTGAAGTTTTGCTGCGCCGGCTGCGGGCTGGTGTAGCTGAGCTGTGCATCGAGCGTGCCGCCCGAGGCGCTGGCGCGCTGGCGCCAGGTATTGCTGAACTGGCGCACGCGCGCCTCGACCTGCCCCTCGCGGCCCTGGCGCGCGGCCAGCTTGGCGGCCAGCTCGCTTTTCAGCGCCTGCAGCTGGCTGCTGCTGCGCGCCAGGTAGTCGAGCGTCTGCTGGGCGTTGGAAATTTCTCCCTGCAGCTGGTGATCCCAGTTGCTCAGGCCACGCTTCAGGCTCGCCGTCGAACTCCTCGTCGCCGGCGCCGGCGCTTCAGGGCGCGCGCTGGAGCTGGCGCTGCCGTTGATGGCGGCGGACGCGTCATCGACGACGCGGGCTGTGCCGGCGCCCTTGGCGCTGACGCCGGAGGAGGAAGAGGTCTGAGCGATGTGCATGATGGTCAGAGAAGGTCAAACAGGGAAATGGTGCCCACCTTGGCGTAGGCTTTGTAGGTCGCTTGCAGGGCCGTCTGGTAGCCGGTCAGTTCGATGGCGGCCGCGCCCATGTCGGTCTTTTTCAAGTCCAGCAGGGCGGTATTGTTCGACAGCGATACGTTGTCCAGGTTGCCGGAAAGCGTGGTCAGGATGTTTTGCGCGCCGCCGAAGATGGCGATCTTGCCGGCCAGCAAATCCATGCCGTCATCCGTGCCGTCGAGCGCGGCGCCCACCACCGTGCGCACGGCCGGATCGTTGGCGTTGACGCCCTGGACGCTGAGGGTGGTGATGGCCTGGTCGATCTTGTTCAGCCACACTTCCAGGTTTTTCACGTCGACGTTGGCCGCCTGCGTCACGCCATTGCCCACCACCACGGTTTGCGTGTCGGTGTTGCCAATATATGTGTAGCGCGCGCCCACGGCGGCCGTCGGGTCGTACTTGATGGCGGGCTGGTCGGTGGCGGTGCCGGAAAACATGTAGCGGCCTTCCTGGTCCTTCAGGTTGGCCGTGTACAGCACGCTGTCGCGCATGGCCGTCAGCGATTGCGTCATCGCATTCAGGTCGTCCGGCGCATTGCCGCCGTCGGCGGCCCAGACCAGCAGGTCGCGCGCCTGCCCCATGTCGGTGACCATGCTCGACAGGTAATTTTCATTTTTCAGCAGGCGCACTTTTACCGTGGCGATATTGTCCTGGTATTGCGAGACCATGGCTTGCTCGCGCGTCAGGCGCGAAATGCGCACGTTGCCGATCGGGTCGTCCGACGGCAGCTGGATGCGCAGGCCCGACGACATCTGCTGGGTCAGGTAATTGATGCGTTCCTGATTTTGCTGAAGCGAAATATTGATCAGCGATTGGTACTGGCTACTGGCGACACGCATGATCTTCTCCTTAACCCATCATTGCCAAAGTGGCGTCAAACAAGGTATTCGCCACGGAAATGACCTTCATGTTTGCTTGATACATATTCTGGAATTCGACCAGGTTCATCGCTTCCTCGTCCTTGTTCACGCCGCTGGTGGACTTCCAGTCGTCGATGGCTTGCGCGCGCACCGTATTGGCCGTCTTCAGCAAGGCCTGGTTCTGCTGGCTGTAGATCCCCAGCTTGCCGACCAGCTGCGTGTCGGCGTCGCTGATCAGGACCGAACCCACCCAGTTGACATTGATCGATTGATTCTTGATGTCGATCAATTTCTGCAAGTTGCCGCTGTCGCCGGCAGCGCCCGTCAGCGACAGGGCCAGGTCCTTGGCGTTGAAGCCGGCGGTGATGCTCAGCTTGTCATTCGCGTACACCAGCAGGGGACCGCCGGTCGTGCCGGTCATGGTCTGGCCCAGGGCCAGCTGCGCGTTGACCTTGCTGGCCACGCTGCTGGCCATGTCGCGCAGCGACTGCTGCAGCGGCTTCAGGGTGTTCTGTTCGAATTCGCCGAGGCCGCCCATCTGGCCGCCGATGGCGACGGTGTCGAGGGTGTACGTCGACTTGGCGAAGTCCAGGCTCAGGGTCTGGTCGCCCGTCGCCGTCATGGTGCTGCTCAGGGAGCCGGCGATGCCGCCGATGACCAGCGGCTGGCCCGATTTCAACGAGACATTGCGCGAACCGTCGGGCTGGTCCAGCACTTCGATGCCCATTTGCGCGGCCAGGCCGTCGATCAGCTGGTCGCGCGCATCCATCAGCGACGACACGTTCGTGCCCGAGGCCGTCGAGGTGCTGATGCGCTGGTTCAGCGCGGCGATATTCTGCAGCGCCGTATTGGCCTGCGGCACGATGGCGGCACGTTGCTGGTGCACCGACAGCAACTGGTTGCCCATGACGGTGCTGATGCTGTTGAAGCGCTGCGACATGGCGTCGGCCGCCGTGATGATCTGCTGGCGCAGCGGCGTCGACGTGGGGTCGACGGCGGCCGCGTTGAGGGCGGCGAAAAAGCCGTCGAGGCCGTTGCTGATGCTCGATGCATCGTCGCCCATCACGCGTTCGAGCTGCGTCAGGTAAGGCTGGGTCTGCGAACGGGCGCCCTGGTCGGACGCGGCGCGCCACATTTGCTGGCTCTTGTAGGCATCGGCAAAGCGCAGGAGGGCCGACACTTCCACGCCATTGCCGGCCGAGCGTACGCCGACGCCGGCGCCAAGCGAGGACAGCAGCACGCCCTGGCGGGTATAGCCTGCCGTTTGCAGGTTGGCGATGTTCTGGCTGGCCGCATTGAGTGCGGCCTGGGCGGCGATACTGCCTGACAATGCATTGCTGATGATGCTCATTGGGCAAGGTTCTTTCGTGAAGAGTGTGGCGCGTGCGGGTGGACAGGCCTGGATTCGTTGTTACCTACAACAGGCGACGCTTCAGACGGATTTATTAAGCGCCGCTGCAATATTGTCGGTTTTGACAGCGCCTTTGGCTGAAACGGGGGCGCTGGCCGCCGGCAGCAGCTGGCGCAGGATGGCGTCGGCGATGCCGAAGGCGCGCTGGCCGGCCATCTTGTCGGCCACCAGGTTGTCGGCCATTTCCAGCATGTCGCTGTTGATGGGGTCCTTGAAGACGCTGTCTTCGCCCGCCATCTCGCGCGTGCCCGAGCGCATCTGGCGCAGCATGTGCGAGATGAAGAAGGCTTCGAACTTGACGGCCGCCTCGGTGGCCTTGGCCGCGTAGCGCGGATCGGCCGGCGTGGCCGCCGCGGGGGAGCGGTCGTCGAGCGCCGAGGGCAGGGCGCTGCTGCTGTCGTTGATATTGATCATCAAATTACTACCAGTTCGCCTTCGATGGCGCCTGCCTGGTCGAGGGCTTGTAAGATTGCCATGATGTCGTCGGGCGAGGCGCCCAGGCTGTTGACGACGTCGATGATCGCCTGCAGCTTGGCGCCGGCCGGCCATTTGAACATATTGCCGTTGCCCTGGTCGACGGACACCTTCGATTGCGGCGTGACGGTGGTCTGGCCGCGGCCGAACGGCGCCGGCTGGCTGACGGCCGAACTTTCTGAAATGATGACCTTCAGCGAGCCGTGCGTGACGGCGGCCGCCTTCACGCGCAAGCCTTCGGCGATGACGACGGTGCCGGTGCGCGAATTGAAGACCACTTTCGGCGTATCGGCGCCGACGTCGATGCTCAAGGCTTCGAGCTTGGCCATGAAGGCCACGCGCTGGGTCGGGTTTTCCGGCGCCAGCACTTCCACGCTGGTGGCATCGCTGGTGGTGGCGACGGCGCCGAAACGGCGGTTCACGGCTTCGACGATGTTGATGGCCGTCTCGAAGTGCGGGTGGCGCAGGTTCAGGGTGACGGTCGGCTTGGTGGAGAAATCGCTGAGGATTTCACGCTCGATGTTGGCGCCGTTCGGAATGCGGCCCGAGGTGGGCGTGTTGACGGTGACGGACGAGCCGCTCTTGCCGGTGGCGTTGAGGCCGCCGACGACGACGTTGCCTTGCGCCAGCGCATACGTTTCATTGTCGGCCGCGCGCAGCTGCGTCAGCAATAAAGTACCGCCGCGCAGGCTTTTCGCGTCGCCCAGCGAGGACACGGTGACGTCGATGGCCTGGCCACGGCGGTAGCCGGGCGGAAATACGGCGCTGACCATGACGGTGGCGACGTTCTTGCTTTTCGATTCGGCGCCGTCCGGCATCTTGACGCCGAACTGCTTGAGCATGTTGACCACGGACTGGCTGGAAAACTTCACCTGCGTCGTGTCGCCGCTGCCGTTTAGGCCGACGACGAGGCCGTAGCCGACCAGCGGGTTGTCGCGCACGCCCTCGATGCTGACCAGGTTGCGCAGCACTTGCGCGGCGCTGGCGGGCAGGGACAGGCCGGACAGCACTGCGAGCATGGCTGCCAGGGGCAGGGCGGAGCGAAATTTCATGATGTCACCTTAAAACGGCATCCATGGGCCGACGAAGAAACGCGTCAGCCAGCCTGGCTTGTTGGCTTCGGCCAGGGTGCCCTGGCCGGAATAGGCGATCTGCGCATTGGCGATGCGCAACGATGACACCTGGTTGTTCGAATCGATGTCGGCCGAGCGCAGGTAGCCGCGCAGGCGCACGAATTCCTCGCCCTGGTTCAGGGTCAGGGTTTTTTCGCCCTGCACGCGCAGCAAGCCGTTCGGCAGCACTTCCTGCACGATCACGGTGATGGCGCCGGACAGCGCATTTTGCTGCGTGCTGGTCGAGTCGCCGGCGAAGTTGCGGTCGGCGGACAGGTCGATGCCCGTCTTCGGGAAAGTCTTGCCCAGCAGGCCGGCGGCGGCGACGCCGACGGACGAACCCTTGTTGAACGAGGTGCCGGCCTTCTTGCTCGCCTGCGTGGTTTCCTGCAGGGCCACGGTGACGACGTCGCCGACGCGGAAGGCGCGGCTGTCCGAGGTCAGGGCCAGGCCCGCATCGGGATTGAAGACGCCGCCGGCGACGCCGCCGCGCGCCGTGCTGCGCGGCGCCACCGGCAGCGGCGTATCGGAAAAGCTGGGCGCCAGCGGCGCGGCCGGACGGCTGGCGCAACCGGCCGCCAGCACCAGCAGCAGGGCCGCCGAAGCTTTCATTGCGGCCTTCATCAGCGTGCCGCTTGCGCCAGGTATTGCAGCATATTGTCGGCGGCCGACAGCACCTTGGTGTTCATTTCATAGGTGCGCTGGGCAGCGATCATGTCGACCATCTCTTCGACCACCTGCACGTTCGAGCCTTCCAGCGCGTATTGCTTGAGCTTGCCCAGTGCGCCTTCGCCGGGACGGCCTTCCGTCGGCGTGCCGCTCGATGCCGTTTCCTGGAACAGGTTTTCGCCCAGTGCCAGCAAGCCGGTCGGGTTGACGAAGCTGGAGAGGTTCAGCTGGCCCAGTTCCGTGCCGGCCACATTGCCCGGCACCGTGGCCGTGACCATGCCGTTTTCGCCGATGGTGATGGCCGTGGCATTGTTCGGCACGGTGATCTGCGGCACCAGCGGCAAGCCCTGGGCGTTGACCATCACGCCATTTTCATTCAGGCTCAGCTGGCCGGCGCGCGTGTAAGCCGCTTCGCCGTTCGGGCGCAGCACTTGCAAAAAGCCGTTGCCGGTGATGGCGACGTCGAATTCGCGGCTCGTCGTTTGCAGGCTGCCGGTGGTGAACACCTTTTGCGTGCCGACCATGTGCGTGCCGTTACCCAGCTGCACGCCCGATGGCGACAGGGTGTTGTCGGCGCGCTGCGTGCCCGGCTGCTGCTCGACCTGGTAGAACAGGTCTTCGAAGACGACGCGGTCGCGCTTGAAGCCGACCGTATTGACGTTGGCCAGGTTATTCGCGATGGCTTGCAGTTTTGCATCTTGTGCCTGCACGCCGGTCTTGCTGATCCACATTGCTGGATTCATGATTTACTCCTGATAATTTGATGGGCGTTGGGCTTAGGCGCCCAGCAGGCGGTTGCCGGACTCAGTCATGGAGTCGCTGGCCTTGAATACTTTCATCTGCAACTCGAAACTGCGGTTCAGGCTCATGGTGGCGACCATTTCCTCGACGGCCGAGACGTTGCTGCCTTCCAGGTGGCGGTCGCGCAGGCGCACCGTCGGGTCGGCTTGCAAGTCTTCGCCGCTGCGCGCCACGATCAGGCCCGCCTCGTTCTTGGTCAGCTCGCCCGTTTCCGCGTTGACCAGCTTGAGCTTGTCGACGGTCTGCATCTGCGCCGTGCCCGGTACCTGGATGGAAATCGTGCCATCGCCGCCGATCGACAGGCTGGTGTGCTCGGGAATCGTGATGGGACCGCCTTCGCCCAGCACGGGCCGGCCGTTGATGGTCAGCGCGCCCGTTTCATCGAGGTCCATGGCGCCGGCGCGCGTGTAGGCTTCGCCGTTTTGCCATTGCACCGCGAGGTAACCGTTGCCCGTGACGGCCACGTCGAGCTCGCGCCCCGTTTCCTTGATGGTGCCGGTACGCGTGGCGATGGCGCTCGACTGCGTCTGCGTCATGTGGCGGTCGTCGTAGCCATAGCCGTTTTGCAGCGGCTGGGCGGTCGACACCTCGAGGTTGGCGCGGAAGCCGCCCGTCTCGATGTTGGCCAGGTTGTTGGCGTGTACCTGCTGTGCCCGCAGGGCCCGGTCGGCCCCGCTCATGGCGGTATAAATCAGCGCATCCATTATGCTTTACCCTTGCGTGGTGGCGATTACAGCGCTTGCATCAGCGATTGCAGCATGGCGTTCTCGGTCGAGATGACCTTCGAGTTCGCCTGGTAGTTACGCTGCGACGTCATCAGGCCCACCAGTTCGGAGGTGATGTCGACGTTCGACTGTTCCAGCGAGCTCGTCACCAGTTTGCCGGCCATGCCGACGCCGGGACGGTCGTACATGGCGGTGCCGGACGTGGTCGAAGCGACCCAGCTGGTATCGTTGACGGCGGTCAGTGCGCCTTCGTCAGGGAAGGTGGCCAGGGCGATCACGCCGATGCTTTGCTTTTGGCCATTCGTGTATTTCGCCACGACGGAGCCGTCGTCAGCCAGTTCCACGCCCGTGTAGGTGCCCGAGGCATAACCGTCGGCGCGGTCGGTCGAGGTCGTTGCTTCGCCGGCGAACTGGGTGGTGCCCGTGTAGTCGATGGCGACCGTCATGGCTGCCGCGCCAGGCGGCGTCGGCAGGACTGGCGAGGCGGTCGTGCCCGTCACCAGCTTGCCGGAGGTGTCGAACGTCATGCTCGTCACCGGCGTCACGTCGACGTTGTCGAAGGTGTAATGCACGTCCACGCCCGTCGCCGTCTTGACGAAGTACTGGCCCAGCGAGTGCTTGGCGCCCAGCGAATCGTAGACAATCGAGGACTTGCCGCTGTTGTAGCTCAGTTCGTTGGTCTTGTTGAAGGGTACGGCCTTGATGGTCCATTCGGACGACATGTTGGCGGCATACGCCAGCTTGGTCGATGCCACGGCGGGAATCTGGCCCGTCGGAATGACCATGTCGCCCATGGTGCCCAGGGTGGTGCTGCCTTTTACCGACGCATAGCCTTGCACCAGGCGGCCGTTCGAATCGATCAGCTTGCCGTCGCTGCTGGCCGAGAAGATGCCGACGCGGCTGTAGTTCATGGTGTTTTGCGCATCGCGCGTGACGAAGTAGCCGCGGCCGTCGATGGCCGCGTCGAGCGCGCGGCCCGTGTTCAGCACGCCGCCATTGAGTGACATGCTTTGCGTGACCGAGCCGATTTCCGTGCCCGTCGCGCGCGAACCGGCGTACATGGCCGAAAAGTTGGCGCGGCTGCTCTTGAAACCGTAGGTGCCGGCATTGGCGATATTGTTACTGGTGCTGTTCAACTGTTGGTTGATGGACTGGATACCGGACAGGGCGATGTCGAAACTCATGTTGACTTCCTTTAGTGAAGGACGAGATTAGTGTTCAGGAAAGGTGAGGGCGGATCAGGCCGTCTTACCGTTGAAGCCGGTGATCGCGCCAGGGTTGACTTCGCCCAGGTTCGACACGCTCAAGATCATGCTGCCGGAGGACGACAGGCGCACGCTGTTGAGCTTGCCTGCGATGTCGACCGACGGCTTTTCAGTGCCATTGGTGGTGACCGTCATTTTATAGGTGCCGGCAGGCAAGCCCAACGCGACGGGGTCGATGGTGAAGGGCACGGTACCGGGCGACTTGGCGCCCAGTTCGATCTTGTATTCCTTGTCGTCGACGCCTTTCAGGGTCACCGTGGTCTTGGTGGTGCCGGCGGCCAGCGCGATGCTGCCGCTGACCTTGCTCTTGTCGAGCTGCACGGTGTCGCTGTTGACCATCACTTCGGAACCGACTTGCGCGCCCAGGGCCAGCACCTGCATCGATTGCAGCACGCTGGCATTGGCGCTGGTCAGCGCCGACAGGTTCTGCATCGCTTCCGTCTGCGCCTGCTGCGTCAACTGATTGACGAACTGGCTAGGGTCGGTCGGCGCCAGCGGATCCTGGTTCTTGATCTGGGCCACCAGCAGCTTGGTGAACATGTCTTGCGTGGCATTGCTTTGCGACTTGACGGCGTTGCTGCCGCTGTTGCTGCCGCTGCTGTTGTTTGTAAAGAGATTCGTTTCCATGGCTTATGCTTCACCTAATTTGAGGAGCGACTGCTGCATCGACTTGATGCGGCCCAGAACTTCGACATTCGTTTCAAACGCGCGCGAGGCCGACATCATGTCGGTCATCTCGGCCACCTGATTGACGTTGGGGTAGTACACCATGCCGTCGGCATTGGCCATCGGGTGGCCCGGCTCGTAGACCTTGCGCAGCGGTTCATCGCTCTGCACCACGTCGAGCACCTGCACGCGGCCGCCGGCGCCGCTGGCGCCGGGGCCATCCATCACGGCGGAAAACACGGGCTTGCGCGCGCGGTAGGTTTCGCCTTCGGAACCGGCGACGGAATCGGCGTTGGCCAGGTTGCTGGCGATGGTGTTCAGGCGCACGGTCTGCGCCGCCATCGCCGAACCGGCGATCTTGGAAATATCCTGGAAGCTCATGCGGGTCCTTATTGTCCGGAGATGGCCTTGGACAGACCCCTCAGTTTCATGTTGACGAAAGTCAGGCTGGTCTGGAAGTCGGTGGCATTCTGCGAGAATGCCGCCTGTTCGACGCCGATTTCGACGGTGTTGCCGTCGCGGCTGGGGTGGAAAGGTACGCGGTACAGGGCGCTGGCATCGTCATCGGTCGACAGCAGGCCAGCTTCATTGTCCTGCAGTTGCTGCAGGGCGCTGCCGAAATCCATGTCCATGGCCTGGAAGCCAGGCGTGTTCTCATTGGCGATGTTGGCTGCCAGCACGCGCGTGCGGTCGGCACGCAGTCCGAGTGCGTCGGCATGCACGCCCAGCGCTTCCTTGAAATTAATCCCCATGGTCATCCTTTGTGTTGAATTCGATCGTGCTTTTTGCAGTTCGGGCCAGAAAACAGGTGGTGCGGAGGTAAAATCCCAGCCAGGTCATGTTGACGCATGGTAAGGTCATGCCGCTTCAGTATCTTTGATTAAGGTTAGCAATGATTCATTTCAACAGCATTACGATGATCCGAAACAAGGCGCCACGTCCTCACATACTGCTTCCGGGCCTATTTTTACTGACCAGCCTATATAGTAGTGCAGGACGCGCAGAATTGCCAGCCGACAATATATTTTCACGTGTGGAACAGTTGGCGCGTGAGCAATTGGCGCACCAGGCGGCCACGGCCGGGTTGCTGGAACCGCAATTCCAGGTGGCCGTCGTGAAAAGCACGCGCCCCGTGCCGGCGTGCGCGGCGCCCGTCGCGCTGGAGGCGGCCGACAGCCGCTCCGCACAGCGCATGCGCTTCGTGGCAGTGTGTCCTGGAAGCAACGGTTGGCGTTATGAAATGCTCGTGCGCGGCAGCGTCACGGCCCAGGTGGCCGTCACCAGCGCGCCCGTGACGGCGAATACGCCGCTGCAGGCCGGCGACGTGGTGCTGGCGCGGCGCGACGTGACGATGGTGCCGGACAGTATTTCCTCCTTGCCCGGCGCCGTCGGCCTGTCGAGCCGGCGCAGCTTGCGCGCCGGCGAAGTGCTGCGCCAGGGACAGCTGGCGTCGCCCATGCTGATCAAGCGCGGCAGCGCGGTCAGCATCGTCGCGCGCAAGGAGCAGGTGGAAGTGAGCATGGCCGGCGAAGCCATGGATCCCGGTGCGCTGGGAGAGGTGATACGCGTGCGCAACGCCACCAGCGGCACGGTGATACGTGCCAGGGTGGTCGATGCGGGCGTGGTGGAGCCGGCCGAGATTCCCGGCCGTTAAGGGACGATCAGTCTGCGGCGGCCGTGCGCTGCAGGCGCGTCGCCAGCTGGGTCAGCTTGGCGGCGTAGTTGGGATCGGTGGCATAGCCGCCGCGCGCCAGGCCTTGCGCGAAGGCGCCCGCGTCGGCGCCCGTGTTCAGGGCGGCGCGGTAGCGTGGATTGTCGAGCAGCACCTGCGCATAGTCGCGGAAGGCGCTGGCCTGGTCCGGATAGCTGCGGAAGCGCTCGGTCTTCTTCAGGGCCGTGCCGCTGCCCGCTTCGTATTCGGTCGTGACATTGCTGGCCACGTCGCCCTGCCATTTGCCGCTGGCCTTGATGCCGAACAAATTATTCGTGTCGGCGCCCGTGCCCTGGCGCAGCGGACGCTGGCCCCAGCCCGATTCCAGCGCCGCGTGGGCGGCGACGATTTCCGGCGCCACGCCCAGGCGCGCGCCCGTTTCTTCCGTCCATGGCTTGATCGAAGCGAGGAATTGCTGCTGTACTTCGCCGATCTCGCCGCCCTGGTTGATGCTGCCCAGCACATTGACGGGCTGGCCCTGTTCCAGGTAGGCGCGGCCCTGCGGGTTCAGGGTGGTGGCGTTGCCACCGCCCTGTTCGATGAAACGGGCCACTTCGCCCTGCACCTGCTGGAACACGCTGGCAAAGCTGCCGGTGGACGCGGTGCCGCTGGTCGCGCGCATATTGCTCTGCACGGCATTCGTTGCCGCCGTCGATGGCGTCGCCGCCGTGGCGCGGATGCCTGAAAAATCAGCCTGGCGCATAGGTATCTTCCTCGCCATGCAGCACGCGCTGCATGATGCTGTACTGTTCTGTTAAAAATTCGCTGTTGCGGGCATTCAGGCGCTTGCATTCAAGCACCATCTGTTCCAGCGCCGCCCAGTCGTCCTGGGCCTTGCTGCGCGCTTCGTCTTGCAATAACGCAAACAATTGCGCCATATCGCCTTGCGGACCCAGCAGGGCAGTGACGAGGCTGACGCGCTGGCGCCGGCGCGCATCGAGCTGTTCGACGGCGGCGATCACGGGTTCGGCCAGGGCCGTCAGCTGGGCGCTCTGGTGCTGCAAAGCGGCCTGGAATTGTTCGTCCAGCAAGGTGCGCAGCGCGGCGTAGCCGAGCTGGTCATCGGCCATGCCCTGCAGGACGCGGCGCACGGCTTCCTGGCGCGTGATGCCCTTGCGCGGCGCGGTCACGATTCGCCGCCATGGAAGCGCTGGATCAGGCCCGCCAGTTTCGACGGGTCGAATGGCAATTCGCCCTTGGCCAGCGCATCGCGCAGCATGGCCACGCGCTCGTGGTCGATCTCGGGCATGGCGCGCAGGGCGGCCATGGCAGGCTGCAGCACGGCCGATTGCATTTCCGTGCCGGCCGAGGAGCCGGGCGACACGGCGCCGGCGCCGGCGTTCTCGGCGATTGCCTCGGCAGGGGCCACGGCGCCGCTGCGCACGGTGGCACCGGTATTGCCGGAGGAGATTTTCATACGTTGTCCCTTGCCCTTAATTTGCATGCTCGTCCCGTTCTTTCTTGGCGGGCAAGCCCAGTTTCTCGCGCAGGCGTTGCAGCGTGCCCGAGTCCGGCTCACCCACTTGCAGCTCTTCGCCTTGCGCCTTTTGCCCGGCCATGCCGAACATGGCGGCGATGCTGTCAGCCTGGCCACGCGTCAATATTAACAGTTCGATGCGGCGGTTGATGCCGGCGCTGGCGTTTTTCACGTCCAGCGGCGCGCGGTCGGCCATGCCCACCACTTGCAGCACGCTGTCCGGGCTCATGCTGCCAATCAGCAATTGCGCGCGCGCCGACATGGCGCGGTTGGCCGACAGGGTCCAGTTCGAATAGCCTTCATAGCCGGTATTGGCGTACTGCATCGAATCGGTATGGCCGACGATCAGCATCTGGTTCTCCATCTGCGCAAACACGGGGCCCATCTGGCGCAACAGCTTGCGGAAGCGGTCGGTCGGCACGGCGCTGCCGCGCACGAACATGCCTTGCTTGTCCGTATCGTGCAGCATGACGCGCAAGCCGTAGGGCGTGATCACCGATTGCAGATTGCTCTTCAGGCCCGCTTCATCGCTGAGCTTGTCAAGCGCGCGCGACAGGGCCATCAAGTCCTCCGGCGACTGGTAGCTGACCTTGGTTTCATTCTTCGGCGCCGAACCGGCCTTGCCATCATGCATCTGCTTGCCTTCCGTGCGCGTGTCGCCCGTGCCCTTGCGGGGCATGGGGAAGCGCTCGATCAGGCTGCCGCGGGGGCCGCCTTTCTGTTCCGGCATCACGCCCTGGCCTTCGCCCTGGCGGCTGCCGGCGCTGGCATCCATCATGATTTCCTTCATCGCCTGCTGTTCGCGCGCGGCCATCAGCCACAGCACGAGGAACAGCGACAGCAGGGCCAGGCAAAAGTCCGCGAACGCTACCTTCCAGGCACCGCCGTGGCCGTCGTCGTCATGCTTGCGACCGGCCCGCTTAATGATGGCCTGTTCATGTTTCTCATGCGGCTTTAGCACGGCGGCCTCCCCGGCCTTGGCCTTGCTCTTGTTCCGCGCCGCCATCTTCCAGCGCATTGATCCAGCTTTCCAGCTGGGCGAAGCTTGGCTTGATGTTCAGCTGCACCAGGCGGCGGCCCGCATCGATGGCCAGCAGCGGCGGTTTGCCCGCCACGTGTGTGACCAGCACGACCTTCACGCATTCCATGGTCGAGCCTTCCTCGCCCACCAGCTGTTTCATCATATTGCACATCGGATCGAGCACGCCGTAGCAAAAGAAGATGCCGATGAAGGTACCGACCATGGCGGCGCCCACTTTTTCCGAGATTTCCGCCGCATCGGCGCCGTCGGCCACGGAATTCATGGCCATCACGATGCCGAGCACGGCGGCCAGGATACCGAAGCCTGGCATGGCTTCGGCGATCTTGTGCAGCGACTTCGACGGTTGCAGTAATTCGTCGTGGATGGCTTCCAGTTCCTGCTCCAGCACGCCTTCGAGTTCATGCGCGTTGATCTTGCCCATCGCCATCAAGCGGAAGTTGTCGACGATGAAAGCGAGCAGTTTCGGCTCTTCCAGCACCAGCGGATAGCGCTGGAACAGGGCGCTTTCGCGCGGCGCCTCGACGTGGGCGTCGAGCGCCTTCAGGCCGCCGGCCGCCGTTTGCAGCAGTTCATACATGAGCAGCAGCAACTGGCGCTGGAATTCCGAGCCTTGCTTCTTGTGCGTGACGATCTTGCGCATCTGGTGCAGCATTTCACCGAGTACATGCTTGGGGTTGCCCAGCACCAGGGCGCCGACGGCGGCGCCGATGATGATGATCAACTCGACCGGTTGCCAGATCGCGTGGACGGTGCCGCCCATCAGGGCGAAGCCTCCGAATACACACCCCATCACGATTAAGATACCGATAATTACCATGTCAACTGCCTTTCTGCGTCATTGTGCTGCATCAATTTGATGGGTTTTACTGAAACTATTGCCGAACTGGCGCTTCACTGTTAATCGTCTTGCAGCATGGCTTTCATCTTGCCCAGTGCCGTCTTGTTCAGCTGGCAGACGCGGGCGTCGCTCAGGTCCAGCACGGCGGCAATTTCCTTATAGCTCAATTCGAATTCGTAATACATCTGCACCACGCGCTGTTCGCGCTCGTCGAGCGCGCGCAGGGCCTGCTCCAGGCTGCGCCGCACCATCAATTGCTCTTCCGGACTCGGTGCGCTGTCGGCCTGGCCCAGGCTTTCCTGCAGCACTTCGTCGAAACTGGCGATCAGCTCGGCGTTTTCCGCCAGCTGGTATTCTTGAAACGCTTCCGGCGTCAGCTTCAGGGCCGCCATGATTTCCGCATCCAGCGGTTCGCGGCCCAGGCGCCGGGTCAGGGCGCGTACGCTGTCGCGCAGGCGGTGGCTTTCCTGGCGCACGGCGCGCGGGCGCCAATCCTGGCGCCGCAATTCATCGAGGATGGCGCCGCGGATGCGCAGGCTGGCATAGCTGCCGAAGGACTGGTCGGGCACGCCGTAGCGGCGCAGCGCTTCCAGCAAGCCCATCAGGCCAATCTGTTCCATGTCGTCGCGGTCGATGGCGCCCGATACCTGCGAATTGAGCTGACGCACGATGCGTTTCACCAGGGGGGCATACGCCACCAGATGTTGTTGCTCTTCAGCAACACTGAGCACGGCCGCGCAAGCGCTGGCGGCCGCATATTCGCCGGCGCCATACGCTTCCTGGTATTGCTCTACATAGGCCAAGGGATCTCCCACTAGGTCGGCTGGCGTGTCGGCTTATTCAATGATCAGCTTGCCGACCATGACTTCGGTAAACGGCTTTTCCATCTGTTCGCGTTCATAGCTGACATTGAAAGCCTTGTTGATCTGCTCGGCATACTGCTCCACCGTCATGGTTTGCGCCTTGTCCATGGGAAAGCTCGACAGCGTGCTGACGGCGATCGAGCGCATCAGCGGCAAGTGGTCCTTGGTCAGCTTTTCCTTTTCCTCGGTGGTGGCGATCACCAGGTCGGCCGACAGGTAGTGCGTGTCGCTGTCGCCCGGACCGCGGCGCAGCATCACGATGACCTTGTCGAGCGTGATGAACTTGCGCGCCTTCTTGCCCGTGGCGGGCGGCGGCGGGGCTTTTGCTTCAGCAACCGCGCCAGGCGCGGACACGGGCTTGGCCAGGTACCAGATGGCGCCACCGGCCGCGCCGGCGGCCAGCACGGCCACCGCGACAAAGCCGGCTATCAGTTTCATTTTCATATTCATCAGTTGTACTCTCGCTCATGCATGGCGTAAGTGTTGCTGGAGGATGTGCCTGCTGGCGTGCCGTCGGACAGGGCGCGGCCCGGTTCCGCCTCGTCCTGCTGGCGTCCCGGCTGACGCTGGCCGCGCGCATCGCCTTCGGCAAACGCCTGCGCGGCCGGGCTGCGCGGCGTGGCGCTGATATTCACGGCCACGTCGGTATATTGGCGCTGCGCCAGGTCGCTGCGCATGTTTTCGCCGATGCCCTGCAACTGGCGCAGCACTTCCGTGTTCGACGCCGTGACATTCACTTGCAGCGCGCCGGCCGTGTGGCGGATGGAAATTTCAATGCGGCCCAGCATGGGGGGATCGAGGCGGATCGTCGCGTGCTCGCTGTTGCGGCCGATCTGCGTCTGCAGGCGTTCGCCCAGCGCCTCGCGCAGCGGTTCCTGCCATTGCTGGGCTGAACCGTTGAGCTTGATCGTGTCGCCGCCGGCGGCGGCCGGCGTGGCGTTCGCCACGGCGCCCGTCAGGCCCAGGTTGGGCGCGGCCGATGCGGCAGGGCTGGCGGCCCGCTCGCCATCGCGCGCGGGGGCGGCGACAGCGGCAGCGACGGGGGCGGCTTGTTTCAGCAGCGATTCAAACGGCAGGGCCGTGGCGCTGTCCGCGCCGCCCTTGGCTGCCGGCAATGGGTTGGCGGCGGCCAGCGGTTCGCGCGTGTCGCGGCCCGCCGGTTGCGGCACAGCCTGGCTGCTGAGGGTGACGGCGGCCGGATGCAGGCTGATGTTCA
Source organism: Janthinobacterium sp. GW822-FHT07H10 (assembly GCF_058798675.1). Lineage (NCBI taxonomy): Bacteria > Pseudomonadati > Pseudomonadota > Betaproteobacteria > Burkholderiales > Oxalobacteraceae > Janthinobacterium > Janthinobacterium sp. GW822-FHT07H10. The sequence goes on from NZ_JBXAKS010000005.1 coordinate 152,692, forward strand.
GTGCCGGATTGGCTTGCGCCGCGCTGGCCTGCACCTGCGTCTGCGCCGCGGCGCCGCGCGCTTCTGCCGCCGCCGCGTCCGCCTGTTGCGGCAGGGCAACGGGCAAGGGGGCAAGCGGCAAGCCGATGACGGGCAGCGCCATCGCTGGCAGGCTGCCGCCGTCGGGTTTGCTGGCCGTGTCGGTGTCGGTGTCGCCATCGTTGGCGGGGACGGCAGCGGTGTCCTGCGTCGTCACGCCCGTCACATCGAGCACTTGCGCGAACAGGGGCAGGGCCGATGGCGCGCTGGCCGTCGTGCCCGCGGGCGCGGCGCCGCCTGGCAAGCCGGGCAAGAGTGCCGGCAGCGCCGGTGCTGCGTTGGTCGTCGGCGCAGGCTGCGCCGGTGCTGTGTTGAAGCTCATGATCATGCTTGATACCCTTCAGAGTCGAATTCGCCGAGCGCGGCGTAGGCGACCCAACCTTCCTTATTTGCCTGTAATGCGCCCAGGTGCAAACCCAGGCGTTCTTTTTCCTCAGAGCAAATTTTAACCGCTTGCGCGTGAATTTTGCGCAATTGCAACAATTCTGTTTGTTCCAGCGCATTCCATGCGCCACGTTCTGCCAGCAGGGGAATGTTTTTCGCCAGGCTGGCAGAGAGTTTTCCCATCGCATCCCAGTCCTTCTGGGCAATGGCGGCGCTCAATTGCCGGTTCAGCTGTTGCAGGACGCCGCGCCTAGGCATTGTTGGCCTGGACGCCCACCCAGCCACGCTTGATGGTGGTCATCAAGGTAGTCACTTCATCGATCAGGGCAGGGTCGAGCTTGATGCCGGCCGTGTACAGGCGCGCCACGCAATAGTCGTACAGGCGCGCCAGGTTGACCACCACTTCGCCGCCATTGTCGAAATCGAGCGAGCTCGACAGACCGTTGATGATCTGCGTGCATTTATCCAGGCTGATCGCCTTCTGTTCGTAGCGCTTGCCCACGATATGCCCGCGCGCGCGCGCCAGTTCTTCCAGCAGGCCATCCGTCAGCACCAGCACCAGTTCGACTGGCGAGGCGCGCGACGTCTGCGCATCGAGGTTGACTGCATGGTAGTTGCCGTAAGCTTCATTGTTTAACATGTCTTATTTCTCACTGTCTAAACTTGCGGCGGCGCGGCAGGCACGCTCGCCTTAGGATTTGTCGTTGCCGAACATGGCGTCGAACATGTCGACCGTCTTGTACATTTGCTCCTGCATCACTTGCAGGCGCGTAAATTGATCGAGGAAACGCTTGTAGGCCGTGTTGTACTGGGCCGTCAGCAAATCGGTGCTCTTGGTCAGCGATTTCTGCAGGCTGGTATTGGCGTCGAGACGCTGCACCAGCTGGCCCTTGGTGATGTTGCTCCATTGGCTCAGCGCCTTGTCCAGGCCGCCGAACACGCCCGATGGGGCCGACAGGCTGTTGTTGCCAAACAACTTGTCCAGGTCGCCAGGGTTCGATGCCAGCTTGGCCGTCAGCTTGGCCGTATTCAGGCTCAGCGTGCCGTCGCGGTTGGCGGTCACGCCATACGACACCAGCGAAACGCCGCCGATGCTCTGGCGCAGCAGATTGTTCATGTTGCTGCGCAGCGCGTTCAAGCCCGAATCGTGGGCGAAGATGCCGGCCGCCACGTTCTTGTCCGGATCGCCGGAGCTGGCCAGGCCGTCGAGCACGCTTTTCAGCTTGTTGTAGGCGTCGACGAACGCTTGCACATTGGTTGCCGTGCCGCCGCTGTCGGTGGCCACCGTGACCGTCACCGGCGCGTCGCCCGTGTTCATGGCTTTGCTGAACGTCATCTTCACGCCCGTCACGTTGGTGAAGGTGTTCGATGCCTGGGTGATTTGCGTGCCCGTGTCTTTCGCGCCCAGCCAGACGATGGCGTCCTGCGCCTTGACGACTTCCTTGATGTTGGTGGCCGCATCGGTCACCAGCGCCTTGGTCAGCGCCGTATTCGTCACGCTCGAGGCATCCAGCGTGACGGCGTTTTCCTTGCCCGTCAGGTTAGACGTCAATACCAGCTGCGCCTGGTTGCCGATGGTGACGATGGACGCCGTCACGCGCGAATTGTTCTTGCTGTTGCCATTGATGGCGGCGGCGATTTCCTGCGGCGTCAGGTTGCCGTCGGCATCCTTGTCGGCGGCGCTCAGGTCGATGTCAAAGCTGTTGTCCGCGGTGACGGGGGCCAGCGGGTCGCCGATCCGCACGGCCAGCGTGCCGCTGCCGGCGGCGGGGCTGCTGGTCAGGCCGCCGTACGAGGTCTGGCTGGCCGTGGCCAGCTGCTGCACGAAGAAGGAATAGCTGCCGGCGACGGCGGTGGCGTCGGCCGTGCCGCTGCCATATGCGGTATTGCTGAAGGTGGCGGACTGGCTCAGCAGCGACTTGGTGCTGCTGCTCATGGTCGTCATCGAGCTCTGGAAGGCGCTCATGGCCAGCTTCAGGTTGTTCAGCGCCGTGGCCGTGTTGTTCGCCAGCGCGGTCTGCTTAGTCAACTTGTCCTGCTGCGCCGCGACTGCCTTGGTCGCCAGGTTTTTTGCGGTGACGATCGGATCGTATTGCGGTGCAGTAATTACGTTTGCCATGCCAGACTCCTGAATAAAGGGATATACCGGTACAAGGCGACCCCCATTCCCGTTTTGTGAAGTTTTCCTGAAAGAAACTTACACAAGCTTCATTTTACCTGCCCGCGGAACCAGAATTGCGTCGCCAGTTCGTCCTGGCGCTTGGCATCGACTCTTTGTTGCTCATTTGCAACATGCTTCTGTTTCTGCGTCAGCACCTGGTCCAGCACCTCGCGCTTGGCCCAGGCCGTGTTCAGCGCGCGCTGCGACACGGCCATGTTGGCCTCATGCAAGTGCAGGTCGGTACGGTGCTGGTCGGCCATCTGCATGACCGCCTGCTTGAAGTTGCCGCAGTTGACGGACAGGGCCAGGGGCAGGGCGCCGCTGGGGCCGCTATCCGTGTACAGGCCCGTCAGGCGCTCCAGGTTCTTCTGGTAGCGTTCGCGCACGGCCGTCTGCGCCGCCATTTCGCCCTGCAGGCGTTCCACCTCGGTGCTGCGCAGGCCGACCAGCGTGGTCAGGTTGCGGATGGTATGCGAGTCGCTCACAAATGCTCCTAGGCCATGATTTGTTCAAGTTGTTCGATGCAGGGCGCCATCGGTGCCTCTTCCTTGGTGCCCTGGCACAGGAATGCCTCGATCGGCGCGTGCAGTTGCACGGCGCGGTCGGTGATGGGGTCGGCTCCGGGCACGTAGGCGCCCAGCGGAATCAGGTCGCGCACGCGCGCATGGCGCGCCATCGATGCCTTCAGCGCGCGCGCCGCCTGCATGTGGCCGGGCGTGATCACCTGCGCCATGCAGCGGCTGATCGAGGCGGCGATGTCGATGGCGGGGTAGTGGCCCCGTTCGGCCAGTTCGCGCGTGAGCACGATATGGCCGTCGAGAATCGCGCGCGCCGTGTCGACGACGGGATCCTGCTGGTCGTCGCCTTCGGCCAGCACCGTGTAGATGGCGCTCATGCTGCCTTCCGGATGGGCGCCGTTGCCGGCGCTCTCGACCAGTTGCGGCAAGTTCGAAAACACGGATGGCGGATAGCCGCGCGTGGCCGGCGGTTCGCCCAGGGCCAGCGCCACTTCGCGCAAGGCCATCGCATAGCGCGTCAGCGAATCGACCAGCAGCAGCACGTGCTTGCCCTGGTCGCGGTAGTGGGCAGCGATGGAATGGCACAGCTCGGTGGCCATGATGCGCATCAATGGCGATTCGTCGGCCGGCGCGATCACCAGCACGGCTTTCTTCAAGCCTTCGGCACCGAGCGACTTTTCAACGAACTCGCGCACTTCGCGGCCCCGTTCGCCGATCAGGCCGACGACGACGACATCGGCCACCGTCTGGCGCGTGATCAGGCCCAGCAGCACGCTCTTGCCGACGCCGGAACCGGCCATCAGGCCCACGCGCTGGCCCTTGCCCAGGGTCAGCATGCTGTTGATGGCGCGCACGCCCACGTCCAGCGGTTCGACCACCGGTTGTTTCTTCAGGGGATTGACCTTCGGCGGCGTCACTTCCAGGATGTGTTCGCCACCGAGGCGGCCCAGGTCGTCGATCGGCTCGCCCAGGCCATTGACCATGCGGCCCAGCCACGAGGGGCCGATCTGCAGGCTGGCCTTGTCGGGCAGGGGCAGCACGCGCGCGCCCGTGGTCAGGCCCGTGGCCTTCTTGAACGGCATCAGGTAGGACAGTTTTTCGCGGAAGCCGACCACTTGCGCATCGAGCCACTCGCCATTCACAGTTTCAATTTGACAACGCTGGCCCGTGTGCAGGCGGCAGCCGGCACTTTCCAGCAGCAGGCCGGAAGCGCCGACCAGGCGGCCGGTCGGGGTCGCGACCGGGATGTCGCCGATCTCGAAGCTGCGCAGCGTGTCGGCGATCATGCAGGCGCGCCCTGGTCCGCGTGTTCGGCGGCCAGCGCCAGGTGGCTGCTGACCTGTTCCATGCAGGCCGACAGGCGCTGATGGCAGCCGGCATCGACTTCATTGTCGCCAGCCTTGATGCGGCATTCGCCGGCGTCGAGGCGGGCGTCGGCGATCAGGTTCCAGCGCTTGGCGCGCTTCGGATCGAGTTCGCTGATGCGTTTCAATTCTTCCGGGTTGAGGAAGACGTCGATTTCCTCGCGCGTGGGCGGCATCGACGCCAGCGTTTCATCGACCAGGGCCAGCAGTTGCACGGGCTGCAGCGCCAGTTCGGCGCGGATCACCTGGCGCGCCACCTTGGCCACCAGGTCGACCACTTCCTTGCGCTGCGCGGCGCGGTAGTCGGCGCGCACCTTTTTCAGGTCGCGCAAAATGGCGTCGACGGGGCGCGCCAGGCGGTCCAGCGCCACCAGCGTTTCATTGCGGCCCTCTTCGCGGCCCTGCGCCATGCCATCGTTGCGTCCGGTGTCGTAGCCATCCTGCTGGCCTTGCACCAGGCCCACTTCATAGCCGTCGCGCTGGCCCTGTTCGAAGCCTTCCGAGACGGACGCCTGCCACTGGCCATCCGTATCCTCGTTGGCGCTGCGCTGGCCGGCGGCGATGAACTGCGACAGCGGCGGGAAACGATACGAGCGAAAGTGCTTCATTCAATCACCGCTTCGGCAAACAGTTGCACTTCAATCTCGCCCGCATCGGCGAGGCCCTTGACGGTGGCCATGATTTCCTGGCGCGTCTGTTCGATACGGCTCAACGGCACGGGGCCGGAACGGCGCATCATGTCTTCGAAGCTCTGTGCCTGGCGGCGCGGCATGGTTTTCAGCACGGCGTCGCGGATCGATGGTTCCGCGCCCTTGAGGGCGATGGCCCACTGTTCCATCGGCACGTCTTCCAGGATGCGCGTGAGCGTGACGTCGCTCTGCGTGGCCAGGATCAGGAAGTCGTACATGCTCAGTTCGATTTCCGACACGACGTCCGGGTCGTGCGCGCGCAGCAGTTCGACCAGCGCGGCGCGGTTGCCCGGCATGCGGTTGAGGATCTCGGCCGCCTGGCGGATGCCTTCCACGCTGGTGCTTTGCGTGTCGAGCGTGCCCAGGCAGCGGCCCACCAGTTCGTCGAGCTCGACCAGCAGGTCGCGGTCGATCTCGTCCAGGCGGGCCAGGTTCAGCAGCACCAGGTCGCGGCCTTCGACGGGCAGGGCGTCGAGGATCTGTCCGGCCAGCGCGGGCGGCAAAAAGGCCAGGAAGACGGCTTGCATCTGTACGTGTTCGTTGACGATGTATTCGGCCAGCCATTTCGGCGAGGCCCACTGCAGGCGCGCCATCTTGGGACGGATGGCATCGCCGTAAATGTTGTTGAGCACGCTATTGGCGATATCGTTGCCCAGCGCCATGTCGAGCGAACGCTTCAGGTAGCTGCGCGAGGCGCCGTGCACGCCGCTTTGCTGGCGGTAGTCGTCGAAGAAGGTCTGCATGGCCGTTTTCACGGCCTCGACCTTGATGCCGCTCATGCGCGACATCACTTGCGTGACTTCCAGCAATTCTTCGCGCGACAGGCAGCGCAGCACGTTGGCCGCCTGTTCTTCGCCTATGCTCAGCAGCACGATGGCTGCCTGTTCCACGGGATTCAGGCTGACGCTTTCGTACTCGTTGGCGTCAGGGGAATTATTGTTGTTGAGTTCGGCCATTTTTCTGCATCCATTGTTTGACGACTTCGGCGACACGCTCGGGTTCTTTTTCAGCCAGCACTTTCAGGTGGTCGACCATCACGTCGACTGCCGAGCCAGGTGGCGGCAAGTCATAGTTTTCCAGCAGCGGCACCACCGGCATGCTGCCGGCGCCCGTTTCGCCTTCCAGCGCCGGCAAGCCGTTGACGCCCAGTGCTGGCGCGCCGGCAACGGTCACGCCGCTGGCGCCGGCGGCGCTGCCACCCAGGGCCAGGGCTGGATCGATCTGTTTCAGCGCTGGCGGTGCCAGGCGCGAAGTCAGCAGGCGCAGCAGGGGGCGCAGGATCAGGAAGTAGCCGAGTACGGCGCCGAGCGCGTACAGCAGCCAGCTGCTGAAGTCGACGACCGTGTCGCGCTCTTCCCACCACTGCGCCACGGGCGGCTTGGCGGGGAAGGTCAAGGCCGTCAGGCTCAGGCTGTCGCCGCGCTGGGCGTTGATGCCGAGGCCGCTGGTGAGCATTTTTTCAATATTGCCCAGTTCGGCAGGGGTCCAGCCGGTTTTTGGATTCGGTGCGGCGGCGCTGTTGAGGACGACGGCGACGCTGAGTTTTTCCAGGCGGCCACGGCTGCGCTTGATCTGCGTGATGCTGCGGTCGTAGGCGTACTGGCGCGTGGTGGCGTTCTTGCGTGCCGTGCCATCGTCGGACGGCTTCGGTGCGCCATCGGCCGGGGCGGCGCCGGCGGCATCGGCCGGGGCCGGAACGGCGGCTGCCGGCGGACGGTTCGACAGGCTGCCGGGAATGCCGGCCACGGTGCGGTTGCGCTCCTGTTCTTCGCGCATCGCTTCGCTGGTCACTTTCGGGGCTTCGCCGTATTTTTCCAGCGTTTCATCGACGCGGTCGTTGTTCACGGCGGCCGTCACGCTGAGCTTGAAGTTGTCTTCGCCGATGACGGGGCCGAGCAGGCCCGTGACGTTGCGGCGGATGTCATCCTGGAAACGTTTCGCGCCTTCGTTGCCGGCGGCCGAGGCGTCGAAGCCGTCCGTCAGGTCGATGTGCGAGGACAGCAGGTTGCCGCCCTGGTCGACGAGGCTGACGCGCGTGGGTGCCAGGCTGGCGACGCTGCCGGCCACCATGTTGATGACGGCGGCGATCTGTTCCGGCGCCAGGGTGCGGCCCGGCTTCAGGGCCACGACTACCGAGGCGGACGATTTGTCGCCGTCGCTGGCGACGAAAGAAGTCGATTTCGCAATCGACAAATGGACGCGCGCCGAAGCGATCGCGTCCATGGTCATGATGCTTTGCGCCAGCTCGCCTTCCAGGCCGCGGCGGAAGCGCACGTCCTGCACGAATTGCGATACGCCCAGCGGGTCGTTCTTGTCCATCAGCTCCAGGCCGGCCGGCAGCTGCGCCGTCACGCCTTTCGAGGCCAGCAGCATGCGCACCTTGCCCAGCATGGCGTCCGGCACCAGCACCTGGCCGCTGTCCGGATGCAGGCGGTAAGGGATGTGTTCGGCGTCCAGCGTTGCCATCATGTCCGTCACGGCCACTTTTTCGCGTGCGCCGAAGACCGGTTTGTAGTTGGCCTGGTCGCGCCAGAAATACATGGTCACCATGGCGGTGATGCCGATGGCCAGCACGACGATGGGAACCAGGTTTTTCAGCAGGGCAGGCGGGATGGCGGGCTGGGCGCCAAGGCGCCAGCGCGCAAATGCGGACTTCATGGTGGTAATCACTTGGGGTAACTTTCGCTGGGAGGCTGGGGCGTGGAGCTTACAAAGGCAGTTTGATCAGTTCGTCGACGGCGCCCATGACCTTGTTGCGCACTTGCATCAACATGGAAAAGGACAGGCTCGCTTCTTGGCTGGCCAGCATGGCGCCGACCAGGTCGTCGCTCTTGCCGCTGTCGACGTCGCTCATTTTTTGCGCGGCCATGCGGTCGTCGCTGTTGATCTTGCCGACGGCGTCTTTCATGCTTTGCGCGAAGGAGAAGCCCGATGTTTCCCCTGCGCCGAATTGGGCGGCGGGCATGATGCTGGCGCCCAGGGCGCGCGCGTCGTTGCTCAGTGCTGCCAGATCGGCCTTGATCAGACCTGCGAGTTCATTGCTCATCTTGCCCTCTACTTTCAATATGCGGTGACGTATCAATCAGAAATACTGGTGTTGCCATTCCGGCGCAAGCGGCACCACGGTGCCTTTTTTGCCTGGTCCGATGCCCCTGGACCCATCAGTTTTATCAGTTGCCACACCATCCGCTGCGAGCAGTATCAAGCAAACCCACGCTGACGAACGCACACTATTTGCAAGGCCATGACAACGAATGTCTAGCTGATAAAAGTTTCTACAGGTGGCAATCAGAGGGGCTGGAAACTGCCATAAAAACCGGAATCAGGTAAGCGGAATGGCGCACTGCAAATCTAAATTATGTCGCTATAAGCTTACCTCGCGGCAACTATAAAGTAAAGAGTGGATTGGCTCAAGGAATATTGATACATGGCAATATTTATGATTTTCATGTATTGTTCAGCACCGTAGTCATCCAGCATGCGATACGATGCGCAATCGTTTGCTTGCGCCGCCGTTCACATAGGCAAGATGATGCTGTATTTAATTTCGGGCGATCCGTATAATTTGTTCTGCCACCGCAATACCGACATGACCACTACATGACAACCATTACCAAGACAGATCAAACTGTGCGCCATCAAGTCCTGGATTCCTGTCTGCTTGGACGTCCTGTCCATTTGCTGCATGTGTTCGGCGCCCAGCTGCGCGACGACCTGGCCGTGGCCCTGCGCCAGCCCATGAACCGCCGCTACTGGGGTAATTTCCAGATCGACGCCGTCGCCTTGTCGCGCGTCGAAAACGAGGACAGCGTGAATCGCTGGCTGAGTTTTTCCACGCCTGCGGGCCAGACCGGCTTCACCCTCGAACGCCAGATATTGCTCAGTGTCCTGAACTATCGCTATGGTAGTGCCGGCGCCAAGGGCGCCTTGCCCGATCCGGCGCAGGTGCGCGTGACGGCCACGGAAGAGCGTTTGGCTGTGGTGCTCGGACAACAGTTGGTTACCAGCCTGTTCGCCCGCATCCACAAGAATTTGCACACCTTGGGCAAGAGCAGCAGCATCGACGCCAGCGCCGAGGTGGCCGTGCAGTCGGGCGTGCATCCGCCGCGCGGCAGCTGGATCGTCACCGTCTCGCTCAGCGATGTCGAGGCGGGGCAGAGCGGTACCTTCTGGTTCTCGCTGGACAAGCGCCTGATGGCCGACGTGCTGCGCGGCCTGCTGCCGGAGCGCGCGCAGGCGAAGAAGGCGCTGCGCAGCGTGCGTCCGCTGGCTTCGCGCCTGCAGGTGACGCTGGAAGGCCGCCTGGTCAGCAAGCAAGTGCAGCTGGGCGCCTTGTTCGACTTGCGCGTGGGCGACGTGATCCCCGTCAGCCTGAGCCGCACCGATGTGATGCTCGACGATTCCCGTCTGTTTACGGCAGCCGTTTCCGAACACAAGGGCAAGCTCTGTTTAACCTCATTTGAAGATGTCGAATAATATGAATATGACCGATACCAACCAGAGCGAAACCCTGCTGGAAGACCTGGGCGACGATATGATCATCGACCAGGGCGACGTCTCCGACGTGGCCAGCACCCGCGCGCGGCGCGACATTCCGCAAATGATGCGCAAGATTCCCGTCACCCTGACCCTGGAAGTGGGCTCGGCCCGCATCTCGCTCGAGGAGCTGATGGCCATCGGCCCGGAAAGCGTGATCGAACTCGACATGCTGGCCGGCGAACCGCTGGTGATCAAGGTCAACGGCACGCCGATCGGCCGCGCCGAAGTGGTGGTGGCCGGCGAGAACTATGGCCTGAAAGTCATCGACCTCGACGGCCTCAATCTCGACATGATGACAGCATGAAGCTGGCGGTACCCGGTTTGAGCCGGCGCCGCGGCACGCTGGCTGCTGCGCTGGCCGTTCCCGTCCTGATGTTGTGCTGCAGCGCCGCCGGCGCGCAGGATTTATTGTCCGGCATCGTGCCGGGCGCGAAGACCGACCTGTCGGTCAAGATGCAGATCCTCGTCGTCATGACCCTGCTCGGGCTGCTGCCCGTGATGGTCATGATGATGACCAGCTTTACCCGCTTCGTCATCGTGCTGTCCCTGCTGCGCCAGGCCCTGGGCCTGCAGCAGGGCTTGCCGAACCGTATCGTCACCGGCATCGCCCTGATCCTGACCCTGCTGGTCATGCGCCCCATCGGCGACCAGGTGTGGAAGGAGGCGTTCGTGCCTTACGACCGCGACCAGATCGGCATGCAGGAAGCGCTGAAGATCGCCGAAGTGCCGATTTCGCGCTTCATGCTGGCGCAGACGAGCAAGGCGGCGCTGGCGCAGATCGCCCACCTGGCGGGCGAACCGTCGACGATGCGCCCGCAAGACCACAGTTTCACGGTCAAGCTGGCCGCGTTTGTCTTGTCCGAACTCAAGACGGCGTTCCAGATCGGCTGCATGCTGTTCATACCGTTCCTCATCATCGACCTGGTGGTGGCGTCCGTGCTGATGGCGATGGGCATGATGATGCTGTCTCCGCTCGTCATTTCCCTTCCGTTCAAGCTGCTGCTGTTCGTGCTGGTCGATGGCTGGACCCTGACCGTCAACACCCTAGTCACCAGCATACAGGGCTATTGAAGCATGTTTACCCCTGAAGTCGCCGTCGACCTCGTCATCGAAGCGCTGCACATCGTCATGCTGCTGGTGGTGATACTGGTCGTGCCCGGTCTGCTGACGGGCCTGGTGGTGGCGCTGGTACAGGCCGCCACGCAGATCAACGAGCAGACGCTGAGCTTCCTGCCGCGCCTGCTGGTCACCTTGCTGGCCCTGATCCTTGCCGGGCGCTGGATGTCGGGTTACCTGATGGATTATTGCGTTTCCATTTTTCAGCGCGCGGCCACCCTGGTCGGATAGCGCCGCGCGCCCATGGATCAGATTTTCAATCAGGTGCTGCCGTTCATGCTGGCCGTGTGGTGGCCGTTCTGCCGCATCCTGGCCATGCTCAGCGCGTCGCCCGTGATCGGCGACGCCATGGTGCCCGTGCCCGTGCGGGTGCTGCTGTCGCTGGTGCTGGCGATCCTGATGCTGCCCGTGATGCAAGCCTCGGGCGCCTCGCAGGACTTGCTGAAGATCGATCCGTTTTCCCTGCACGCCCTCGTCGCCACGCTGGAGCAGGCCGTCATCGGCTTCATCCTGGGCCTGGCGTTTCACTTCGCCATGTCGGTGATGTCGGTGCTCGGCTACCTGGTGTCGAGCCAGGTGGGCTTTTCCATGGCCGTCATGAATGACCCGCTGAACGGCACGTCGTCGGACGTCATCACCGGCTTGCTCACCATCATGTGCATGATCGTGTTTTTCGCCATCGACGGCCACCTGGTGCTGACGGGCGTGATCGGCGCCAGCTTCACGGCCTGGCCCGTGGGGCAGGGCTACGGCCCCATGCTGCTGCAGGCGGTGGCCTACAACGTGGCGTGGATCTTTGCCGCCGCCATGCTGCTGGCCTTGCCGATCGTGTTTTCCACCATGGTGGTACAGCTGGGCTTTGGCTTCCTGAACCGCGTGGCGCCGTCGCTGAACCTGTTTTCGCTGGGGTTTTCCATGATTACCGTGTTCGGCCTGCTGATGCTGGCGCAGATCGTGCGCTACGTGCCCGAGCACTATATCGCCATGACCAACCGGGTCCTGGACATGATCCAGGAACAGATGCGGGTGGCCCATGGCGGATAACAGCACCGGCGACAAGACAGAAAAGGCCTCACAGCAAAAGCTGAAGAAGTCGCGCCAGGAAGGGCAGGTGGTGCGGTCGCGCGACCTGTCGACGGCGCTCGGCATCCTGATCAGCATGAAGGTGTTTATTTTCCTGCTGCCGGGCTACCTGGAAAGTTTCCGCGAACTGTTCGCCATGGCCTTCATGCCGCTCGACAGCAAGGGCGCGCTCGAGAATGCCATGTCGATGGCGTTTACCACCTCGGTGGGTTTGCTGATCAAGATGGTCATACCGCTGTTCTGCGTGCCCCTGTTTGTCGTGCTCGGCTCTATGGTGCCCGGCGGCTGGGTCATCAGCACGAAGAACTGGATGCCGAAGATGGAGCGCCTGAGCCCGGCCAAGAACCTGGGCCGCCTGTTCGCGCCCAAGCATGCGTTCGAGTTTGTCATCTCCATCGCCAAGGCGGTGGTGCTGTGCATGGTGCTGGTGCACGTGAGCCGCTCGAGCCTGGCGCAATACGTGGATTTGCAGCACCGGCCCCTGCAGCAAGCCATGCTGGATGGCTCGTCGCTGATGCTCGACGGCTTGATGGCGCTCATTTCCGTCTTCGTCCTGTTCGCCATCATCGACGTGCCGGCGCAGGCGTTCTTCTTTGCCCGCAACCAGCGCATGAGCAAGCAGGACGTCAAGGAAGAGCACAAGAGCAGCGAAGGGCGGCCCGAAGTGCGCCAGCGCATCCGCCAGCTGCAGCAGCAGATCGGCCGGCGCAGCGTGCGCAAGACCGTGCCCGACGCCGATGTGGTGATCGTCAACCCCGAGCATTACGCCGTGGCACTCAAGTATGACCAGGACCGCGCCGAGGCGCCGTTCGTCGTCGCCAAGGGTGTCGACGAGATGGCGCTGTACATCCGCCAAGTGGCGAAGGAACACCATATCGAGACGCTGGAGTTGCCGCCGCTGGCGCGCGCCATCTACAACACCAGCCAGGTGCAGCAGCAGATCCCCGTGCAGCTGTACCAGGCCGTGTCGCAGGTGCTCAACTATATCCTGCAGCTGAAAGCATTCCGTTCTGGGCAGCGCGCCGCCCAGCCCCCATTTCCCACCGAGGTGGTCGTGCCATCTCATTTGAGCGAGGTAGTACCTTCATGAATTTCCTGAACCGCGTGGTTGCCGAAATGCGCCGCCACAAGTTCGCCACGCCGCTGTTCCTGCTGGTGATCCTGGCGATGATCATCTTGCCGCTGCCGCCGGTGCTGCTCGATATCCTGTTCACCTTCAATATCGTGCTGGCACTGATCATCATCCTGGTCAGCGTCTCGGCCAAGCGGCCGCTCGATTTCTCCGTCTTCCCGACGGTGATCCTGGCCACCACCATGCTCAGGCTGACGCTGAACGTGGCATCCACGCGCGTGGTGCTGCTGCATGGCCATACGGGCGCGGACGCGGCCGGCAAGGTGATCGAGGCCTTCGGTAACGTCGTCATCGGCGGCAACTTCGTCGTCGGTATCGTGGTGTTCGTGATCTTGATGATCATCAACTTCGCCGTCGTCACCAAGGGCGCCGAGCGCATCTCGGAGGTGTCGGCGCGTTTTACCCTGGATGCCTTGCCGGGCAAGCAGATGGCCATCGACGCCGACCTGAACGCCGGCCTGATCAACCAGGAAAAAGCCCAGATCCGCCGCAAGGACGTGGCTGCTGAAGCGGATTTCTACGGCGCCATGGACGGTGCCTCGAAGTTCGTGCGCGGCGACGCCGTCGCCAGTATCCTGATCCTGATCATCAACATGGTCGGCGGCGTGGCCATCGGCTCGCTGATGCACGACCTGTCGTTCGGCGACGCTTTCCGCCAGTACGCGCTGCTGACCATTGGCGATGGCCTGGTGGCGCAGATCCCGGCGCTGCTGCTGTCGGCCGCCGCCGCCATCCTCGTCACCCGCATCAGCGATTCGGGCGACTTCGAACAGCAGGTGGCGGGCCAGGTGCTGACGTCGCCGACGGTGATCTTCAGCGCGGCCGGCATGATGGTGGCGCTGGCCCTGATTCCGGGCATGCCGTGGTTCATGTTCATGACCTTCGCCGCCGTGCTGGCCTTTGTCGCCTGGCGCTTGACCAAGCGCGTGAAGGGGCCCGACGCGGCCGGCATGGCGGCCATCGAGGCGGCCTTGCGCGACGAGCGTCCGGCCGAGCTGGAGTGGCAGCAACTGCCTGCCGTGCAGCCATTGATGGTGATGCTCGGCTATAAGCTGGTCGGCATGGTGGATAAAACGCAGGGCGAACCGCTGAACAAGCGCGTCAAGGGCGTGCGCCAGAGCCTGTCCGAGGCCATGGGCTTGCTGCTGCCGAACATCGGCGTGCGCGACGACCTGGCCCTGAAGCCGTCGCAGTACGCGATCGTGCTGTCGGGCACCGTGGTGGCGCAGGCGGAAGTGCAGGCCGACCGCCTGATGGCGATCCCGTCGCCGAACGTGTATGGCCAGCTCGACGGCATTCCCGGCATCGAGCCCGCCTACGGCATGCCCGTGACGTGGATCGAGCCGAGCGAGAAGGCGCATGCGCTGGGCCTCGGCTACCAGGTCATCGAGGCGCCCAGCGTGATCGCCACGCACTTGTCGAAGATGGTGCGCGAGTACCTGCCTGAACTGTTCCGCCACGAAGACGTGTCGGCCATGATGGAGCGCCTGACGGCGCTGTCGCCGAAGCTGGCCGGCGCGCTGGACAAGGCGCTCACGCACACGCAGCTGCTGCGCGTATTCCGCGTCTTGCTGGCTGAAAACGTGTCACTGAAGGATATCGTGCCCATCGCCACCACCTTGCTCGACAGTTCGGAAACGACCAAGGATCCGATCCTGCTGGCGGCCGAAGTGCGTTGCGCGCTGCGGCGCCAGATCGTCAGCAGCCTGTTCGGCCAGAAGATGGAAATGCAGGCATTCAACCTGGGCGGCGAGCTGGAAAACATGCTGCTCGGTTCGCTGAACCAGGCGCGCCAGTCGGGCAAGGTCACTTTGGACAATTATCCGATCGACCCGCATTTGCTGTCCCAGCTGCAAGTGAACATGCCGGTGGCGCGCGAACAGATGAAGCAGCAGGCGACGCCGCCGCTGCTGCTGGTGCTGCCGCAGATCCGTCCGCTGCTGGCCCGCTATGCGCGCCTGTTCGCGCCGGGCCTGCACGTGCTGTCGTATAACGAAATCCCGGAAAACCGCGAAGTGAGCATCATCGGCACGGTGGGCTAGGCAAAAAAAACGGCGCTAAGGGCGCCGTTTTTTTATGGGTATTGCCTCAATCCTGCTCGTCGATCGGCGGCAGCAGCTCGTGCTCCTGGCCGTCGGCCAGCAGCAGCACGGTGCCGCCTGGCGCCGCGTCCTCTTCCTCGTCGCCGTAATCGTAATCGAGCGGCGCCGCCACTTCCTTCGAAACAAAGACTTCTTCCTCCGCTTCCGCGTGGGCGGCCGGCGCGGCGGCGTCGGGTTCGGCGGCCGCTTCCGTTTCCGGCCGTGTCAGCAGCAGCGCCACTTCGGCCATGGCGCGGAACAGGGGCAGCGACAGCGAGGCGGCCGCCGCCTGCATCGGATAGTTGCCATGCACGCGCTGCGCATGCAATTGACGGTTCAGGCGGCAGCGCAGCACGCGCAGGCCGGCGCGCCGCACGGCGTCGGCGATGTCGGGCAGGGCCAGGCGCAGATGGCGCAGGGCGGCCTCTTCATCGGCGGCCAGTTCCAGCAGCACGCCGTCGCCGGCCGGCTCCATCTGGATCACGACCCGGCCGATGCCGAGGATGATCAGTTCCACGCGCAGGGCCACCTTGCCGCCGCGCCGTGGCGGTGCCGCGTCTTCATCGTCGTCGCTGGCCAGCACGCGCAGCAGCAAGCGTTGCCCGCCCCAGCCGTAGACGGCAAAGCGCCACGCTTCGCTGTCGATGCTCAGGGGCGGACGCGGTCCTTCGCGCAGCAGGGCCGGCTGCTGTTCGGCCATGAACAGATTGCCCGGCACATGCTGGCCGCGCGCCTGTTCCTGCAGGGCCGCGTATTGCTCGCCATATGTCTTGACCATCACGCGCCAGGAAGCGGCCAGCTGCGCCGCATCGGGCGGCTGCCACACGAGCTGGCGCGTAAAGAACAGCTGGTTGACCTGCATGGCGCTGCTGTCGCGCGGCGTGGCGCCGGCGCCATCGGCATTCGGCTTGATCAGGGACGCCAGGCTGTCCTGGGCCTTTTGCTGCAGCTGGGCGGGCAGGGTGCCGGCATCGGGCACCGGCGCCATGTAGGGGCCGACGGGCACCAGCGGCTGGACCACGCCCGGCACCATCGGCGTGGCGGGACTGACGTCGAAGCGCTGGGTAATCAGGGGGACAGGGTTGCCTGATGAAATGCGGTCTATCGCCATGCCACTGCTTCCAGGTCGGGTTCCATAAAAAGGCCGGCCGCGCGGGCCGCGTCAGCCATCATGGCTGCAACAGGGAGAGTATCAATTTCTGCATGCTCTGGCTTTGCTTGAGCATGGCCGTGCTGGCCTGCAGCAGCATCTGCGCCGATGTCATGTTCGCGCTTTCCGCCGCATAGTCGACATCCATGATACGGCCGATGGCCGCCTTGGTGTTGGTGACCATGTTCGACAGATTGTTATGCACGTGGTCGAGGCGGTTGCCGGCCGCGCCCAGGGCCGAACGCACGCCGCCGACGTCGTCGATGGCCGTTTCCAGCAGGGCGATGGTGGCATTCGCGCTGCCCGTCAGTTCCGTGCCGGTGGCGGGGGCGCCGAAGTTGGCGCTGGCCGCGCCGAGCGAGGCGAGCACGCCGGCCATCTTGCCCGAGACGTCGAACGCCATCGTTTCGCTCGCACTGGCGCCGATCTGGAACGTCATGGACGATGCCAGCGTGCCGCCGGCCAGCAGCTTGTTGCCGCCGAAACTAGTGTTTTTCATCACGTTGGCCAGTTCCAGGCCCAGGGCGTCGTATTCGGCCTGCATGGCGACCTTGTCCTTGGCGCCCGAGGAAGCATCGGCGGCCTGGGTCGCCAAGTCCTTCATGCGGATCAGCATGGTGGTCACTTCGTCGAACGCGCCTTCGGCCGTCTGCAGCATCGAGGTGCTGTTTTGCGTGTTGCGCATGGCGACGGCCATGCCGCTCGCCTGCGCCCGCAGCCGCGTGGCGATTTGCAGGCCAGCCGCGTCATCCATGGCCGAATTGATGCGAAAGCCGGTGGAGAGGCGCGTCATCGACGTCGACAGTCGCGATTGCGCGCGTGCGGCGGCATTTTGTGCGGCTAGTGCGGCGATATTCGTATGGAGGCTCAGCACTCGGCAATTCCTGTGGATGACGGCTGTTGGATGGGCTTACCTATCAGACAGGCGACCGCGCGGGCCACATCGTTAAAGATTGCCAGGAAATAGTTTCCTTTGCATGCAAAGGCGGGGCGGGGGCGGGACGAAAAAAAACCAGGCCGCGGCCTGGTTTTCAGCGACTGGCCGCGAACGGCCAGGCAGGGACATATTATTGCAGCAGGGACATGACCATCGAGGACATGCTGTTGCTTTGTTTCAACATTGCGGTGCCAGCTTGCAGCAGCATTTGCGACGACGTCATGT
The DNA here is from genome assembly GCF_058798675.1 of Janthinobacterium sp. GW822-FHT07H10. Classification (NCBI taxonomy): domain Bacteria; kingdom Pseudomonadati; phylum Pseudomonadota; class Betaproteobacteria; order Burkholderiales; family Oxalobacteraceae; genus Janthinobacterium; species Janthinobacterium sp. GW822-FHT07H10. The sequence goes on from NZ_JBXAKS010000005.1 coordinate 170,149, forward strand.
TCGAGCTTTCGGTAGCGAAGTCGACGTCCATGATGCGGCCGGTAGCGGCTTTGGTGTTGGTGGCGATGTTGGACAAGTTGGTGTTGACGTGGTCCAGACGGTTGGCAGCAGCACCCAGTGCCGAGCGAACGGTGCCGACGTCGCCGATTGCCGTTTCCAGCAGAGCGATGGTGGCGTTGGCGGTGCTGGTCAGTTCGGTACCGGTCGAAGCTGCAGCGTAGTTGGCGGTAGCCGACGTCAGCGATGCCGTCAGGCTGGTCATTTTGGCGGAAACGTCAAATGCCATCGTTTCGGTCGAGCTCGCGCCGATCTGGAACGTCATCGACGATGCCAGGGTGCCGCCTACCAGCAGCTTGTTGCCGCCGAAGGTGGTGTTTTTCATCACGTTCGACAGTTCCAGGCCCAGTGCATCGTATTCCGATTGCATTGCGGTTTTGTCTTTGGCGCCCGACGAAGCATCGGCTGCCTGGGTTGCCAGATCCTTCATGCGGATCAGCATGTTGGTGACTTCGTCAAACGCGCCTTCGGCCGTTTGCAGCATCGAGGTGCTGTTTTGGGTGTTCGACATTGCAACGGTCATGCCGCTGGTTTGTGCTTTCAGGCGGGTTGCGATTTGCAGGCCTGCTGCGTCATCCATTGCCGAGTTGATGCGGAAGCCGGTGCTCAGGCGCGTCATCGAGGTCGACAGTTGGCTTTGGGTACGGGTGATCGAATTTTGTGCGGACAGTGCAGCGTTGTTAGTGTGAAGGCTCAGCATGGTGTAACTCCTGGTTTGGTGGGTTCAGTCCGGAGCAACGGTTCTTTGTGCTCTCCCAAGTACAAGACGACCATCCGCATAAGCTTATTAAATGCTTTGTGGAAATTTTTTTAAATTCTTTTAAAAAAGTTTCACATCGGCTCGCGGACGGGCCGCCAGCCCCGTCACGGCTGCCCCGCCGCCGCGAGGCAGGCACGGAAATGCGCGATCTTGGCCTCGTCGCTGGACAGGATCTTGAAGCGCGCGCTGTCGGCCGCCTGCACGGCGATGCGCCGGCAGATGGCGTGGTCTTCCTCGAATACCTGGCGGTTCATCTGCGCGCTCGAGTCGAAAAAGCCCTGCAGCGAGGCGGCAGCGGCGGGGCTGGTGACGGCCTTCAGCAGGCGGCTCGAGAAATGCGTGCGCTGCGGCTGGGCCGAGGGGAAGAAATGCTGCAGCGAATAGGAGTACGAAAACGTCGACGACAGCATGGTGAACGGGAACAGGTACAGGCTCTGGTAGCCCTCGAACTGGCTGTCGAGCTGGAACAGGCGCTTGATGGAGCGCAGTTTCCTCGCCATGCCGGCGTTGCCCAGGCCCGCTTCCCATGTCGAGGTCCAGTCCGTGAACCGGTTGTCGCCATCGTCCAGTTGCAACTGTGCCAGCGATTCCGGGTGCACGAAGGGCACGTGCAGCGGTTCGAGCGCGTTTTCCAGCGCGATGCGCCAGTCGCACTCATAGTCATAGGCGTTGAAGTCGCCCAGGCCGGCGATGTTGAAGGAGATATTTTCCAGGGTGGCCTGCGTGTCGCCCAGCTGCGCCGCGAGCGACATGCGCGGCTGCGGCGCGGCAAACAGGAAGTCGGCGCACCAGTCCAGCTGCAGCACCTGCAGCCGGGCGTGCTCGAGTTCGGCCGGCGCATAGCGCTCGCGGCAGGGAATATGCATGGCGCCGGCCCGGTAGGCCCAGCCGTGGTAGGGACAGGCCAGCGGCGCATTGCCGCGTTTTTCCGTGAAAAAGCGCGTGCCGCGGTGCGGACACAGGTTGTCGAAGGCGATCAGCTCGCCCTGGTCGTTATACACGACCACTTCCTCGCCCAGCCAGTCGAGCTTCAGGTAGTCGCCGCTGTCGGGCAATTCGCTGCGGTGGCACAGCAGGTGCCAGAAGTGGTCGCGCAGCTGCCGCGCCTGGGAAGTGGAAGTCATAAAGTCTTTGCGGGTGGAGCGTACACGGTGGCGCCTTCGGCCACGCGGCGCATGACGACGGCGCCGGCGCCGACCGTGGCGCCGGCGCCGACGGCCACGCGTGGCAGGATCGACGCGCCCGAGCCGACCATGACGGCCTGGCCCAGGCGCACACCGCCCGTGATGTCGACGTGGGAGCTGAGCGTGCAGCCCTGTTCCAGCACGGCGTCATGGCCGACGCTGGCGTAGCTGTTGATGGTGACGTAGTCGCCCAGTTCGCTGCCCGCCGAAACGAGGGCGAACGGGCAGATGACGGCGCCCTGGCCGATGCGCGCCGTGCGCGCGATGATGGCGCTCGGATGGATCAGCGTATGGAAGCGCGCGCCGCGCGCCGCCAGCGCCAGCGCGATGTCCAGCTTGGCCTTCGGCGCGCCGATGGCCAGCAGCAGCGTCTCGCCGGGCGCCGGCTGGTAGTCGACGATACTGCCCAGTACCGGATACGGGTAGTCGGCATCGAGCTGCGCTGCGGGCGCCAGGGTGTCGTCGAGCAGGCCGCCGATGCGGGCCGTGGCGGGATCGAGGCTGTCTTCCAGCCAGCACAGCATTTCTCGCGCGAAGCGGCCGGCGCCGACGATGAGGATGGTTTGCATGGGTTCTCCTAGCGGGCCAGGTAGCCGCCGTCGACGGCCCAGGTGGCGCCGCTGACCCAGCGCGCGGCCGGCGACAGCAAAAAGGCCGCCGTCTGCGCGATATCGCTGCTGCGGCCGAAGCCGAGCGGATGGCGCTGCACGTAGGCCTGCATGGCCTCGTCCGGCAAGCCGCGGCTCAGGCGCGCATGCATTTCCGTCTCGACGGCGCCGGCGGCGATGCTGTTGACGCGCATGCCGCGCGGCGCCAGTTCCACGGCCAGCGCGCGCACCAGGCCATCGATGGCTGCCTTGGCCGCCGAATACACGCTCATGCCGGACTGGCCGCTCTGGGCCGCCACGGACGACATGAAGAGCAGGGCGGCGCCATCGTTGAGCACGCCACGCAGGGCCGCGCCGCGCGCCAGCGCCAGCGCCGATTTCACGCTGGAGGCGAACACCTCGTCAAACTGCTGGGCCTTGGACAGTTTGACCGGGCGCAAGAGTTCCACTCCGGCCGCATGGAAGATGCCGGACAGGGGGGCGTCCTGCGTGGCTTGCTTGAGGAAGTCGACGATGTGGTCGCCGCCATCGAGTTCGAGGACTGCGGCGCGGTGGCCGTCGCCTTGCAACGACTGCAGGGTCTGTTCAAGGCGTTCGGGGTCGCGTCCGCTGATCAGCAATTGCGCGCCGCAGCGCGCCAGCAGCTGGGCCGTTTCGCGGCCGATGCCGGACGAGGCGCCGGTGACGAGGATGCGCTGGCCAGCCAGCATGTCGGGTTGAAAGATCATGGTTCAGACTTCGATAAGGCGGTTGACGGTCAGCGATTGCAGGCCCAGCACAGCTGCCGACCAGGAATAGCCGACGCCAAAGCCGAACATGGCGATGGTCTGGCCCTGCGCGGCGGCGCCCAGGCTGTCGGCGATCAGCAGGGGAATCGAGGCGCTCGACGTATTGCCGTAGCGGTCCATATTGATCGGTGCGCGCTCGGGCGGCAGCTTGGCTTTCTTGATGATGTGCTTGAGCATGAAGGTATTTGCCTGGTGGAACAGGAAGGCATCGACCTGGTCGCTCGTGCGGCCGGCCAGGCGCAGCAGGTCCGCCACCAGCGGCGGAATGCTCTTCAGCGTGAAATTGAAGATTTCGCCGCCATCCATGTACAGCTTGGCGGGATCGCGCTGCGCCAGGCGCGCATCGTCGCCGGCATACGGACGGCAGGCGCTGGCGGCCATCATCAGGTGGCGTTCGCCGCCGCCGTCGCTGCCGACGATGAAGTGGGCGGGCGCCGCGGCGGCATCGAATTCCAGCGCCGTGGCCGTGCCGGCGTCGCCGAACAGCAGGGCGGTGGCGCGGTCCGTCTCGTCGACGGTCTTGCTGATGGTGTCGCCCACCAGCAGCAGGATGCGGCAGATGGCTTGTCCATCGAGCATCTTGGCCGCCAGCCACAGTCCATACGCGTAGGCCGAGCAGCCCAGGTTGATGTCGAAGGCGGCGCAGGCCTTGTGCAGGCCCAGCCGGCCATGCAGGGCGCAGGCCGTGGCCGGCAGCACGTAATCGGGGGTTTGCGAGATGAAGATCAGGGCGTCGATGCTGTCGCGCTCCCAGCCCAGGTCGTCGAGCAGGGTTTGCGCGGCCGCCTGGCACAGGTCGGCCGTCGTCTGTCCGTCGGCGGCGCGGCGGCGCGATTGCACGCCGATCATCTTGCTCACATCGGCGACCGCCTCGGCGCCGAAGCGCGCGGCCAGGTCCGCATTGTGGATTTGCGTGCGCGGCAGCGCGCAGACGACGCCGCGCATGGCCAGGTGCGCGCTGCTGAAGGGCAGTCCCGATTCCAGGCGCTGGCTGGACATGGTCAGACCTTGACGGCGATCAATGCCAGCACGTCGGCCATGGTCTCGCACTTGGCCAGGGCCTGGCCTTCGAGCATCTGGTCGAACAGGTCGTCGACGAGGGCGATGGTGGAAATGATGGCCAGCGAATCCCAGGCGTAGTCGCCCAGTTTCAGCTCGGGCACGACCTTGTCGGCGTCGATTTCCAGGATGTCGGCCATGCCGTTGAAAAATTCTTGCATCATGTTTCCTTTCAGAGGTGTTCAGTACTGGGGCGGACGGGGCGCCTACAGGCGCGCCAGCGTGCCGGCCCAGGAATAGCCCACGCCAAAGCCCAGCAGCAGGGCCGTGTCGCCCGGCCGGATGCGGCCCGAGGCGCGGGCGCGGGCGATGGCGATGGGAATGGTCGACGAGACGGTATTGCCGACGGTATCGATTTCAATCACAAACTTGTCTTCCGGGATGCGGATCTTGCGGCGCAGGGCGTCGAGCATGAACTTGTTTGCCTGGTGGAAGATCACGTGATCGATGTCGTCCAGGGTCTTGCCGGCGGCGGTCAGCAATTCCTGCATTGTACGCGGCACGGCGCCCAAGGTGAACTGGACGATCTGCGCGCCATCCATGAACAGGTCGTCCTGGCTGCGCCAGTTGCCCGAGGCATCTTCCGTTTCGCTGGCCGTCGCCGCGCTGCGCGCCGTGCGCATGCCGCCGGCCGGCACGATCAGGTTGTTGGCGCCGCTGCCGTCCGTGCCCAGCACGAACGGTCCCAGCGCCTGTTCTGGCGCGCCGCCGGCGATCACGCTGGCGGCGGAGGCGTCGCCGAACAGGGTGCGCACGCTGCGGTCGCGCGCATTGATGTACTTCGAATAGGTGTCGGCCGTCAGCAGCAGCACCTTCTTGCGGATGCCGCTCTCGACGAGGCCCTTGGCCATCGCCAGCGCATACACGTAGCCGGAGCAGCCCAGGTTGATGTCGAGCGCGCCGCACGAGGTTGGCAAGCCGAGGCGCTGCTGCAGCACGCAGGCGCTGCTGGGCAACAGGTAGTCGGGCGCCTGCGTGCACAGGATGAGGAAATCGATGTCGGCGCGCGCGATGTCATGCGTGGCAAACAGTTTTTCCGCGGCATGATAGGCCAGGTCGCTGGCCGTTTCGTCCGGCGCGGCGATATGGCGTTGCGCGATGCCCGTCTTGTCGAGGATCTTTTGCGCCGGCCAGTCGCTGAATTCCTGTTCCAGCGCGGCATTCGTCAGGATGGCCTGCGGCAGGTGGTAGGCGACGGCGGTAAGTTGGGCGTAGTGGGACATGCGGTGGCCGTTGTCTGGGTCGATGGGGAGGGCGCGGCGCTCAGGCGGTCCTGGCGATCACGGCGGTGATGGCGTCCACGGTCGCCAGCTCGAGCGCCGGGTAGATCGGCAGGCAGATCACCTGGGATGCGGCCAGGCGCGCCACCGGCAGGTTGGCGTGCGCGGCGGACGGCATGCCCCGGTACATGGGGAAATCGCTGATGAGCGGGTAGAAATAGCGCCGCGCATAGATTTCGCGTTCGCGCAGCAGCTGGAACAGGGCGTCGCGCGCCAGCGGATAGTCGGGGCCGACGAGGATGGGAAAATACGCATGGTTGGCCGCTTCGGCATCCATTTGTTCCAGGCAGGTGATGCCGGCCACCCCGGCCAGGCGCTGCCGGTAATGGGCGTCGATGAGCTGGCGTTGCTGGCGCGCCTGGTCGATGCCCTTCAGTTGCAGCAGGCCGAAGGCGGCATTGATTTCGCTCATCTTGCCGTTGATGCCGGCGGCAACGACCGTCACTTCATCGACGAAGCCGAAATTCTTCAGGTGGTCGATGCGCTGCTTGCTCTTGGCGTCGGGGCAGATGATGGCGCCGCCTTCGAAGGTGTTGAAGATCTTCGTCGCGTGGAAGCTGAGCACGGACAGGTCGCCATAGTTCAGCACGCTGGTGCCGCGGTGGCGCACGCCGAAGGCATGGGCGGCGTCATAGATGACTTTGAGATCATAATTGTCGGCAATCTTCTGGATCGCCTCGACATCGCAGGGCTGGCCATAGCAGTGCACGGGCATGATGGCCGTCGTGTGCGGCGTGATGGCCGCCTCGATGCGCGCCGGATCGAGGTTCAGCGTGCGCGCGTCGATGTCGGCAAAGACGGGCTTGATGTCATTCCACAGCAGCGAATGGGCCGTGGCGACGAAGGAATACGGCGTCGTGATGACTTCGCCCTTGATGCGCAAGGCTTGCAGGGCCGTCATCAGTGCCAGCGTGCCGTTGGTAAACAGGCAGATATGCCTGACGCCCAGATACTCGCACAGCGCCTGTTCCAGCTGCTGGTGGAAGGGGCCGCCGTTCGTGAGTATCTTGTTTTCCCAGATCGATTCCAGGTAAGGCAGGAAATCCTGCAAGTCCGGCAGCAGGGGCTGCGTCACGTAGATGGGTTTGTTGCCGCTCATGCCGCGATCTCCCCGGGCAGCTGGCTGTCGAGCGGGGCATCGAAACTGACCGGTGGCAAGTGGTCGCACCAGCGCTGCCAGGCCAGGCGCAGGCTGTTGGCCACGCCTTCGGCAATCAGGCGCGGCTGGCCCAGCGCCGTTTGCACCAGGCGGTGCCGCGTGCTGAAGCGGTAGGCGCCCAGCAGCATGGGATTGGCCGCCATATGCAGGGCCTTGCTGACGAATTCCTCGTCGTCGCGGGCGATGAATTCTTCCAGCTGCACGTGGCGCAGGATGGACGTGCCGGCGCGGCTGGGTACTGTTGGTCCGGCAACGGTGAGGGTGGGCACGCCCATCCACAAGCCATGGAAGGTGGTGGTGCCGCCGCCATATGGTGCCGTGTCGAGGCAGATGTCGACGCGGTGATGCATGGACAGGAAGTTGGCCATGTTGGCGCGCGGCTCGAAGATCAGCCGGTCGGCACTGATGCCTTCCTCGGCGAACCAGGCCGTGAGCACGGGATGCGGCCCTGCCTCGGGCATGGCCGCCAGCAGCATTTTCGCATCCGGGATGGCGCGCAAGACCTTGGCCCAGCGCGCGATGGTCGGGCGATTCAGCTTGTTGGGACGGTTGAAACTGCCGAAGGTCAGGTATTTATTCGTCAGCACGGGCGCCGGCAGGATGCCGTCCGCATGTTCGGATGGCAGGAAGGGCGCGATGGTCGGCAGGAAGATCAGTTTTTCCGTGAAATGGCTGGCGAATTCCTCGGGCGGCGAGAAAAAACGGTCGCTCAGGTAGTAATCCATCGCTTGCAGGCCCGTCGTCAGCGGGTAGCCTATCCAGCTCATCTGGATGGGCGCCGGCTTGCGGGCAAAGGCCAGCAGGCAGTTTTTCGCCGTGTGCCCGGACAGGTCGATCAGGATGTCGATGCCGTCGGCGCGGATGCGTTTGGCCAGCGCGTCCTGGCTCAGGTGGGTGACGGGCAGCCAGTTCGGCAGCAGCTGCGCGATGCGCATGGTCACGCTGTCGACGCGGCTGTTGTTGTAGTACGCATACAACGCAAACTGCGGCATCGTGGCCAGTTCCTCGAGCAGGGGCGTGATGAAATGCGCCACCGCATGGTTACAGAAATCGCCAGAGACCAGACCGATCTTCAGCTGGCGCTGCGGATCGCGGTCGTTCGCATGCGGCTGCCATGCGGCGCGCAGGGACGTTTCATAGCGCTCGCCGAAACCGAAATGCTCGGCCACCAGCGTGGCCGGGTCGTCGCAATGCACATGCGACAGGCCAAACAGCATGTTGCTGTAGATATCATCGTATTCCGGATACTTGGCCAGTGCCGAGCGACATGCCTGGACGGCATCGTCGGTACGTCCCATTTCACTGTAGGTGGCACAGATGTTCAGGTGCGAGCCGATGAAATCCTTCTGCACTTCCAGCGAGCGGCCATAGCTGGCCAGCGCTTCGTCGTAGCGTTTCAGGGAGCGCAGGCAGTTGCCCATTATAAAGTGCACGCGGCTGGAATCGGGCGCGAAGTCGCGCGCGCGCTGCAGGTAGGCCAGCGCCTGCTCCGGCTGGCCACTGTCTTCCAGCGCCACGCTCAGGTTGCAATGGATCAAAGTCGACTGCGGGTCCAGTGTCAGCGCGTGCTGATACATGCGGATGGCTTCGGGATAATCGCCGGCATCCTGCAAGGCGATGGCCAGGTCGTTATGCCGGTTGGCGACATCGGGCGAAAAAGCCAGCGCTTGTCGGTAGGCACCTTGCGCTTCCTCGAAGCGGCGCATCTGCTTGAGGCAATGTCCCAGGCAGGTGTATGCCTGCTGTTTCTCGGGTGCCAGTTGCACTGCGCGCTGGTGCATGGCCAGCGCTTCGTCCAGTTCATCGGCTGCGCCGATGGCTTGCAGGCCCAGGCCAAGCTGGGTGTGCGCATCGGCGCTGTCCGGTTGCAGGAGCAGGGCCTGGCGGTAGCAGGCGATGGCCGCGTCGAACTCGGCCAGGCTCACCAGTACGCTGCCCAGGTTGGACTGGGCTTGCGGATAGCCGGGCTGGACGGCCAAGGCCTGGCGGTAGGCGTCGGCCGCCTCGTCGAGTCGCTGCTGCGACTGCAGGCTGTTGCCCAGGCCATTCCACAGGCCGGCATCGCGCGGCGCCAGCGCCAGTGCCGCGCGGTAGCTTGCTTCGGCCTGGTCGAACCGGGCCAGATTGAGCAGGGCGGCGCCCAGGTTGCTGTGCGCCATGACCAGCCGGGGATCGAGTTCCAGCGCGCGGCGATAGCTGTCCGCCGCCTCCTCGTTGCGTTCGAGTCCCTGCAGGGCATTGCCCAGGTTGCTGAACACTTCGGCGTCGGCGGGCATGCTGGCCAGGGCCGCCTGGTAGGCGCTGACGGCGCCGTCGAGGTCGCCGCGCGCCTTGCGCGTGTTGCCCAGGTTAAAGTGCGCCATGCCATAGTCGGGGCGCAGGGCGATCGCCTGCAGGTAGGCTTGCTCCGCCTCGTCCAGCGCACCGAGCGCTTGCAGGGCGCCGCCGAGATTGCTGTGCGCCTCGGCAAACGCGGGATTGAACTGCAGTGCTTGCTGATACGCCTGCACGGCTTGCGCATAGTCGCCGCGCGCCTGCCAGGCGTTGGCCAGGTTGCAATGGGCTTCGGCGTCATACGGCGTCAGCAGTGTCGTCGTTTGCAGCGCGTCGAGCGCATCCTTGCCTTGCACCTGCAGGGCGGTGCCGAGCACGCTCCAGGCAAAATCGGAGGTCGGGTAGCGGGCGATCAGCGCGTGGGCGCCCTGTTCGAGGTCCGCGTAGCGGCCGGCCTGGTACAGGTCGATGAGCTGCTGGCATTGCGCAGCCGTTGGCGCGGCGGCGATTGCCTCGGCGATGCGCGCGCGCAGCGCTTGCGACTGTTCGTTGTCGAGACCGCGTCCGATGGCCGTGTCGATGATGTCGAGCGCTTCGTCGCGCTCGCCCGCCTTCAGCAAGCCGTCGGCCAGCGACAGCCAGAACTGGCCCTCGTCCGGATTGACGGACAGGGCCTTGCGCAGAAATGGCAGTCCTGCCCGGAATTGCCCCACCTGGCCGGCGAGCAGGCCCATGTTGTGGTTGGCGATGGCATGGTAGGGCTGTGCCTGCAGGATGGCGACATACAGGTCTTCCGCCTGCTCCAGGCGGCCAGCCTGGTGCTCCCTCAGTGCCAGCTCCAGTTGGGTGTCGAGTTGCGTTGCGGAGGTGGCGTCAGTGTTCATGGGAGGGAGGGAAAATGTACCAGCGGCAATTGTAACTGCTGGCAGAGATGAATAGAAAATTTCCCTACGGAATTTTGCTTTAGAGCATCATTGAGCAATTCCTGCTGTTCCCGGCAGGCCACAGCGGCAGGAAAGCTTGTCATGAAAATAAAAAAGCGCGGCTGCCCGAAGGTGCCGCGCTGTCGTCGCATGCGCTGGCGGGCGCGAACCCGCCAGCTGCGCCCGGGGGCGCCTACATGTTCGGGTAGTTGGGCCCGCCGCCGCCTTCCGGCGTGATCCAGACGATGTTTTGCGTCGGGTCCTTGATGTCGCAGGTCTTACAGTGCACGCAGTTCTGCGCATTGATCTGCAGGCGTTCGGCGCCATCGTCGTTCTTCACGAACTCGTACACGCCGGCCGGACAGTAACGCGCTTCCGGGCCCGCATACGTGGCCAGGTTGACATCGACGGGCACGCTGGCGTTCTTCAAGGTCAGGTGGATGGGCTGGTCTTCCGCGTGGTTCGTGTTCGAGATGAACACGGACGACATCTTGTCGAAGGTCAGCTTGCCATCGGGTTTCGGATACACGATCTTCTTCGACTGGGCGGCCGGCTTCAGGCATTCGTGGTCGCCATGCGTGTGGTGCAGGGTCCATGGCGCCTTGCCGCGGAAGATCAGCTGGTCGATGCCCGTCATCAGGCTGCCCAGGTACAGGCCTTTCGACAGCCATGGCTTGACGTTGCGCGCCACGTGCAGTTCCTCATGCAGCCAGGATTGCTCGAATGCGACCGGGTAGCTCGTCAGTTCGTCGTGCTGGCGCTGTTCGCCCAGCGCGCCGAAAGCCGCCTCGGCCGCCAGCATGCCGCTCTTGATGGCGGCGTGGCTGCCCTTGATGCGGCTCATGTTCAGGAAGCCCGCATCGCAGCCGATCAGCGCGCCGCCGGCAAACACCAGTTTCGGCAACGATTGCAGGCCGCCGGCCGCGATGGCGCGCGCGCCGTACGAGATGCGCTTGCCGCCTTCGAAGAACTTGCGGATTTCCGGATGCGTTTTATAGCGCTGGAATTCCTCGTACGGCGACAAATACGGGTTTTCGTAGTTCAGGCCCACCACGTAGCCGACCATCACCTGGTTGTTTTCCAGGTGGTACAGGAAGGAGCCGCCATAGGTTTTCGTGTCCAGCGGCCAGCCGCTCGAGTGGATCACCAGGCCCGGCTTGTGCTGGGCCGGATCGATTTCCCACAATTCCTTGATGCCGATGCCGTACGATTGCGGGTCCTTGCCGGCGTTCAAGTCATACCTGGCCATCAATTGCTTGCCCAGGTGGCCGCGCGCGCCTTCGGCGAACAGGGTGTACTTGGCGTGCAATTCCATGCCCAGCTGGAAATCGGGGCCGGGCTGGCCGTCGCGCTTGACGCCCATGTTGCCGGTCGCCACGCCTTTCACGGAGCCGTCGTCGTTGTAGAGGATTTCCGCGGCAGGGAAGCCGGGGAAGATTTCCACGCCCAGGTTTTCCGCCTGCTGGCCCATCCAGCGCACCACATTGCCCAGCGAGACGATGTAGTTGCCGTGGTTTTCAAAGCAGGCCGGCACGGCGAAGTTTGGCGTTTTATACGCTTTGGTTTCCGTCAGGAACAGGATGCGGTCTTCCGTCACTTCCGTGTTCAGCGGCGCGCCCAGTTCTTTCCAGTTCGGGATCAGTTCGGTCAACGCTTTCGGGTCCATGATGGCGCCCGACAGGATATGCGCGCCCAGTTCGCCGCCTTTTTCCAGCACGCAGACGGACACTTCCTGGCTCTTTTCCGCGGCCAGCTGCTTCAGGCGGATCGCCGCCGCCAAACCTGCGGGGCCGCCGCCCACGATGACCACGTCATACTCCATGGTCTCGCGCGGTCCGTACTGTTCAACTAAGTTATTAGGCTGTGTCATGGTCTCGATTTATAGTCACTCAATTAGATAGCAAAGGATAATAAAGCATCATCGGGGGAAATTTAAGCACGAGTGTGCTTGTTTTTGGCGAGGATTGCAACTTTGGCGCCATTTTGCGTGACATTGCCCCTCGCCGCAATCTAAATCCCGCCATTTTGTGTAATGATGGCGTTTACTTTTGCTCAAGTGCGCCGCGGGCGATTTTGCCCCTGTGCCAGTGGCACGGCGTAAAGTGTTGTCTAAAATAAAACAGGAGTAGCTCGTGGGCATAGAAGTCAATTTCGAGGGCAAGATTGCCCTGATTACCGGCGCATCGAGCGGCCTCGGCGCGCGCTTTGCGAAAGTGCTGGCCCAGGCCGGCGCCCAGGTCGTGCTGGCTTCGCGCCGCACCGAACGCCTGAAGGAGTTGCGCGCCGAGATCGAAGCCGATGGCGGCGCCGCGCACGTGGTGTCGCTCGACGTGACCGACTTCGCCAGCATCAAGTCGGCCATCGCGCATGCGGAAACGGAAGCGGGGCCCATCGATATCCTCGTCAACAACTCAGGTGTCTCCACCACGCAACGCCTGGTCGACGTCACGCCCGAAGATTACTCGTTCGTGATGGACACCAACCTGCGCGGATCGTTCTTCGTGGCCCAGCAAACGGCCAAGCGCATGATCGCGCGCGCCAAGGGCGACCCGAAGAAACAGCACCGCATCATCAATATCGCCTCGATGGCGGGCTTGCAGGTGCTGCCGCAGATCGGCGTGTATTGCATGAGCAAGGCGGGCATGGTGCACATGACGCGCGCCATGGCCGTGGAGTGGGGCAAGTATGGCATCAACACCAACGCCATCTGTCCCGGCTACATTTCCACCGAGATCAATGAAGATTACTTCGCCACCGAGCAAGGCAAGAAGCTGATCGAGATGCTGCCGAACAAGCGCCCGGGCAAGCCGGAAGACCTCGACGGCTTGCTGCTGTTGCTGGCGGGCGAGGATTCGCATTTCATCAACGGCGCGATTATTTCCGCTGATGGCGGCATGGCCAGCATGTAGCTGGCATGGGGCAGGGGATTGTTGCCACATGGAAAATTAGCGGCTATGATGGTTTTGCTTGCGGCATAGCGTCCGAGCATAACCATAATATACGAGAATTTCACGATGGCAACTCCCTCGAAGTTTGATAATGACACGTTTCAGCTGGCCCGCGATCACTTGAATGCTTTTGTTGCAAGGACCGCCGCCAAGCTTGCCGGTGAGACGGGCAAGCTGCTGGAAGTGGGGCCGCAGGATCGCTCCACCGTGCGCGAAAACTTCAGCAATTTCAGCGTCGATACCTTTGATATCGTCGATACCTACAGCCCCACCTTGGTGGGCGACATCACCAAGGTCAATGCGGCGATCGCGGACAGTGCCTATGACTGCGTCGTCTGCCTGGAAGTGATTGAGCATACGCTCAATCCGTTTGACACCGTCAAGGAAATCCGCCGCATCCTCAAGCATGAAGGCTATCTGCTCATTTCCGCTCCCTTGAACTGGCGCATCCATGGCCCGATTCCGGATTGCTGGCGTATTACCGAGCATGGCTGGAGCGCCTTGCTGCGCGATTTCGACATCATTGAAATCGATATTCTGGAAACGCCCGACCGTGAGCTGTTCCCGATCAAATATAACGTGCTGGCGAAGTGCAACAAGTTCAAGAACACGCAGGACAATGAACTGACGTTCCGTTTTATCTAGGAGTGGCGATGGTACTGGCTGCAGTAAATGAACAGGCCGAGGACGTCTTGCGGCGCATCAGCGGGGATCGATTCGTGCCGGAGATATTCCGGGAGACGGGCGTCTTTGTCGTGCGTAACGCCATTGCGCCGGATCTGCTGGCGCAGTGGCAGCACGAGTGGGACATGTTTTATGACGCCAAGCTGCGCTCCGGCCGCAATGTCAGCCAGGCCAATCCGGTGTCGCTGACCGAAGAGCTGCCGGAAAAATTGCTGGAAATGTACCGTGCGCCGGTCTATGCCGAAACGCTGTCGCGGATATTCGGTCCCGATGTGGCGCTATACAATCACCGCTTCGTCATCAAGGATGCGTTCAGCCCGAACCGGGTATTCCTGCATCAGGATAGCTGTTATCACCTGGGCAATCTGAATAAGTGCAGCGTTTTTACCGCCTTGAGCCGTGTGGATGAGGCCAACGGCGCAATGAGTTTTTATGTCGGCTCGCATAAACTCGGTTATCTCGGCGATGCTGGCGAAATCAATCCCGACAGTTTCAGCATCAAGTTCGTCAAGGTCACGCCTGTTTTGAATGCCGGCGATTTCGTGGTCATGAACAGCTCGACGTGGCATGAGTCGGGGCCGAATGTGTCTGGCGTCCACCGCATTCTGGCCGATACGATTTTCCAGCCTGCCGACGACCCGACGGGCAAGGAGCTGGTGTCGGGGGAATGGAAAACGGATATTTTCTATTCGCCGCTCAATTGCATCCAGTATTTTGCCAACTCCAGGGTATTGAAAATCATCAAGTACGAACAGGCAAGGCGGGAGCAGGCCGGCGCGCCCTGACCTCCGCCGTCAGCGCTGCAGCTGCAAGCCCACCAGCTTGTGCACCAGCTCGGATGAGGTGGAGGCGGCGAACTTGCGCATCAGCTTGGCACGGTGCATTTCCACCGTGCGGGGGCTGAGGTCGATCTGCCGGGCGATCAGCTTGCTCGTCTTGCCCTCCACCAGCAGGGCGGCGATCTCGCGCTCGCGCGGCGTCAGTTCCGCCGTCACGGGACGTTTCTCGCTGACATCCTCGAACGTCCAGATGCCCGGCCCCAGCGGCTGCGCGGGCAGCATGGCGTGGCCCGTGACGTGGCACCAGAATAATTCTCCATTGCTGCGGCGCATGATGCGCTCATCCGAATAGCGGCCCCTGGCGTTCATGATGGGAATGATGCGGTCACCGGTGCGCAGGAATTCATCGTGCGTGGGGTAGAGTACCTCGAACGACTGGTCGTCGAGCTGGGCGCGCGCGTAACCGAACATGGCCGCCAGCGCTTCGTTGCAGCTGCGCATGATGCGGTTTTCCGACATGCACATGCCGACGGGCGCGTGCAGGAAGATGCTTTCATAGTCGATGGCTGACGCGGCGTTCATCTGATGCGTATCACTCTCACAGGGGGATTGCCGGCACGGCGCCGGTAGTTCTACGGTATTGTACTTTCCACTCGCGTATTTTATGCTGAGTCGCTGCCAGAGTCCTGGACTCTAGGCCAAAGCTTAACAAAATAGAGGGACACCCATGAATAAAGTTTATCCTGACGCCGCTGCGGCGCTGGCCGGTATCGTCCAAGATGGCCAGACCATCGCTGTCGGCGGCTTCGGCCTGTGCGGCATCCCCGAAGCCCTGATCGGCGCCTTGCGCGATTCGGGCGTGACGGGCCTGACAGCCATTTCCAACAACGCCGGCGTGGACGGCTTCGGCCTGGGGCAGCTCCTGACCACGCGCCAGATCAAGAAAATGATCGCCTCCTATGTGGGCGAAAACAAGGAATTCGCGCGCCAGTACCTGGCCGGCGAGCTGGAACTGGAATTCACGCCGCAAGGCACGCTGGCCGAGAAGCTGCGCGCCGGCGGCGCCGGCATTCCCGCCTTCTTTACCAAGACGGGCGTGGGCACCATCGTTGCCGACGGCAAGGAAATCCGCGAATTCGACGGCGAGCAGTACGTGATGGAACGCAGTCTCGTGGCCGACGTGTCGCTGGTGAAAGCCTACATGGCCGATCGCGCGGGCAATTTGGTCTATCGCAAGACGGCGCGCAATTTCAACCCGAACGTGGCCATGGCTGGCAAGATCACCATCGTCGAAGTGGAAAAACTGGTCGAGGTAGGCGAGATCGACCCGGACCAGGTGCATACGCCGAGCATCTTCGTGCACCGCATCGTGGTCAACGCGAACCCGGAAAAACGCATCGAGCAGCGCACCGTGCGCAGCGAAGCTTAAAAAAGAATACGGAGAACATCATGGCTTGGACGAGAGACGAAATGGCTGCGCGTGCTGCGCGGGAATTGCAGGATGGCTTTTATGTGAACCTGGGCATCGGCTTGCCGACCCTGGTGGCCAATTACGTACCGGAAAATATCGAAGTGTTCCTGCAGTCGGAAAACGGCTTGCTGGGCATCGGCCCGTTCCCCACCGACGAGGAAGTCGATGCGGACCTGATCAATGCCGGCAAGCAGACGGTGACGGCCTTGCCGGGCGCCGCCTACTTCAGCTCGGCCGACTCGTTCGGCATGATCCGCGGCGGCAAGATCAACCTGGCCATCCTGGGCGCTATGCAAGTGTCGGAAAAGGGCGACCTGGCGAACTGGATGATTCCAGGCAAGATGGTCAAGGGCATGGGCGGCGCCATGGACCTGGTGGCCGGCGTCAAGCGCGTCGTGGTGCTGATGGAACACGTGGCCACGGCCAAGGATGGCACGACGTCGCACAAGCTGCTCAAGCAGTGCGACCTGCCATTGACGGGCGTGGGCGTGGTCGACGTCATCATCAGCGACCTGGGCGTGATCGACGTGACGGAAAACGGCCTGAAGCTGGTGGAGCTGGCGCCAGGCGTGAGCAAGGAACAGGTGCAGGCGGCCACGGGCGCTGAGCTGGACGTGTCCGCCGTATAAACGGATGGTTGTAGGAAATGCAAGGGCGGACAGCGATGTCCGCTCTTTTTTTATGCGCCCGCCTTGCCGCGCAAGCCGTCGAGGCTGTAGGCGCCGGCGCCCGCTGCCGCGAAATACAGGAAGGTGAAGCAGTACATCACGGCCATTTCGCCGCCGTTCAGGATGGGCAGGAAGCCGGCCGGCGCATGCGCCATGAAGTAGGCGGCCGCCATCTGGCCCGACAGGATGAAGGCGACGGGGCGCGTGAACAGGCCGATCAGCAGCAGCGTGCCGCCGACGAGCTCGATGACGCCGGCCGCGCCCATCACGGAAAACAGTTGCAGGCCGTCGAACATGGCCACGTGCGGCGCGCCGAACAGCTTGGCCGTGCCGTGCTGCAGAAAGAGAAAGCCGAGGATGATGCGAAGCAAGCCCAACAGGCGTGGGCTCCAGGTGGCGTAAAAGGCGGGCGTGAGGGACATGAGTACTCCATTCAAAAGGTCGATGGTTCGGTGTCAGGCTTGCATTAACGCAATGTCATTATGCGGGAGCTTGCTGGCGAACAGTACTGTAACTGTAATTGTTTTGCGTCGATTAATCATCTGGCTTCAAGTTGATGCATCATTAACTATTGGTTGATGATGCAACAGGGGGCGCCCATGCAAAAAGCCCCGCAGATCGCTCTGCGGGGCTTCTTCGTATTGCCGCTGCGGGGGAGGCCGCTTACTTGACGATATTGACTGCCGGGGCGATGTAGGCGTCGTCGACGGGCGAGGTCGGATTGGCCAGCTCGCTATGCAGCTTGTCCATGTCCAGCTCTTTTTCCCATTTCGACACGACGATGGTTGCCACGCCGTTGCCCACAAAATTAGTCAGCGCGCGGCATTCGCTCATGAAGCGGTCGATGCCGAGGATCAGCGCCATGCCGGCCACGGGAATCGTCGGCACCACGGCCAGGGTGGCGGCCAGCGTGATGAAGCCGGCGCCGGTGATGCCGGAGGCGCCTTTCGAGGTCAGCATCGCCACGCCGAGGATGGTGAGCTCTTGCCAGATGGTCAGTTCCGTGTTGGTTGCCTGCGCCACGAACAGGGCGGCCATGGTCATGTAGATGTTGGTGCCGTCCAGGTTGAACGAGTAGCCGGTAGGCACGACCAGGCCGACCACCGGTTTCGAGCAGCCGAGGCGCTCGAGTTTTTTCATCAGGGCCGGCAGGGCCGATTCCGACGAGCTGGTACCCAGCACGATCAGCAGTTCTTCCTTGATGTACAGCAGGAAGCGGCCAATCGAGAAACCCGTGTACTTGGCGATCAGGCCCAGCACGACGAAGACGAACAGGAAGCAGGTCAGGTAGAACGAGCCCATCAGTTTAGCCAGCGGGATCAGCGAAGCCAGGCCGTATTTGCCGATGGTGAAGGCCATCGCGCCGAACGCGCCGATCGGGGCGACTTTCATGATGATGTTGACCATGCCGAAGATGGCGTGCGACAGCTCGTCGATCAGCTTGGTGACAGGGCGGCCACGCTCGCCCAGTAAGGACAGCGAGAAACCGAACAGCACGGCGATCAGCAGCACTTGCAGGATGTCGCCCTTGGCGAACGCGTCGACGAAGGTCTTCGGGATGATGTTCATCAGGAAGTCGGTCGTCGTCAAGCCTTCGGCGTGCGTGTATTGCGCGATCGACTTGGCGTCCAGGTGGGCCGGATCGGCGTTGAAGCCGGCGCCCGGTTTCAGGATGTTAGCAACCAGCAAGCCGATGGCCAGCGCGAAGGTGGAGACCACTTCGAAGTACAGCAGCGCCTTGCCGCCCACGCGGCCGATTTTCTTGACGTCCTGCATGCCGGCGATGCCGGAGACCACGGTACAGAAGATCACCGGGGCGATGATCATCTTGATCAGTTTGATAAAGCCGTCGCCCAGCGGTTTCATGTCGACGGCGTTCGATGGGTAGAACACCCCCAGCAGCACGCCTGCCACGATGGCGAACAGCACCTGGACGTACAGGATTTTATAGAATGGTTTTTTCACGAGTGGTCTCCTCTTGCGGGTTGATGCTGCGATCATCCACCGATTGGACGGGCCGCTCAATTGTGGATAACCGCAGATATGCACTTTCGCTATATCGGGTATTGCCCCATGAATGGAGTGCTGCGGCGCAGCATTTCAGGCGCGCGCTTGGAGCATTGCCCGCGCTGCGCTACACTGCCGAAGAGTCGAGCGCGGGGCATCCGGCAAATTGCCGGTTTCTTTGTTTTTTTACTACCAAATAACGACGCCTGACAAAACCGTAGCGAGCGGAAGGGAGTGCTGGCCGGGAAGCGCAACCGTACGGGAGTACGGCGAGCACCGCCGGCCGCAAGCACCGACGTGCAGCAGATTTTGTCTGGCCTTATAAGGAATCGCATGATCGAAGCAAGCATCAAATCTGTCCAGTGTATCTCCCCCGCAGGCTTGCACACCATGTCCTACAAGGAATGGGGCGCGGCGGACAACCCGAACGTGCTGGTTTGCGCCCATGGCGTGACGCGCGTGGCAGACGACTTCGACAACCTGGCGCGCGCCATGGCCAGCGATTACCGCGTCATCTGTCCCGACGTGGTGGGCCGTGGCCGCTCGGGCTGGCTGGCCAACCCGCAGTTTTACCGCGTGCCGCAATATGTGAGCGACATGGTGACCCTGCTGGCGCGCGTGCTGGCCAATGGCGAACGCCAGACGGTGGACTGGTTCGGCACGTCGATGGGCGGCTTGATCGGCCTGGGCCTGGCATCGCTGCCGCACAGCCCGATCAGCAAGCTGGTCTTGAACGATATCGGCCCGACCCTGGCGCCGGAAGCGCTGCAGCGCATCGGCGACTATATCGGCCAGGACCTGCGTTTCGAGACCTTCGAGCAGGGCGCCAAGTTTGTGCGCGACGTGTCGGCCAGCTTCGGCCCGCACACGGACGCCGAATGGCATAAACTGGCGGCCGATGTGTTGCGCCAGGATAAGGATGGCCATTGGCGCCGCCATTACGATATGGGACTGGCGATGCCGTTCCGTTCGGCCACGCCGGAATCGGCGGCCAGCGACGAAGCCATGCTGTGGGCCGCGTACGACGCCGTGCGCTGTCCGACCCTGCTGGTGCGCGGCTCGGAATCCGATTTGCTGTCGCATGACACGGCCACGCTGATGCTGGGCCGCGGCCCGAAGGCGGAACTGGTGGAAATCGCCGGCGTCGGCCATGCCCCCACGTTCGTGCACGACGACCAGATCGCCATCGCGCGCAAGTTTTTGCTGGGCAAGTAATAGCGTCACACCGTCATACCGCAGTAACGCACGACCGATTTTGAAACAACCGAAACGAGAAATAAGATGGAAATTACACGATTGCACGTAGGCAAACGCCTCTCCGAAGTGGCGATTCATAACAGCACCATCTACCTGGCGGGCCAGATCGCCGAAGACACGACGCAGGACATCGTCGGCCAGACGCGCGAAGTGCTGGGCCACGTCGACCGCCTGCTGATGGAAGCGGGCAGCGACAAGACTTGCATCCTGTCGTGCCAGATCTATATCGCCGACATGAAGGATTTTCCCGGCATGAATGAAGTGTGGGACGACTGGGTGGCTTCCGGCCACACGCCGCCGCGCGCCACGGTAGAGGCCAAACTGGCCAATCCAGCTTGCCTGGTTGAAATCGTCATCATCGCTGCAGAACGTTAAGCTGTTGATTTACTAAGTTGAAGGTATTACATGGTTTCCATCTCGGCCCCGCATAGCGCCACATCGGAACAATTGGTAGAGGGCTTGAGTGCGCCGGACAGCGCGCGCGTGCTGGACGCGCTCGCGTATGCCACCGAAGCGTACGGCGACAAGCAGACCTTCGCCGGCCGCTCCGCGCTGGACTTCGCCATTGGCGTCGCCACCACGCTTGCCTTCCTGCGCAGCGATGCGGAAACGCGCATCGCCGGCCTGATGTTCGAGCTGACCCTGCTCGAGCCGGACACCGCGGCCGATATCGAGCCGCGCTTCGGCAAGCAGGTGTGCGACCTGGCCACCGGCGTGCGCCAGCTGATACGTTTGCGCGCCCTGACCCAGGCGCAGCACGGCAGCACTGGCGGGCGTGGCAAGAATGCGGCGCAGCAAGCCGTGGCCCAGGTGGAAACCCTGCGCAAGATGCTGCTGGCGATGGCGTCCGACATGCGCGTCGTGCTGGTGCGCCTGGCCGCCTGCGTCACCACCTTGCGCTATTTTGCCGACTTGAAGCTGTTCAATGAAATGACGCGCGAGTACGGCAAGGAAACGCTGGACCTGTACGCGCCGCTGGCGAACCGCCTCGGCATCTGGCAGCTGAAGTGGGAACTGGAAGACCTGTCGTTCCGCTTCATCGAGCCGGAAGCATATAAACGCATCGCCAAGATGCTGGAAGAAAAGCGCATGATGCGCGAGGGCTTCGTTTCCTCGGCGATTTTGCGCCTGCAGACGGAGCTGGCTTCGGCCGGCATCCAGGCCGAAGTCTTTGGCCGCCCGAAACACATTTACAGCATCTGGAACAAGATGCGCGGCAAGGAGCTGGACTTCACGGCCCTGTACGACGTGCGCGCCTTCCGCGTCATCGTCGCCGACGTCAAGACCTGCTACACGGTGCTGGGCGTGGTGCACAATATCTGGACGCCGATCCCGAAAGAATTCGACGATTACATCTCGCGGCCGAAACCCAACGGTTACCAGTCGCTGCACACGGTGGTGACGGCCGAGGATGGCCGCCCGCTGGAAGTGCAAATCCGCACCAATGAAATGCACAGCTTTGCCGAATACGGCGTGGCCGCGCACTGGCGCTACAAGGAAGAGGGCGGCTCGAACTTCGCCGGCCAGAAGTACGACGAAAAGATCGCCTGGCTGCGCCAGTTGCTGGCCTGGAAGACGGAAGTGGCCGACGCCGTCGTGGGCCAGGAAGAAATCCAGCGCGAATGGGTGGAAAAGCTCAAATCCGCCACGCTGGACGACCGCATCTTCGTCATGACGCCGCAGGCGAGGGTGCTGGAATTGCCCGTGGGCGCCACGCCCGTCGACTTTGCCTATCACCTGCATACGGACGTGGGCCACCGCTGCCGCGGCGCCAAGGTCGACGGCATCATGGTACCCCTGAATACGCAGCTGAAGAATGGCCAGACCTGCGAAATCATCACGGCCAAGGGCGCGCCGGGCACGGCCGGGCCGTCGCGCGACTGGCTCAGCGCCGGCTACGCCGTCAGCACGCGCACGCGTTCGAAGATACGCGCCTGGTTCCACGCCATCGACATGCAGGAAACCCTGGCCCACGGCCGCGCGCTGGTGGAAAAATCGCTGCAGCGCGAAGGCAAGACGGCCGTCAACCTCGAGGCGCTGGCGCAAAAGCTGGGCTTTGCGAAAGTCGACGAGCTGTTCCTGTCGGTCGGCAAGGATGAATTCAGCCTGCGCCACGTGGAGCAGGCGCTGCACGACAATGGCGAAGTGGTGGTGCCGGAAGATGCCGTGCTGGTGGGCAAGAGCCGCGCTTCCAGCGTGGAGCAGGGCGCCAAGTCCGGCGTGCTGGTGGTGGGCACGGAAGGCTTGATGACGGTGCTGGCCAAGTGCTGCAAGCCTGCGCCGCCGGACAGTATCGTCGGCTTCGTGACGCGCGGCAAGGGCGTCTCCATCCACCGCGCCACGTGCAAGAATTTCGAGGAAATGCGCGCCAAGGCGCCAGAACGCGTGATCTTCACGGAGTGGGGCAGCACGGGCCACGACACCGTCTATCCGGTCGACATCTTCATCCTCGCGGGCGACCGTCAGGGCTTGCTGCGCGACATCTCCGAAATTTTCTCGCGCGAAAAGATCAACGTGATCGGCGTCAACACCCAAAGCGCCAAGGGCCAGGCCCGCATGACGTTTACGGCCGAGATCAGTTCGACGGCGCAGTTGTTGAAGGCGCTGAATGTGATCAAGGACGTCAGTGGCGTGCTTGAGGCAAGAAGAAGTTAATCTATCCGTGGGAATCCGGCCCGGATTCCCACGTCTCCCTGTCAGTGCGTCTTGTCGCTTGCATGCAAGCCCGCCATCGTGGCCGTCTCCGGCTGCAGGGTGATATGGTCGATGCCGTGCTTACTCAATAGCATCTTCTTGATCGCGCGCAAGACCTTCGGCCAGTGGTCGAGGTGTTCGATTTCCACATGGCCGATCAGGGCCGGCTGGCCCGGCGACATGTCCCAGACGTGCAGGTCGTGCACGGCGATCACGCCATCGACCTGTTCCACATCGGTGCCCACGGCGATGTAGTCGATCTGCATGGGCACGCCTTCCATCAGGAAGTGGTAGGACTCTTTCAATACCCCGAACGTGGATTTCAGGATCAGCAGGGACACGAGCATCGACAGCAGCGGGTCGATCTGCATCCAGCCCGTGAAATAGATCACGGCGCCGGCGACGATGGCGGCGACCGATCCCAGCAAATCGCCCATCACGTGCACGAGGGCGGCGCGCGTATTCACGCTTTGCTTGTCCTTCGACAAGACCCACGCCACCACCAGGTTGATCAGCAGGCCGATGAAGGCCACGACGAAGACCATGCCACCCTGTACGGTTTGCGGGGCGGAAAAGCGCAGCACGGCTTCGTAGCAGATCCAGCCCACCACGCACAGCATGGCCAGGCCGTTGACGAAGGCGGCCAGCGCCTCGGCGCGGCCGAAGCCGAACGAGTGGCGCGGCGATGGCGGACGGCGCGCGATCAGTTGCGCCAGCAGGGCCAGGCCCAGCGCGGCCGCGTCCGTGACCATGTGGCCTGCATCGGAAATCAGGGCCAGCGAATTGGACAGGAAGCCGGCCGCCACCTCGATGCCGGCAAACGACAGGGTCAGGCCCAGGGCCCAGGCCAGGATGCTCTGGCTGCGTCCCTCGAACGAATGGGTGTGCTTGGCGTCGCCTTTTAAATGGGCGTGCAGGTGGGTGGCATCGTGTTCGGTAGTCTCGTGCATGGAGTCGGTGGTGGGTGGATGTTGCGCTAGTGTAAAGGAAATGCGGCGATGCCGGGCGCAGGCACGCGGCAAGGAGGGGGAAACTGGCCGGTGACAAAGCGGGAGATTTGTTTGCACAGTTCCCTGCATAATTTATTGCTGATGCCAGCCAACTTGGCGCATGGCGGCATGACAAGGTGAGAACGCATGAAAGTCGCTTGACCTACCTGGAGATCCAGCAATGAAGATGACATTGAAGGCGCATTTGAGTGTCGTGATCGGTTTTCTGTCCCTGCTGTCCATCGTGATCGGCTTGTTTGGCCTGTATGGCATGAACAAGACCAATGAAGGCTTGAAGACGGCCTATGAAGACCGTACCGTGGCGCTGGAGCAAGTCGCCCGCATCGATAGCCTGCTGGTGCGCAGCCGGCTGCAGCTGGCCGAAGCCTTGCTTGACCCCGTCGCCGCGAAGATCCACGCCAAGGCGGAAACGATAGAGGCGACGATCACCGAGGTCAACAAGATCTGGAATGCTTACATGGCAACGTACCTGACGCCGCACGAGAAACTGCTGGCCGATAAATTTGCCGTCGACCGAGAGAAGATGGTCAGGGAAGGCCTGATGCCGGCCGTCGCGGCCCTGCGCGAAGGCAAGATCGACGGCGCCAGGCAGGCCGAGGCGCACCTGCAAACGCTGATTCCGGCGATGCGCGAAGGCATCAATGCCTTGCACAAACTGCAAGTCGACGAGGCGAAAAAGGAATACGAGGAGTCGAGCGCCCGCTATGTCACTTTACGTACGATCATCATCGCCATCATAGTCCTCGGTGCGCTGCTGGCCGCCGTGATCGGGTTTTTCCTCATCCGCAATATCTATCGCCAGCTGGGCGGCGAGCCGGAATACGCGGCGCATATCGTGCGCAGCATCGCCGCCGGCGACCTGGCCGTGCCGGTGACCACCCACAGCGGCGACGACCACAGCCTGCTGTATGCAATGCAGATCATGCAGCAAAACCTGGCGCAGGCGGTCGGCGACATCCGCGAATCCATCGATACGATCGCCACTGCCTCGGGCCAGATCGCTACAGGCAACCTGGACCTGTCCTCGCGTACTGAAGAGCAAGCCAGTTCCCTGGAAGAAACGGCTTCGTCGATGGAGGAACTGACCTCGACCGTCAAGCAGAATGCGGACAATGCGCGCCAGGCGAACCAGCTGGCGCAGTCGGCATCGAATGTCGCGCTGAGGGGAGGGGACGTGGTGGCGCAAGTGGTCGGCACCATGGGCTCGATCAACGAATCGGCCAGGAAGATCGTCGACATCATCGGCGTCATCGATGGCATCGCGTTCCAGACGAATATCCTCGCCTTGAACGCGGCCGTGGAAGCGGCGCGGGCCGGCGAGCAGGGACGCGGCTTTGCCGTGGTGGCCAGCGAGGTGCGCAACCTGGCGCAGAGGTCGGCCGCCGCGGCCCGGGAAATCAAGGAGTTGATCACGCATTCTGTCGATGCCGTCGATGCCGGCAGCAAGCTGGTCGAGCAGGCGGGGGCGACGATGGAAGAAATTGTCGAGAGCGTCAAGCGCGTGACGGACGTCATGAGTGAAATCACGGCCGCCAGCCAGGAGCAGACGTCGGGTATCGAGCAGATCAATCAAGCCATCACGCAGATGGATACCGTGACGCAGCAAAATGCGGCCCTGGTGGAGGAAGCCGCGGCGGCGGCCGAATCCTTGCAGGACCAGGCCGCCAACCTGGTGCAGGTGGTCAGCATCTTCAAGCTGGCCGCCACGGAGGCCGCCAGCACGGCGGCGGCGCCGGTGGCCAGCCTGGCCCGCGGCGCGCGGCGCGTGGCTGGCAACGTGAAGCAGCTGAAACGCGCGGCAAGGGCGAGCGTCACGACGCGCGCCGGCCACGTGTTCCAGGCGCTGTGAGCGGCCGTGCCGCGCCTTGCCGGCGTCAGGCGGCTGGCGCGGCCGTTACACCGAACTTGCCTTCGCGGAAGTCCTGCACGGCCTGGAACACCTCTGCCTGGGTATTCATGACGAACGGACCATATTGCGCGATCGGCTCGTTCAGCGGCTGGCCGGCGATCAGGATCATGCGGCCGCCTTCGGGCGCCTCGATGCGCACGCCGTCGCTGCCCGGCGTATTGGCCAGGATCGCCATGCGCAGGGCCGGCACGGCCTTGCCATCCACCTGCACTTCGCCACGGAAGGTGTACAGGAAGGCGTTATGGCCTGGCGGCAAGGGCTGCTCGAAGCTGGTGCCGGCCGGCAAGTCGATATCGAGGTACAGCGGCTGCGTCAGCTCGCGCTGCACGGCGCCCGTCACGCCATGGCTCTCGCCGGCGATCACTTGCACGACCACGCCCGTATCCATCGTGTAGCGGGGAATTTCGCTGCTCTCGAAATCGCGGTACCACGGCGTGCGCATCTTGTCGCGCGCGGGCAGGTTCAGCCATAGCTGGAAACCTTCCATCACGCCTGCTTCCTGCTCCGGCATTTCCGAGTGGACCACGCCGCTGCCGGCCGTCATCCATTGCACGCCGCCCGAGGTCAGCAAGCCTTCGTTGCCCGCGCTGTCGCGGTGGCGCATGCGTCCCGTGATCATGTACGAGACTGTCTCGAAGCCCCGGTGCGGATGCTCGGGGAAGCCGGCGATATAGTCGTTCGGCTTGTCGCTGGCGAAATTGTCGAGCATCAGGAACGGGTCGAGGCGGCGCTGCAGCTGCTGCGTCAGCACGCGGTTGATCTTCACGCCGGCGCCATCCATGACGGCCTGGCCGGCGATCACGCGCTCGACGGCGCGCGGTTTGCTGAGGGTATTGATGTCGCTCATGCTGCTCTCCAGTTGGGAAGAACGGCGCTCGTGCGCCGTCCCGGGTTGATGCCCATCAATCGTTGTACTTATACCAGGATCGCGTTGATCTCGGCATCGGCCTGCGCTTGCGCCTTGGCCACGGCTTCCGGGCCCATGCCCATGCCTTCCGAATACACATATTGCACGTCGGTCATGCCGAGGAAGCCGAACATGGTGTTCAGGTATGGCACCTGGCTGTCGTGGGCGCTATCGCGGTGCAAGCCGCCGCGGGACAGGCCCACATAGACTTTCTTGCCGGTCAGCAGGCCCACGGGGCCGTTTTCCGTGTACTTGAAGGTGACGTTGGCGCGGGCAATCGCGTCGAACCAGCTTTTCAGTTGCACGGTGATGCCGAAGTTGTACATCGGCGCGCCGATGACGATCACGTCAGCCGCTTGCACTTGCGCAATCAGCGCGTCGTCGAGGGCGATGCGGGCCGCCTGTTCCGGCGTGCGCTTGTCGGCCGGGGTGAACAGCGCTTGCAGGGTCGGCTCGTCGAGCACGGGGTGCGGTACGGCGGCCAGGTCGCGGCGGACCAGGGCGGCGTCCGGGTTGCCCGCCTGTACGCGGGCGACGAGGGCGTCGGCCAGGCGGGTCGAGGCGGAACCGGTGCTGCGGGCGCTGGAATTGATTTGCAGGATGTTCATCTTGTTTCTCCGTGTGAGGTGTCTTGCGATGGATGAACTATAGCAATTCCAAAATTGATGCGGAAGCCGTTAAAATGGATAACATTAATCCACTGGTGGAACAATAAAGTTGAGAGGTCAAGCATGGATATCGATCCCGGAGACTTGCTGCTGTTCGCGCGCGTCGTCGAATGCGGCAGTTTCAGCCGCGCCGCCGTGCGCGTGGACTTGCCCAAGTCAACCTTGTCGCGGCGCCTGTCGCAGCTGGAGGCGAAACTGGGCGAACGGCTGCTGCTGCGCACCACGCGCAAGCTGGCGCTGACGGAGTTTGGCGCCAGCCTGCTCGAGCATGCGCGCAAGGTGGTGGAGGAAACGGAGGCGGCAGGTGCCCTGGCGCAGCACCGCCAGGCGGGGCCCAGCGGCTTGCTGCGCATTTCCATGCCGGCCGACTTCGGCGACGCGCTGATGCGCCAGGTGCTTGCCGAATTCGTGCGCCGCTATCCGGCCATTTCGCTGGAGCTGGACCTGTCGGCGCGCCGCGTGGATTTATTGGAAGAAAATTTCGACCTGGCCATCCGCATGGGCAACTTGCCCGACGACGCCAGCCTGGCCGCGCGCCGCGTTGCCTTCAGCACCCTGGCGCTGTATGCGTCGCCGCAATACACGAGCGTGCACGGCTTGCCCGAGCATCCCGACGACCTGTACGGCCATGACTTGCTCAGCCTGCCACGGGCCGTGCATGGCCTCGTGCACTGGACCTTGATTCGCGGCAAGACGACATGGGAGCGCGACTTGCCCGTGCGCCTGCTGGCGAACTCTCCGGAGTTGCTGGTGCGCATGGCGTGCACGGGCGTGGGCATCGCGGCCAGCACGGACCGCTTTGCCAAGGCATACGTGGCGACGGGGGAATTGGTGCGGGTCCTGCCCGAATGGAGTTTTCCGCTGGTCACGGGCTGGGCCGTGTTTCCCGGCCGGCGGCTGATGCCGGCCAAGACGCGCGCGTTCCTGGACTTGATGGAGGAAATGTATCGCACGGACGCGCCCGTGTAGGCGCGCGCCGAGCGCCATTTACTTGGGCAGCTTGCCCATGACTTCGCCCAACTGCACGGGGCCGGCCGGTTGCCAGTTGGCATTGAATTGCACGCTGTCCTTGGGGAACAGCATGACGACGGTGGACCCGAGCAGGAAGCGGCCCAGTTCGTCGCCTTGTTTCAGCACGACATTGTCGTTGGCGTAGCTCCAGTCGCGCACCTGGCCCGTGCGGGGCGGGTTGACGACGCCGTGCCAGACGGTGGCCATGCTGCCGACGATGGTGGCGCCCACCAGGGTCATGACGAACGGGCCGTTGGCCGTATCGAACACGCAGACGACGCGCTCGTTGCGGGCGAACAGGCCGGGGATGCCGCGCGCCGTCGTCGGGTTGACGGAGAACAATTCACCGGGCACATAAATCATGCGCGTCAAGCGGCCGTCGCACGGCATATGGATGCGGTGGTAGTCGCGCGGACTCAGGTACAGATTGGCAAAGCTGCCGTGTTCGAACTGCGCTGCCAGGGCCGCATCGCCGCCCACCAGGGCCGTGGTGCTGAAGCTGTGGCCCTTGGCCTGGAAGATCTGGTCCTTGTCGATCATGCCGAACTGGCTGATGCGTCCGTCGACGGGGCAGACATAGTCGGCTTGCGCCAGCGGACGGGCGTCGGGCCGCAGCGCGCGCGTGAAGAAGTCGTTGAAGCTCGCGTAGTGCGTGATGTCCGGGTCCAGCGCCTCATCCATGTTGACGTTGTAGCGGCCGACGAACCAGCGGATCAGGCGCGTCGTCATGGCGCCACCCTTGGCGCCGGCGATGCGGCCGGCGAAGTTGGTCAACGCTCCCTTGGGCAGCAGATATTGAGGCAAAACGGCAAGACGGTCAGACACGATGGGAAGCCTTTGACGGGGTGGTGGGAATAATGGCGAAAACGCATTATAGCGGCGATGTGGTACGCAATGATATGTACCGTATGCAAGGGGACATATCGCAGTCTGCTGCCGAATTTAATTTGCCATAGGGTATATTTTCAGGAAACTGTGCCACTCGGAAAAAATTGCAGCACAATACAGCGGCCTGTTTTTTAGCTTTTAGCCATTTTTATTCAGCCAACTTTTTTTAGCCAGGTCATGATGCCACGCCGTTGCCTCCGCCTTACCATTCTTTGTTCCGCCGTTTTACTTGCCTGGAATGTCCAGGCGCAGCAATCCGAAGCGCCAGCCGCTGATGCCGCCGCCGCGCCGCTGAAGGCCGAGAAGGCCGAGAAATCCACCGCTCCCGCCATGCAGACCGTCGAAGTCAAGGGCGGCGGCTATGATCCGCGCCGCGACGATACGGCCAGCAAGATGGTGGTCAGCAGCGAAGAAATCCTCAAGTATGGCGACACCAGCGTCACCGACGTGCTCAAGCGCCTGCCCGGCATCACCGTGTCCGGCGCGGCCGGGCGCTCGGGCGGCGAAATCCGCATGCGCGGCCTGGGCAGCGGCTACACGCAGATTTTGCTCAACGGCGAACGGGCGCCGGCCGGTTTCTCGCTCGACACCCTGTCGCCCGACGTCATCGAACGCATCGAGATTCTGCATGCGGCCAGCGCCGAGTACAGCACGCAGTCGATCGCCGGCACCATCAATGTGGTGCTCAAGAAAGCGGTGAAGACGGCGCAGCGCGATGTCAAGCTGGGCGCGGGGGGAGGGCGCGATGCGTTTTCCAGCAATGGCAACCTGCAATTGTCGGACAAGGACGGCATTTTTTCCTATTCGCTGGCGGCCTCCTTTTATCGCTATGACTATCACTATGCAAACCCGGCACGGGACCTTGGCTATGTGCCGGACGGCCAGCAAAATCTGCTGCGCAACAGCAAGGGCACGGGCGATGGCCGCTCGGAAGGCATCAACATGTCGCCGCGCCTGAACTGGGCTTTTCCCGGCGGCGATAATCTGACGGCGCAATTTTTCCTCAATCTCGGACGCAACGAAAGCCGTACTCACAGCCGTACCGACACGATCATGGGCTTGCGACCAGACTACGATACGAACGACAGCGACGGCGGCAACCACTATGTATTTGGCCGAACGGACCTGACCTGGGTGCGCAAGCTCGATGGCGGCGCCAGGCTGGAACTGGGACTGCGCGTAGGCCTCAGCAATAATTCGTCCGATAACCACCCGCTCGGCCGTATTGATGGCGTGGGACTGGCGCTGGACCGTACCGCGCGCGTGGATGCGTCGGAAAAGAGCGTCTCTTCCACCGGCAAGTATTCTTCGCCGCTCATCCCGGGCCATGCCTTGTCGATGGGTTGGGATGGCGGCTACAGCAAGCGGGACGAGGAGCGCTGGCAGCGTGAGCTGGCCTTGCCGGGCGGGCGCCCGCCATTCAACGTCGATGAAGACTTTAATGCCGACATCAAGCGCCTGGCGCTGTATGCCCAGGACGAGTGGGATATCACGCCGCGCTGGTCCATGTATGCGGGCGTGCGCTGGGAAGGCATCGATACGCGCAGTATCGGCAACACGTATGACGAGGTGCAGCAGTGCAGCAGCGTCTGGAGCCCGCTGCTGCAAACCTTGTGGAAATTGCCTGACACCAAGGGCGACCAGGTGCGCCTGGCCTTGACGCGCACCTACAAGGCGCCGGCCACCTCCAGCCTGATTCCGCGCCGTATGATGTCGACGAATAATAGCCAGACCGAGCCTGACCGCGAAGGCAATCCGAACCTGAAGCCGGAGCTGGCGCTGGGCATCGACGCTTCCTACGAACATTACTGGGCCGAAGGCGCCTTGCTCAGTGCGCGCGCCTCGGCCCGCCGCATCGATGGCTACACGCGCCAGGGTTTGCTGTATCTCAATGAGCGCTGGGTATCCACGCCCGTCAACGACGGCCGCGCGACTACGCAGACACTGGAACTGGAAGCGAAGTTCCCGCTGCGCGCCGTGCTGGCCGGACCCGTGCCGGCGCTGGATGTGCGCGCCAGCGTCAGCCGCAACTGGTCGCAGGTGGAGCAGGTGCCGGGGCCGGACAACCGGCTCGACCAGCAAACGCCCGTCAGCGGCAACGTCGGTCTCGACTACAAGACGCCGGACGGCGTGCTGACGACGGGCGGCAGCTTCAACTTCCGCAATGGCGGCCCGGTGCGCATCACCGAGCGCCAGAGTGCCTATACGACGCCGCGGCGCGACCTCGATATTTATGCGCTGTGGAAATTCAACGCGAAGCAGCAGCTGCGCCTGGCCGTATCGAACCTGCTGGCGCAAGACTTCGAAAGCCGCACCAGCTACACGGACGCCAGCGGCACGATACAGCGCAACAGCATTTCACCGAGCTCGCCGCAAGCGCGCGCGACCATGGAAATGAAGTTTTGATGCTGATGCCAGGCTGAAAATCCGTCGTGAAACCCCGGCCGGCATCCCCGCTGGCCTATAATCTCGGCAATCGCGCGCGCGGCCCGTCCGTGCGCGCCACCTTTTCATTTGCCAAGATTGCTTTTCCCATGACGTTTTCCTCCCTCGGCCTGATCGATCCCCTGGTCCGCAAACTTGACGAGCTTGGCTATGCCAAGCCGACGCCCGTGCAGGCGCAATCGATTCCCGCCGTGCTGGCCGGACGCGACCTGATGGCCGCCGCCCAGACGGGCACGGGCAAGACGGCCGGCTTTGCCGTGCCGCTGCTGCAGCGCCTGACCCTGGAAGGCGTGGTGGCGCCGCAATGCGTGCGCGTGCTGGTGCTGGTGCCTACGCGCGAACTGGCCGAGCAAGTCTATGCGAGTTTCCGCAGCTATGGCGGCAACTTGCCGCTGCGCAGCTTTGTCGCCTATGGCGGCGTGCCCATCGAGCCGCAGATCAGCAAGCTGCGCAAGGGCCTCGACGTGCTGGTGGCCACGCCGGGCCGCCTGCTGGACTTGCAGACGCAGGGCGCCGTCAAGTTCGAGCAAGTGCAGACCCTGGTGCTGGACGAAGCCGACCGCATGCTGGACCTCGGTTTCGAGCGCGAGCTGGATTTGTTGCTGATGACCATGCCCAAGCAGCGCCAGACCCTGCTGTTCTCGGCTACCTTCTCGGACGCCATCCGCGCCATGGCGAAAACCATGTTGAAGGACCCTGTCTCGGTGGAGGTGAGCGCGCGCAACAGCACGGTCAAGGCCGTGAAACAGTCGGTGATCGTGTGCGACAAGAAACGCAAGCCGGAACTGTTTCTGCACCTGCTGAAGAAAAAGCGCTGGGGCCAGGTATTGGTCTTCGTCAAGACGCGCAAGGGCGTCGAGCAACTGGTGAACACCTTGCTGGAGCAGGGCGTGCGCGCCGATTCCATCCACGGCGACAAGACGCAGCCGAACCGCCTGCGCGCGCTGGCCCGCTTCAAGGCGGCCGAGGTGCAGGTGCTGGTGGCCACCGACGTGGCTGCCCGCGGCCTGGACATCGACCAATTGCCGATCGTCGTCAATTTCGACTTGCCGACCGTGGCCGAAGACTATATCCACCGCATCGGCCGCACGGGCCGCGCGGGCGCTTCGGGCGAGGCGATTTCCCTCGTCTGCGCCGACGAGGTGGAATTGCTGTCGGCCGTCGAAGCGCTGACCCGGCAAACGCTCAAACGCGCCGAAGAACCCGGTTACGAGGCGGAGCATCGCGTGCCGGGCACGACCGCCGGCGGCACGATCCAGAAGAAGGCCGTCAAAGTGCTGGCGCCGAAGGCGGCCGAGCGCGCCAAGAAGCGCCGCTTCTACAAGTAATCGGGGGCAAGGCGCGCTGCACGGATATGCCATTCGTGCCATCATGCGCCTATGACCTCGATACCTTTGTTCCCGCTCAATACGGTGCTGTATCCCGACGGCTATCTGCCTTTGCAGATCTTCGAGGTGCGCTATCTGGACATGATACGCAAGTGCATCATGGGCGAGCAGCCGTTCGGCGTGGTGCAGTTGCTGGACGGCGCGGAAGTGCGCAAGCCGGGCCAGCTGGAAACGCTGGCGCCGGTAGGCACCCTGGCGCGCGTCATCGACTGGGCGGCGCCGTTGTCGGGCTTGCTGCAAATCAAATGCATGGGCATGGAGCGCTTCCACATCGTTTCCAGCGAACAGCTGAAACACGGCTTGTGGACGGCGCGGATCGAGACCTTGCCGCCGGATAAGGCCATCCCCATCCCGCAAGAGCAGCAGAACGTGGCCGACGCCCTGGGCGCGCTGATACGCACCTTGCAGGAACAAAAGATCCCGCCCGAGCAAATGCCGCTGCAGCCGCCATACCGGCTCGACGAGTGCGGCTGGGTGGCGAACCGCTGGTGCGAACTGCTGTCGCTGACGGCCATGCAAAAGCAGCTGCTGCTCAGCCAGGACAATCCCGTGCTGCGTCTGGAACTGGTGCAGGACATGCTCACGGAAAATGGCTTGCTGGAAGACTGACGGCGACCAGGCCGCATGTTTGCACACGCTTCCGTTGTGCAATTGCAATTTCTATTGAGAAATACTTTACGCTTTGCCGCCGCTGGCATAAGATAATGCCCCTGGGCAAGATAGTCCCAGTAATATGGCCCCAGGCAACATTCACGAGAATACGACATGGCAAAAGCAAGCGCGGAACAGATCAATGCGGCAATGGAGGCGATGGCGGCCGAAGGCCTGGCCATCACGGTGCGCGCGCTGCGCGAGCGGTTGGGCAATGGCGCCTGCCTGGGCACCATCAGCAAGCTCTTGCAGCGCCGCAAGGCCGGTGCGCAGCGCCAGATCGCCGCGGCGGCCGAACTGTCGCCCGTGCTGCAGCAAGCCATTCTCGATTATGTAGGACAGGAATTGAGCGCCAGCCACAGTGCGCATGAAGCCGAGATGAACGACAATCAACAGGAATTGATGGACCTGGCCAGCGAAAACGAGCGCCAGCAGGAAGTGCTGGACTTGCAGGCGGGCGAACTGGACACCCTGCGCGAGGAACTCGAACGCGAGCGCCAGGTCGCCAACCAGGCCCGCACGGACCTGGCCAAGGCGCAATTGCGGCTGGAGGGCTTGCCGCGCCTGGAAGAGGCTGCCGAGCAGGCGCGCATGGACCTGGCCAAGGCGCAATTCAAGCTCGAAGGCATCCCGCGCCTGGAAGAGGCGGCCGAAGCGGCCCGTGCCGAACTGATCCAGGCCCAGCTGAAGCTGGAAAGCCTGACGCGCGTGGAAACGGAACTGGCGGCCGTGCGCCTGGAACTGGAAGCGGAACGCGAGGAACTGGGCGAAACGCGCGCCGAACTGGACGAAGAGCGCACCTTGCGCATCAAGGCGCAGCAGTTCATCGTCGATCCGATCTTCAAGACGCCCGTTTAAGAACACCCGCCAAAACCTGCAGCGCGTCGCGATTTGCGGCGTGCGATGCTCAGTGACTCGGCGGCCCCGTGCATCCGCACAGCTGCGCTTCTCAAGCACAACCCATCCCGCTCGCTACGGTTTTGTGCGGTGTGGCAAGTCTGCCTGCTAGACGCCTGGCTGCGCATAGCGCATGCATAGCCAGGCAAATCCCCCCATATTCAGCGCGACCGTAATCCAGAACACGATCTGGAACGAGGTCTTGCTCGTCTTGTGGTGCAACCACTGCTGCGCCAGCACGGCGCCGGGCCAGCCGCACAGCAATCCCAGCAGCCACAAGGTTTTCTCCGGCGTGCGCCACGCCTGCGTGCGGGCCGCCCGCTTGTCGATGGCGTAGACGGCAAAGCAAGTCACGCTCATCACGCCGTACACGGCCGCCACCAGCACGGGCACGTGCCACAGCAGGCTGGCCAGCAGGTAAGCGAGGACAAATACGGCAAGTATCAGATAGGGCATGGCGGTCACGGCAGTGTGGGAGCCGCATTGTAACCGCAGCGCCGGCGCATGGCGTCCTGTGTTAGGCGGCGCACGGAATCGGCGCTGCGGGCGTTCCAGAATGACTGCGGGGATGCGTCGCGCGAAAGGGGGCTGGCATGGAAGCGTTGATACTGATCGGAGCTTCCACGGGCGGCATGGAAGCGTTGTCCTGCATCTTTGCCGCCTTGCCCGCCACCTTGCCGGCGCCCGTGCTGGTCGTCGCGCATGTGGGCGCGCGCAAGAGCATCCTGCCCGATATCCTCGGCAAGACTTGCTCCTTGCCCGTGCGCTTTGCCGAAGGGCGCGAACCCGTGCGTCCGGGGCGCATCCTGCTGGCGCCGCCGGACCGGCATATGCTGGTCGCCATCGCGGCTGGCCAGGCCACCATCGAGCTGACGCGCGGCCCGAAGGAAAACCACACGCGCCCGGCCATCGACCCTCTGTTCCGCAGCGCGGCGGCCGCGTTCGGCCCCAGGGCCGTGGGCGTGATCCTCAGCGGCTACCTCGACGATGGCACGGCCGGCTTGCAAGCCATCAAGGCGTGCGGCGGCAAGGTGCTGGTGCAGGAGCCGCAGGAAGCCGTGGCGCCGTCGATGTCGCAAAGCGCCATCGACCACGTGGACGTGGACTGGCGCCTGCCCGTCGCCCAGATCGCTCCGGCCCTGCTGGCGCTGGTCAGCGGCAAGCCGGCGCCGCCCCAGGCGCTGCAGCCGGCGCCGCACTGGATCGCCGTGGAAAACCGTTTTGCCAGGGGAGTGGGGAATATGGAACAACTGGAAAAAATTGCCGTGCCATCCACATTTACCTGCCCGGCCTGCCAAGGCACCCTATGGGAACTGCATGGCCAGCAGCCGCAGCGCTTCCGCTGCCATACGGGCCACAGTTTCACGGCGCAAGTGCTTGGCGAGTTGCAGAATGACAAGGCGGAAGAGGCCATCTGGGCCGCCATCCGGGCACTGCAGGAAAAGGAAAGGCTGTACCTGGACCTGGCCGCCAAGGCCCAGGCCTGGCTGCATCCGGGCACTGCCAGCGAATACGGCGCCAGGGCGCGCCAGGCTGGCGAGCAGGCCGACGTGCTCAGGCGCACCTTGCTGGCTTAGAATAGCGCTCTGTTGCCGTCTGCCAGGCAACGCGTCCATCGTAAAGAAGCTTATGTCAGTAGAGAAAAAGTTACCTCCCCAGTCCGCCACGGCGCCTGGCGCGGCCCGCGCCTTGCCGCCGCGGCCGCCAGCCGAATTCAGCTCGCCCGAGGCGGCCCTTGCCCGCAAGCTCGCGCGCGAGCACAAGGATGCGCAGGTGCGCGGCGTGACGTCCATCCACGCCATGCGCGAGGCCATCCGGCGCGCCGCGCGCCACTTGCCGGCCATCGCCGAGGTGCCGCGCCTGGGCATGCTGGACGCGGCCGCCTTCCGCGCCCGCGCCGCGCTGGGCCTGCCTTTCCTGATGAGCGGCCTGCTCAAGCGCTGGCCCTTGTCCGGGCTGGCGCCCGGCGTCTTGCGCGAGCGCTACAGTCACGTGCCCGTGCGCGCGCGCGTGGGCGACTACATCAACACGGCGTTCGCGCCCGACCGCGCCATGCAGGATATGTCGATGGGGGCATACCTGGACCTGGTGGAAGAGGGACAGCACGCGCTGCCGCCTTACCTGGGCAACCTGGAGCTGCGCGAATTGAACAGCCTGTGCCACTGGCCCGCGTATTTCGACAAGATGGGGCCGCCACGCTTCTGGGTCGGGCCGGCCGGCACGGTGACGCCGCTGCATTGCGATTACGACGACAATATCTTTGCGCAAGTGTGGGGCAGCAAGCGCATCTTTTTATCGCCGCCGCACCACGATGCCTTCCTGTATCCCAGCGAGGCGAACGCCATCCTGTTCGGCTCGCCTTTCGACCCCGAGGCGCCCGATTTCCAGCGCTTCCCGCTGGCGCGCCAGGCGACCATGATCGAATGCATCGTCGAGCCGGGTGACATGCTGTACGTGCCCGCCGGCTGGTACCACCAGGTGCGCGCGCTGACGTTCTCGCTATCCTCGAACCGCTGGGCCAGGGCCGTGCCGTTTGCCTTGCATGGCGAGCCGGCACTGCGGCGCGGCGTGGAATGAAATTCAGGGTTGCACGGCCTTGCCGGCGTCCGGCGTGCGCTTCGGCCGCCATTCGCTGAGGATGCCGGCGCCGATGATCAGGATCGCACCGACGATGGCCAGGGCTGGCAGGCGTTCGCCGGCGATGCGGCCGATGACGCCGGCCCACACGGGCTCGCCCGCATAGATCAGGGTAGCCTTGGTGGCGGAAATGCGCTTTTGCGCCCAGTTCATCACGTACTGGATCAGCGCGCTGGCGCAGCCCAGGGCCAGCACGCTGAGGAGGAAGGTCTGGCTGAGGGCGGGCGGCGCTTCGCCCATGACGGGCATCAGCAGCAGGGCGATCAGCGACGCCGTGGCCAGTTGCACGATGGTCACGCGCAGGATGTTCAGTTGCGGCGAAACGCGGCTGATGAGGATGATTTCCAGCGCGATGGCGATGGCGCCCACGGCCGTCATCAGCTCGCCTTTGCCAAAGCCCATGCTCAGGCCATCGGTGCCGGTGAGCAGCAGCAAGCCAACAAAGGCCAGCGCCACGGCCGCCCACACGGCCGGATGGGGCCGCTGCTTGAAGGCCAGCCATTGCACCAGCGGCACGATGGGCACATAGAAGGCCGTGATGAAGGCCGACTTGCTGCTCGTGATATGCATCAAGCCATAGGTTTGCAGCGCGTAGCCGCCAAAGATGCTGACGCCAATCGCCATACCCGTCAGCAACTCCGCCTTCGTCAATTGGCGCAGCTGGCCCCGGCAAATCAGGGCGCCGATACCGGCGGCGACGGCGAAGCGGGCGGCAACGAAGGCCAGCGGGCCGCTGACCGTCACGGCGTGCTGCACGATGAGGAAGGTGCCGCCCCAGATGAAGGTGATGGCGATCAGGGCCAGTTCGGGCAGGCCGAGGGCGGGCGGGGGACTTGCGTGTGTTTTCATGGGGAGCTATGCTATGAGCAAAATATTTCCCATCATCATAGGAGCAATATATTGCGCAGTCAAGCCGAGGCCGGTGGCGTGCTGGCACACCTGTCCAAAAATCTGCGGCGCCTGCGCCTGGCTGCCGGACTGAGCCAGGAGGAACTGGCCCGTCTGTCCGGCCTGAGCCGGCGCATGCTCAACGGCGTCGAGGCGGGCGGCACCAACATCAGCCTGGCCAACCTCGACCACGTGGCGGCCGCGCTGAACGTGGCCTTCGTCGACCTGGTCCAGCCGCCGCGGCAGCCGCATGACAGCCTGCGCGTGCTGGTGTGGCAAAGTGCATCGC
The DNA here is from genome assembly GCF_058798675.1 of Janthinobacterium sp. GW822-FHT07H10. NCBI lineage: Bacteria > Pseudomonadati > Pseudomonadota > Betaproteobacteria > Burkholderiales > Oxalobacteraceae > Janthinobacterium > Janthinobacterium sp. GW822-FHT07H10. The sequence continues at coordinate 208,337 of NZ_JBXAKS010000005.1, forward strand.
AGGCGAGCCAGGCCGTGCTGCTGGGCGCGGCCCCCGCCAGCCGCCAGGTGGAGCTGTGGTCATGGACCCTGGCGCCGGGCGAGCGCTACGATGCGCAAGCCGACCCTGCCGGCTTCAGCGAAATGATCTATGTGCTGGAAGGGCAGTTGCAGCTGGAGTTGGCGGCTGGGACCAGACAGCTGGCCAGCGGCGATTTTCTGGTCTTCAGCAGCGCGCAAGCGTATGCCTACGTCAATGCGGGCGCCTCCACCTTGCGCTTTACGCGCAATGTGGCCAGCTGAGGGCGCGCTTAGCCGAGACCGCAGCCGATGAGCAGCAGCATCGGCCGCTCGCGCTCTTCCGCCAGCGCCGGCTGTTGCGTCAGCTGTTCGTCGGTGGGACCCCATTCTTCCACGTGTTCAATCTGGAAACCGGCTTGTATCAATAAATTCAGCGTCGTACCCAGCGTGCGGTGCTGCTTGACGACGCCGGGCGCCAGCCAGTCCGATACGCGCGGGCCTTGCTGCTGGTAGCTGTCGACGGGCCAACTCTTGCGGCCTTGCGCATCCGTCAGCCAGCCGGGCTGGCGCGGCGCCATGAAGATCGGATGCTCAATGGAAAACACCAGCTTGCCGCCCGGTTTCAAGCCATGGCGGATGGCGGCCAGCAAGGCGTCGAAGCGCTCGATGTAGTGGAATGCCAGCGAACTGTAGACGAGGTCGTAGCCGGCCGGCGGCAAGGCCAGTTGTTCCATATCAAGCCGGGCATAGCTGACGGCTGCGCGTTCCCCCATGGCACGCGCCTGCGCCAGCATCTTTTCCGAGACATCCACGCCCAGCACGCGCGCCGCGCCGGCGTCCAGTGCCCAGCGGCAAAACCAGCCATAGCCGCAGCCGAGGTCCAGCACCTGTTTTCCTTGCAGCTGCGGCAGCATGGCGCGCAGGGCCGGCCATTCGGGTGCGCTGTCGAGTCCGCCAACGGAGCGGGGCAGCTGGCCGTAGGCCGTGAAAAAGGCGTCGTTGTCGTAGATATTCTGTGTCATGTATCAAGCTCCTTGCTGGCTGTGCGCTTCGCATGGCCGCCCCGCTGCGCCCGGTAAATGCCCGCATGGCCGGAAAACAGGTAGGCCACGACGCAGGCGATGGCTGCGTACACGCCGATCTCCGCGCCGAACAGTTCCATGGCCATCAGGGTCGAGGCGATGGGGGTATTCGCTGCGCCGGCAAACACGGCGACAAAGCCGATGGCGGCCAGCAGGGTGACGGGCTGGTGCAGCAGCGGCCCCAGCGCATTGCCCAATGTCGCCCCGATGTAGAACAGGGGCGTCACTTCGCCGCCCTTGAAGCCGGTGCCGAGGGAAACAATGGTAAACGCCATCTTGTCGAGGAAGTCATGCGCCGGCAGCGGCCCCTTGAGCGCGTCGACGATGGTGGGAATGCCCAGGCCGATGTAGCGGTCCGTGCCCAGCAGCCACACGGCGATTGCGACGGCGAGGCCGCCCGCCAGCGGGCGCAGGGGAGGGTAGGCGACCCAGCGCTTCATCAGCCCGCTCAAGCCGTGCGTGGCTTGCGCAAACACTTTACCGGTCACGCCGAACAGCACGCCCGCGATGACCATGGCGCCCAGCGTCCAGGCCGAGATGGCGGGGACCGGCGGTACGGCGTAATGCGTGTGGGCAATGTACAAAATCGGCCCCCACAGCAGGACCACCTGGTCGGCGATGACGGCCGCGGCCAGGCAGGGCAGCATGGCTTCGTAGCGCAAGCGGCCGATGGCCAGTACTTCCAGGCCGAAGATGGCGCCCGCCAGCGGCGTGCCGAAGACGGAGGCAAAGCCGGCGCTGATGCCGGCCATCAGGATGATGCGGCGGTCTTCATTCTTCAAACGGAACAGGCGCGTCAACTGGTCGGCCAGCGCGCCGCCCATCTGCACGGCCGTGCCTTCGCGCCCGACGGAGGCGCCGAACAAATGCGAGACGACGGTGGCGCCCAGCACCAGCGGCGCCATGCGCAGCGGAATGATGTTTTTCGGATCGTGGATTTCATCGATGAGCATATTCGCGCCGCCTTCGACCTTGCTGCCGTAGCGCAAGTACAGCCAGCCGACGGCAAAGCCGGCCACGGGCAGCAGCCAGAGCAGCCAGGTTTGCGCCAGGCGCGTGCGCGTCGCCCAGTCGAGGGCGAACAGGAAAGCGGCCGACGCCGTGCCGGCCAGCACGGCCACGGCGAAGGCGATCAGCAGCCATTTAACGAGATGCAACAACAAGTCGGCGAGGGCGGCGAGGAAGGCAGGGCGGCGGGTCATCATGCGTGTCCAGTCTGGAGTCGATGGAACCTGGACAGGCGGGGGCGATGTCTGGGCGCTGGGTGCGCGCCTGCATCTTTCCGGAAGTCCAGGAAAGTCTGCAGGCATCATCAGCCCGGGGGCGGTTCACGAAGAGTTGCGTGGGAGGAATGCCATCTCCAGTCAAAATTCTAGCACTGCCGGCTGGCGCAGACTATTGATTTTTGATAATGGTCAATCCTGCAAGCCCAGTTCCGCCACCAGCGCCTGGCCGATGGCGCGCTGTTCGGCCAGGATGGCGCGCAAGTGGTGGGGGCGCGTCTTGACATTCGTCATGACCACGCGCAGCACATTGGTCGGGCCAGGGTAGCGCGTCGATTCGAGCACCGTGCGCGAGACGAAACTGTGGCCCTCCGCCTTCTGGCGGTTTTGCAGCTTGGCGTTGAGCGTGTTCAGTTGCTTGTTCAGCTCGGCGGCTGCGTCTGCCTGGCCGCCGGCCAGCAAGGCTTCCATGCGCTGGCGCAAGTGCACGGGCACGTAGCGGTAGGTCAGAATGAAGGTGTCGGAGCGCGTGACCAGCTCGAAATCCTGCTGGTCGGCCAGCAAATCCTGCAACTGGCCGGACAGGGTGGCCGCCTGCTGCAGCAGGGTCGTGTAGCCGGACACGCCCAGCACCTTGAACGAGGTCCACAGTTTCAAGGCGTCGAAGCGGCGCGAGCCTTCCAGCGAGGTCTGGCCCAGGTCGCCCGAATTGTCGCGCAGGATGTAGTTGGCATTGTGCTTGAGCAGGTTCAGGCTGGCGCTGTCCTTGAACAGCACCATGCTTTGCGCCATCGGCACCCACAGCAGCTTGTGGCCGTCGATGACGACGGAGTCGGCCAGGGCGATGCCGTCGTACAGCGGACGGTATTGCTCGGCGATCAGCAGGGCGCCGCCCCAGGCCGCGTCCACATGGAACCAGATGTTTTCTCGCGCGGCAATGGCGGCCATGGCGGCCAGCGGGTCGATGGCGCCCGTTTCCGTCGTGCCGGCGATGCCGATCATGGCGACGACCTTGATCTTGCGCAGTTTTAAATCGGCAATGGTCGCTTCCAGCGCGGCGACATCGATGCGGTTGTCGCTGTCCACGGCCACCAGGTGCAGGGCGTTTTCACCGAGTCCCAGGGTCGCCAGCGCTTTCTTCACGGAATAATGGCTGCGGGCCGAGCCGATCACGGCCAATCCCGCATGGCCGGCATCCTGCATGGCGGCAAACAGGCCGCGCTTGCGCGTGCCGGGCAACTGTTTTTCCAGCGCCACGGCCAGGGCCGTCAAATTGCCCATGGTGCCACCATTGACGACATTGCCCAGCGCGCCGCTGGTGGCGGCCATCGCCTGCGCGTAGACGCTATCGGACTGCTGGTACACCTGGCGGTGCAGCCAGCCGAGCATCTGCTTTTCGATCAGGGTCGACACATACGCCGTCTCGATCTTCACCTGGTTCTGGTTCAGGGTGGCCGTAAACGCCTCGGCCAGCACGCTGATCCAGGGCAAGGCCTGGGTCATGTGGCCGATGTATTGCGGGTGGTTCAGCTGGGCCGTATTGGCCAGCACGGTCGTATCGAGCTCTTGCAGGAAGTCCGCCACCGCCATGCCGTGCGCGGGCGGGCGCGTGTCGGCCAATTGCGTCAGCAGTTCGGCGTACGGCGTGTGCGGATACGCTTCGCTGCGTTCGGCGGCCAGCCAGCCGCCCAGCATGCGCAGCGCCTGCTGCAGGGGCGCGGGCGCCTGTTGCAGCGCATCGATGGAAAAATGCTGCTGCAGCAGTCGTTCGATAGCGGTATCGGTCATTGCGCGTTGTCTTCTCTACTGATTGCTGGTGCCACGGTGACAAATGAATTGCGCCCTGGGGGAAGCGGGATTTTACCCGACTCCGCCAAGGCGCATCAGTTTGCTATTGCTATTTGTTAATGAGAAGCAGCTTAGAAGTAATTCAGACCCAGCGCCGACTTGACTTCATCGGCCGTGCGGGCCGCCACTTCGCGGGCCTTGAAGGTGCCTTCCTTCAGCATCTGGATGACTTGTCCCTTGTCCTTGGCGAATTCCTCGCGGCGCGCGCGGATCGGCGCCAGCAGTTCCTGCAAGACCACATCCAGGCGTTTCTTGACGATGCTGTCGCCCAGGCCGCCGCGCACGTAATGGGCCTTCATCTCGGCCAGCGCCGCTTTTTCCGGGTCGAAGGCATCCAGATAGGTAAACGCGATATTGCCTTCCAGGTGGCCCGGGTCTTCCACGCGCAGGTGCAGCGGGTCGGTATAGACTTTTTTCACGGCGGCCGTGATTTCGGCCGAGGTCGCGCCCAGGTTGATGGTGTTGCCCAGCGACTTGCTCATTTTCGCCTTGCCGTCGATGCCGGGCAGGCGGCCGATGTCCGGCACCAGCGCCTTGCATTCCATCAGCACTTCGCGGTTGTACATGCGGTTGAAGCGGCGCACGATTTCATTCGTCTGCTCGATCATCGGAATCTGGTCTTCGCCCACGGGCACCACGCCCGCCTTGAAGGCCGTGATGTCGGCCGCCTGGCTGGCCGGATAGGTCAAAAAGCCGGCCGGGATGTCGCGCTCGAAGCCGCGCAAACGGATCTCTTCCTTGACGGTAGGGTTGCGCTCGAGGCGTGCCACGGTGACGATGTTCAGGTAATAAAAGGTCAGCTCGGCCAGTTCCGGGATCTGCGACTGGATGAAGACCGTGGTTTTCGTCGGGTCGATGCCGACGGCCAGGTAGTCGAGCGCCACTTCGACGACGTTGCGGTGCACCTTGTCGATGTCGTCCATATTGTCCGTCAGCGCCTGCGCGTCGGCCAGCATGATGAATTGCTTGTAACTGTTCTGGTAGGCAACGCGGTCGCGCAGGCTGCCCACGAAATGGCCCAGGTGCAAGGGGCCGGTAGGACGGTCGCCCGTCAGGATCACGGATTGCGAAGCGATGGCGGCGGCCGACAGCGGCGCGGCAGGGGTATTCTCGGTGTCTGGGGTAGCGGGGGTATTAGGCAAGCTCATCAAGTTTCCTTTCGAGCCGCCTGCATCGGGGATGATCCAGGCTCCAGCCTGTTACGCCACCGATCGAGGCGGCGTTGATCATAAATCACATCACTATGCAGTGGCCGCGCGGAGTGAGCGGGACCACCAATTCAAGCGGGCGTGTTGTGAATGAATAAATTTCATGGCGTTATGGTTGCAGTTCGGACGCGTTCTGTCAAGTTGCGGTCCGATTTATCTGCTGCGCCGCGTCAGAAGCTTGCCTTCTGCTGGCCTTGCTTTCCGGGTACTATTGCCATTCGGCCACTTTTACGTGGCAAGAACCCATTGGAGAACAGTATGCGCGTTGCGTCCCCCGTCCGGCTCACCGGTCTGGCCTTGGCTTTGAGTACCACCTTGAATTCCGTGTTTGCCGCCCCCGTGCTGGCGCAAACGCCGCCGATGGCGCCCGATATCGGCGCCAAGCTGGTGATGCCGGATCTGAATGATTACGTCAAGCGCGTGGTGATGGTGCCCATGCGCGACGGCGTCAAGCTGTACACGGTGATCGTCGTGCCGAAAGGCGCGCAAAAAGCGCCGATCATGCTCACGCGCACGCCGTACAACGCGGCACGCCGGGCCCAGCGCGCCGCCAGCCCCAGCATGCTGGCCACCTTGCCGCAGGGCGACGACACCCTGGTGGAAAACGGCTATATCCGCGTGTTCCAGGACGTGCGCGGCAAGTACGGCTCCGAAGGCGATTACGTGATGACGCGTCCCGTGCGCGGCCCGCTGAACAATACCAAGGTCGACAATGTCACCGATGCGTGGGACACCATCGACTGGCTCGTGAAAAACGTGCCGGAAACGAATGGCAAGGTGGGCATGCTGGGCTCTTCCTACGAGGGCCACACGGTGCTGATGGCCCTGGTCGACCCGCATCCCGCGCTGAAGGTGGCCATCCCCATGAGCGCCATGGTCGATGGCTGGCGCGGCGACGACTGGTTCCACAACGGCGCCTTCCGCATGCCGAGCCTGTCGTACATCGCGGGCCAGACCAGCGTGCGCGGCGGCGGCGAATCGCCGGCCCTCGGCGTGTATGACGATTACGACGCCTACCTGCGCATCGGCTCGGCCGGCGACTACGCGAAGAAGTTCGGCATCGACAAGCTGACGTACACGAAAAAGCTGTTCGAACACCCTGCCTATGACAGCTACTGGCAGGAACAGGCGCTCGACAAGATCCTCGCCAAGCGTCCGCTGATCGTGCCCACCATGCACGTGGTGGGGCAATGGGACCAGGAAGACATCTATGGCCCGTACGCCACCTACTCGGCGATGGAAGGGCGCGACAAGCGCAACAACCTCAATTACCTGGCCATCGGCCCGTGGCGCCACAGCGGCGTCAATTATGAAGGCTCGAGCCTGGGCGCCTTGAAGTTCGACGGCGACACGGCGCGTCAGTTCCGCGCCAAAGTCATGCAGCCATTCCTCAACCAATACCTGAAGGATGGCGCGCCGGACGCGAACACGGCGCCCGTGGTGTCGTACCAGAGCGGCACGAACCAGTGGCAGCGCCTGCAGCAGTGGCCGCTGGCGTGCGAGACGTGCGACACCAAGCTGACGCCGATCTATCTGCAGGATGGCTACAAGCTGGGCTTTGCGACGCCATCGGGCGCCGCGGATGCGGCTGAAGGCGCCTTCGATGAATACGTGGCCGATCCCGCCAAGCCCGTGCCCTTCGTGCCCCGTCCCGTGCGCCTGAACGATGGCGACGTGTGGAAGCCATGGCTGGTCAGCGACCAGCGCGGCTATGCCGACCGCACGGATGTGCTCAGCTATGTTTCCGAGCCCTTGAAAACAGCCGTGCGCATCGCCGGCGCACCGATGGTCAACCTGTTTGCCGCCACCAGCGGCACGGATGCCGACTGGGTGGTGAAACTGATCGACGTGTATCCGGACGAAGTGCCGTCGCAGCCGGCCATGGGCGGCTACCAGCTGGGCGTGGCGATGGATATCTTCCGCGGGCGCTACCGCGACAGCTTCGAGCACCCGACGCCGATACCTGCGGGCAAGGTCGAGCGCTACCGCTTCGCCTTGCCGAACGCGAATCACGTCTTCCTGCCCGGCCACCGCATCGCCGTGCAAATACAGTCGAGCTGGTTCCCGCTGTATGACCGCAACCCGCAAAACTACGTGCCGAACATCTTCCTGGCCGACCCGGGCCATTATAGGAAGGCCACGCAGCGCGTATACCACGCGGCAGGGGCGGCCAGCGCCATCGAGTTGCCGATCGCGCCGAACGAGTAAGCCTTAGCCTGCGCGCATCAGCACGGCGCCCGCCGCGATCAGGCCGATGGCCAGGTAGCGGCGGGGGCTGATTTTTTCGCGCAGGAACAGGGCCGCGATGGCGATGGCGAACAAAATCGACGTTTCGCGCAGGGCGGCGATGGCGGCCACGGGCGCCTGCGTCATGGCCCACAGGGCCAGGCCATACGAGGCCAGGGTGCCGAAGCCGCCGAACGCGGCCAGATGCCATTGCGTTTGCGCATACGCCAGCAGGTCGGCCGGGCGGCGCACCGCCGTCCACAGCAAGAGTCCGGCGCCGTTCAAGACAAAAATCCACATGGTATAGGCGGCCGGCGCGCCGGACAGGCGCACGCCGATGCCGTCGATCAGCGTGTAGCTGGCGATGACGCAGGCATTGCCCAGTGCAAAGGCCGTGGCGCGCCCCGTGTTTTTCGGCATGCCGCCGATGGCGGGCGTGCGCGAGGCAACATACAGGGCGAAGATGCCGGCGCAGATGCAGCCGACGGCGCCCATCTGCGTGAAGGACAGGCGTTCGCCGATCAGGGGCCAGCTGGCCAGCGCGACGATCAGCGGCGCGCTGCCGCGCATCAGGGGGTAGGCGTGGCTCATGTCGCCCGCCTTGTAGGCGGCCGCCAGCAGCGAATAATAGGCCAGCTGGGCCACGGCCGAGGCAGCCAGGTAGGGCCAGCTGGCGGGCGCGGGAGCAGCGACGAATGGCAGGACCGCCAGCGAAATCAGGGCCGCGCCGACGGAGACCAGCACCGTGCTGAGGAAGGTATCCTTGCCCGACTTGACGATGGCGTTCCAGCTGGCGTGCAGCAGGGCGGCAAACAGGACGACGGCGACGACCAAACCCGACATGCGAGGGCCCTAGCGGGGACGTATGCTCAGCGACAAGAGTTCCTGCCGGTGATGGCGCTGGAAGCCATCCATCAGCGTGCCCGAGCGGCCCGCCTTTTCCAGCAGTTCGCGCAGGGTGGCCTGGTCATCGGCCGTCAAGGTCTTGCGCGACAGATAGACGCCGCTCATGCCCCAGGGCAGCTCGGGCAGCGCTTCCAGGCGCAGGCGGTCCGCCAGGCCGTACACGCGCGCATCGTTTTGCGCCACGCCGGCGAGGATGGTGGGACTCATGATGGTGGCGTCGATGAAGCCGCTTTGCATCAGGCGTGCCACGGACAGCGCGTCGACCTCGTAGAACAGGCGGCCCTGGCTGGAGAGTTCCTTGGCCAGCGCCTGGTACGGCGTGCCATAGTCGTAGCCGCGCACGAGCGCCACGCGCAATTCGCGCCGCTCCATCAATTCCTGCATGGTGCTGATGGGCGCGCGCGCGCCTTGCAGCGAAATGAGCAGGGGCCGGTTGCCCATCAGGGGGATGAACAGGCCGTGCTGGTCGCGCCGCGGCGTGCTGCTGGCGGGGATCAGCATGTCCGCCTTGCCCGTCTCGAACATCGCTTCCAGGCGCGCGCGGGGCACGGCCGTGAAGATGAAATGGCAGCCCACCTTGGCGCCCATGCTGCGCAGCATGTCGGGGTAGATGCCGCCGATGCTGGCGCCATTGATCACGACGCTGGCGCCGATGGCCGCCACGGGCACCTGGATGTCGCGCGAGCATTGCGCGCCAGCCAGGGATGGCAGCGCCAGCGCCAGCATGGCCACGGTTCGGCGCCAGGCGCTGGAATAAAAGTCAGTCATACCCATCCTTGCTCACCATCGAATGCCGGACGTCGGTAACGCGCGGCTGATTCCCCATTCTCGCCTATTTATTTCTCAAATGCAATATTATCCTGCTGACTACTTTGTGGTGGAAACCGCAAGTCGCGTCTGGCGCTGCGCCTTGAAGTAGCGCCAGGCCACGACGATGCCCCCGGTTTGCATGATGGCGCACAGGTAGAAGGTGCTGCCGATGCGCCAGTCCTGCGCCGGCAGGTGGCTCACTTCGCCGAGGATCATGCTGCCCAGCAAAGGCATGATGATGATGGCCAGGCTGCTGATCGATTGCAGGGAGCCCATCAATTCTCCCTGTTCGCCGGCGTTGGATGACTTCGAGATGATGCCTTGCAGGGCCGGGCCGGCGGCAAAGGCCAGCAGATTGCACAGGATCAGCGCATACATCATCCAGCCCTGCGTGGCCAGGCCATACAGCAGATAGGTGAGGGCGCCCGACGCCATGCCCAGCAGCGACAGGCGCACTTCGCCAAAGCGCTTGATGAGGATGCCCAGCAGGCCCGCCTGCACCACGGCCGCGCACAGTCCCACGCAGAACAGGGCGATGCCGTTCTGGCGCGGCGTCCAGTCGAAGCGGAAGTGCGTGTACAGCACCCACGTCGTGTTGAGCATCATCTGCGCAAACGTCATCAGGCCGAAAGCCACCACGAGGCCGCGGATTTCCACGCGGCGCGCCAGCTTCAGCAGGGCCGCGAACGGGTTGATGCGGGCCAGGGTGAACGGCGCGCGCGGCCCCGGTCCCCGTGCCAGCGATTCGGGCACCATGAAGTAGCCATAGATGAAATTGGCTGCCGACAGGCCCGCCGCCACGTAGAACGGCAGGTGCAGATTGATTTCGCCCAGCAGGCCACCGAGCATGGGGCCGCAGATGAAGCCCAGGCCGAAGGCGGCGCCGATCTTGCCGAAGCTCTTGGCGCGGTTGTCCGGCGTGGAGACGTCGGATGCATACGCGGCCGCGACGGACATGCTGGCCGACGAGACGCCGCCGATGACGCGGCCGATGAACAGGCAGGCCAGGTTGGGCGCCCAGCCCGTGGTGAGGAAATTGACGCTCATGCCCGCCATCGAATACAGCAGTACGGGGCGGCGCCCCACGCGGTCGCTGATGGCGCCCAGCATGGGCATGAAGATGAATTGCAGCAAGCCGAAGACGGCCGCCATGATGCCGTACCAGAACGCCTGCGCATCCTTGCCGTCGACAAAGTCGCCGATCAGGATGGGCAGCACGGGCACCACCAGGCCGATGCCCAGCATGTCGATGAAGACGCAGACGAGGATGAAATTGAGGTTGCCGGCACGTACTGGCGCGGCGGGGGAAGACGTGGAATGGCTGTCGGGGCTGGTTTTATCGGACATGCATGCTTTCGGCGCACACCCCGCGCAGCCGTGCGGCCAGCGGGGTTCAGTTGTTGGCGTTGCGCCGACGCGGTGCTGCGGTGGCGCGATAGCTGAGCCTTATATTATAGACAGCATGCGCGATGCTGGCTATCGCCATCAAGCCGGACCGGAAGCGGCGCCCCATTCGGCGGCAAAGGTGGCGCGGAAATCCGTCAGCACGGCCAGGCGCCGTTCGGCCAGGGCGCGGCCCGCCGCCGTCTGCATCTTGCCGGGCAGCTTGTCCAGCTTGGTGACGATATGGTCGAGCGCATATGCCTTGTCGTCAAGCTCGCGATGCTGCGCCAGCGGGTCCGCGCCATGCGCCAGCGCGCTGTCCATGCGCGCCGCCGTATAGAACAGGCGCGCCAGCCCCACGGCGCCGAGCGCATCGATGCGGTCGGCATCCTGCACGATTTGCGCTTCGATGGTGTGCGGCGGCAGATTGGCGGAAAAGCTGTGCGTTTCGATGGCGTGGCCGACGGCAGCGAGTTTATCCGCCGGGAAATCGAGTTCCGCCAGCTGGCGGCAGGCCAGCGCGGCCGCCTGGCGCGACGCCAGGTGGCGCTCGTGATGGTTTTTCGGCAGGTTGACCAGGTCGTGCAGATAGCAGGCGGCCAAGACCACGAGCGCATCGGCGTCGGCATGCTCCGGCAGCAGGAGTTCGGCATTGCGCCAGACGCGGTGCAGGTGGTTGATGTCGTGGGCGCTGTCGTCGCCGAGGCCGGCCGTGGCCAGCGCCAGCAGGCGCGGCTGCCATTGGGAAAGCAAGGTATGCATGGTTCAGACTTCTAAAAGACAAGGGAGGTAAAGGCCGCAGTGTGGCATAAAACGGCGGGCCGGGCAGTACCGGCGCCTGTGCCGGCGATCCGATGGGGGCCGCGCAGCGTGCCGTTTTTGCCACGTAATTTCCTCTTTGGCAATGAAGCCCGCCGCCAGACGCTCTTTTTTAGTGCATGTAAAATTTACATGGGGTAACATTGCCGCACGGAAATTAGAAGCATAAGCTAATTGCAGGAAAGTATTTGCAAAAACATATAAGTCGGAGCCATTCCTTGCGGATGGCTCTTGTCACGTCAACGGCATGCATGCAGCGTGCCGTGGCCTGCGCCCCCGGGCGATTTAACTAAAGGATTATCATGAGCACCACTTCCAGCGAATCTGGCGCGGCCGTTGCCAAGGCTGCCGAATACCTGGCTTTTACCCTGGGCCAGGAAGAGTACGGCATCGACATCCAGAAAGTCAGCGAAATCCGCAGCTATGAAACGCCGACGCGCATCGCCAACGCCCCCGAGTTCGTCAAGGGCGTGGTCAACCTGCGCGGCATCATCGTGCCGATCGTCGACATGCGCATCAAGTTCAACCTGGGCACGCCCAGCTACGACCAGTTCACCGTCGTCATCATCCTCAATATCGGCAACCGCGTGGTGGGCATGGTGGTCGACCGCGTCTCCGACGTCACCACCTTGCTGCCCGAACAAATCAAGCCGGCGCCGGACATGGGCCGTTCGATCAACACGGAATACGTGATCGGCCTGGGCACCATCGACGAGCGCATGCTGATTCTGGTCGATATCGACCAGCTGATGTCCAGCGCCGACATGGGTCTGATCGAGAAACTGGCCGCCTAGGCCGCCAGGAAAAGTCCAGGACGGCGTTGCATTGCCCTCGACAAGTCCTGACACCCCGGTGCCAGGAGGGTTTTTTGAGAAACAATTGACCCTAAGCATTGTTTGCTTTTTCTGCAAGGCGCACGCTAGCGCATTTCCTGGCGCACGGTTCAGCCGAACCGTGCGCCAGTTTCACTTCAGTTTCACTTTTTATGCCGATTCGCTATGGCGGCCAGCCAGCGCCCGCTCTTGAGCGGGATCGCCAGCCTGTTGCCACGCTGGCCTTGGGGCTTTTTAGGATAGTTACATGAATGTATTACGCAACGTCAGCATCGGTGTCCGGCTCGGACTCGGTTTTGCCGTGATTTTGCTGTTTTCCATGCTTATTACCGGCATCAGCGTGTGGCGCTTGCATGACGTGGCCACGGCCACGCGCACCATGATGGAGCAGCCGCTGGCCAAGGAACGTTATATTTCCGACTGGTATGGCCGCATCGACAGCGCCGTGCGCCGCACGATCGCCATCGCCCGCAGCAGCGACACCTCGCTCAGCGGCTATTTCGCCGAGGAATCGAAAGTCTCGTCGGCCAGCTCGGCCGAGCTGCAAAAGAAGATCGAGGCATTGATCGACAAGCCGGAGGAAAAGGCCATGTTCGCGGGCTTGCTGGAGCAGCGCAAGGTGTATATCGGTTCGCGCGACCAGGTCTACAAGCTGAAGGGCGAATCACAGGTCGAGGCCGCCAACGATGTGTTTGAAAAAGCCTTCGTGCCGGCCGCCGCCAAGTACCAGAAGATGGTGCTGGACTTGCTGGAGCACCAGCGCGCCAGCATCGACGCCACGGCGCGCGATATCGATGAAGTGGCCAAGACCAGCCGCAACCTGCTGCTGGTGCTGGCGGCCTTGGCGCTGGGCTTTGGCGTTGTGTGCGCCTGGTTGTTGACGATGGGCATCGTGCGCCCGCTGCGCACGGCCGTGGACGTGGCGCGCAAGGTGGCCGATGGCGACCTGACGGCGCAGATCGACGCCAGCGCCAAGGATGAAACCGGGCAACTGCTGCTGGCCCTGAAAGACATGAACACGAGCTTGCTGACCATCGTCAGCGAAGTACGCAGCGGCACGGACAGCATCGCCACCTCGTCGACGCAAATTGCCGCCGGCAACCAGGACCTGTCGAGCCGCACGGAAGAGCAGGCCGGTTCGCTGGAAGAGACGGCTTCGTCGATGGAAGAGCTGACCAGCACCGTGAAGCAGAACGCGGACAATGCGCGCCAGGCGAATCAACTGGCGGCGTCG
>NZ_JBXAKS010000005.1:222004-439864 GCF_058798675.1 Janthinobacterium sp. GW822-FHT07H10
AAATCACGGCCGCCAGCAGCGAGCAAAGCGTGGGCATCGACGAGATCAACCGCGCCATCGGCCAGATGGATGCCGTGACGCAGCAGAATGCAGCCTTGGTGGAAGAATCGGCGGCGGCCGCCGAATCGATGCAGCACCAGGCGCACAACCTGGCGCAAGTCGTCAGTGTCTTCAAGCTCAATGGCCAGCAAGCCAGCGTCAGCGGCTTGAAGGGGATGAAGCGGCCGCTGGCGAAAGAGCCGAAGGAAGCCTTGCGGATCGGCCGCGCCGCTTAATCTGCCAACGGAGGAATAGCCTCTTCCTCCACCCAGCCGGCGATCGCCAGCTGCGACAGCCGGTCCGCCTCGCCATTGCGGTGGCGCGGAATCCAGCGCAACGTTACATCATTGAATTGTTCCAGCAGGGCCACGACGGTGGCCCGCTGCGTTTCCAGCCCCCTGGCGCCGACCGGCGTCGTCCCCAGCACGTCATTGATCACCACCTGGCTGTCGCCGTACAGCAAGAGCTGGGGCGGGCGCACGCCGAGTGCCGCCTGCAGGACGGCCGTCAGGGCCGCATATTCCGCCTCGCTGCTATTGCCATGGCCGGCCGCCTGGCTCACTTCGATGCGTTCGCCATGCGGCCCCAGCAGCAGGGCGCCTATGCCCAGCTTGCCCGGGTTCGGGTGGGCCGAGCCATCGAACCAGCCGCGCCAGGCCGAAGCCGGCACCGCCTGCACGCGCCGCGCCGCCTGCGCCTGCTGGCGGTCGCTGATCTTTTGCGCCTTGCGCTGCGCTTCGGCGGCGTGCGCCTGCAGCCGTGTCGCCAGCAGGGCGGCCAGGCCCAAGGTGCCCGCTGCCTGTTCCAGTATCCGCTGCAGCGCCGTGTCGTCCGCGATGCCTTCCCGCGCGGCCAGCCGGCGCGCCTGTGCCCGCTCGCTCTTGAACGCGGCTGTCAGCAATGTTTCCAATTCCTGTTGCATGGGGCTTTCCCTCGTCGTCGTGCCGCGAATCTACGCGAGTGCGGCACAGACCGCAAGGCAGGCTGTCGCGTTTTTGCATGCCCGCTTGCACGCTATAACGCGGAGTGATATAGTCTGCGTTATCAACTCAAGGAGAAAAACATGACACAGCGCGTATTGATCATTGGTGCCGGCTTTGCCGGATTGTGGAGTGCCCTGGCGGCCGTGCGTCGCCTGAGGCTGGAAAATATGCCCGCCGGCGAGGTCGAAGTGGCGCTGGTGGCGCCGGAAGCCATGCTGACGATGCGCCCGCGCCTGTACGAACCGGCACCCGCCGGCATGGTGGCGCCGTTACAGCAACTGTTCGACGACACGGGTGTGCGCTTCATCGCCGGCAAGGTCGAAGCCATCCGCAGCGACAGCGACGAAGTCGACATCGTGGCCGCCGATGGCAGCCGTTCGACCGTGGCCTACGACCGCCTGGTACTGGCGGCCGGCAGCAGCCTGTTCCGGCCGAATATCCCTGGCCTGCAAGAGTTTGCCTTCAGCACCGACCAGCGCGACGAAGCGGTGGCGCTCGATGCGCACCTGCACGCGCTGGCCGCCAGGCCCGCATCGGCCGCGCGCAATACCGTCGTCGTGGCCGGCGGCGGCTTCACGGGCATCGAGCTGGCGGCCGAACTGCCGTCGCGCCTGCGCGCCATCCTGGGCGCGGATGCCGATATCAAGGTGATCATTGTCGAGCGGGCATCCGATATCGGTCCCGACCTGGGGCCGGGACCGCGCCCCGTGATCGAACAGGCGCTGGCCGAGCTGGGCGTGGAATGCCGGCTTGGTTCGGCGGTTGCCGCCATCGACGCGGGCGGCTTGAGCACCGCCGATGGCGAGCGCATCGAGGCGCACACCGTGGTGTGGACGGCGGGCGTGCGGGCCAGCGCGCTGACGGCGCAGATTCCCGGCGAGAAAGATGCCGCGGGACGCCTGCGGGTGGCGCCTGACTTGCGCGTGCCTGGCGCCGGCAAGGTCTTTGCCACGGGCGACGCCGCCGTCGCCGCCACGGATGACGCAGGCAATCACACGCTGATGAGCTGTCAGCACGCCATGTTCCTTGGCCGCTCGTCGGGCGACAATGCCGTGGCAGACCTGCTGGGACTGGCGACGCGGCCCTACCGCCAACCGTATTATGTGACTTGCCTGGACCTGGGGGCGTGGGGCGCGGTCGTGACGCAGGGCTGGGAGCGCAAGGTGTGGCTGACGGGCAGCGAGGGCAAGGCCATGAAGGTGGCCATCAATGGCCGCGTGATCTATCCACCGGCCGACAGCGCCGCGGCGCTGGCCGCCGCCGATCCGGCGTTCGAACTGTCGCTGTAGTCGCGCCTTGCGGCAGCTAACGTGGAGTGATAAAGTCCCCGTTTTGCAACGGAGGAATGGCATCATGGCACATTATGGAAGCGGCACCGAGTATGGCTTGCATTGCCTGCTGTATCTGGCCCAGCCGCTTGCCGAGCCTGCCAGCAGCCGCGATCTGGCGGAGTTGCAGGGCATCTCCGTCTCCTTCCTGGCGAAAATCTTTCCCAAGCTGGAGAAGGCGGGCATCGTGACGGCGTCCGAAGGCATCCGCGGCGGCTACCAGCTGGCGCGCCCCGCGGGCGAGATCAGCGTGCTCGACGTGGTGGATGCCATCGAAGGCCCGAAACCGCTGTTCGATTGCCAGCAGATCCGCAGCCGCTGCACCTTGTACGCAGGCGAGCCGCCGGGCTGGATGACGAGCGGCGTGTGCGGCATCCATGCACTGATGCTGCGCGCCGAGAAAAGCATGCGCGCCGAACTGGCCAAGACCAGCTTGCTGGACCTGGCGCAAGGTTTCGGCAGCGTGGCGCCGGCCGGCTTTGGCGCCGATGTGCAGGGCTGGTTCAGCGGCCGCGTGCAGGAACGCAGCGAGGCGCGCATCGCCGCCATCCGCGGACCGAAGACGCGCCGCGTCAAGGACGATGCGGCTTGATGCTCGTTTGACGTTGATGCTAAGGTTTCAACAGCACGGTATCGACCAGGCTGCCGAGCCAGCACAGCACCAGCACGCCCACGGCCACCGTCATGGCCGGGCCGTCATTGGCGGACAGGGCATCGACTCTTTCCACGATCAGCTGCACGTCGAGGGGCAGGGCGCCGCTGTCGATCTGTGCCATGACCTGGTCCAAGCGTGCCATGATCTGGCGCAACACGCATACCAGCGCGACCAGGGCAGGAACAAGGAACAGGCAGCCGCGCGCCTTGCGGCCGATGACGAAATGCCCGCTGCCGGGAAACACCAGGGCCGACAGCAGCAGGGCGAGATTACGCTTGGAAAGAGAAGAGCCGCTCATGCGCGCCTTTTGTAGGGGTAAGAGCGGCCCATCATACTATTGCCAGCCGAATTTGCGCAGGTACACGCGTTTCATGAACGTCGTCAGCAGGGTGTAGCAGACGAGAATGCCCAGCAGCCAGGGGAAGTAGCCCAGCGGCAAAGCCTGCAGCTTGAAATAGCTCGCCAGCGGACCCATCGGCAGGAACACGCCCACGGCCATGATGGCCGTCGTCGCCACCAGCAGGGGCACGGACGCGATGCTGTCGATGAAGGGCAGCCTGGGCGTGCGGATCAGGTGCACGATCAGGGTTTGCGTCAGCAGGCCCACGACGAACCAGCCGGACTGGAACAGGGTCTGCTGTTCCGGGCTGTTCGCGCCAAACACATGCCACATCAGGATGAACGTGCTGATGTCGAAGATCGAGCTGATGGGGCCGAAGAACACCATGAAGCGGCCGATGTCGCGCGGGTTCCAGCTCAGCGGCTGCTGGATCAGTTCGGCGTCGACGTTGTCGAACGGGATGGCGATCTGCGACACGTCATACAGCAGGTTTTGCACCAGCAAGTGCAGCGGCAGCATCGGTAAAAATGGCAGGAAGGCGCTGGCCACCAGCACGGAAAACACATTGCCGAAGTTCGAGCTGGCCGTCATGCGTATGTATTTGAGCATGTTGCTGAAGGTGCGGCGGCCTTCCAGCACGCCTTCTTCCAGCACCATCAGGCTCTTTTCCAGCAGGATGATGTCGGCCGCTTCCTTGGCGATATCGACGGCCGAATCGACGGAAATGCCGATGTCGGCCGCGCGCAGGGCCGGCGCATCGTTGATGCCGTCGCCCATGAAGCCGACGATATGGCCATTGCCGCGCAGGGCGCGCACGAGGCGCTCCTTGTGCAGCGGGCTGAGCTTGGCAAACACGGTGTTGTCCTCGGCCGCCCTGGCCAGGGTGGCGTCATCCATGTCGTCGAGCTGCGGGCCTTGCAGCACGCCATGCACGGCCAGGCCCACTTCGCGGCAAATCTTCGCCGTCACCAGGTGGTTGTCTCCCGTCAAGACTTTTACCGTCACCCCGTGTTCCGCCAGCGCGCGCAGGGCGGGCGCCGTCGATTCCTTGGGTGGATCGAGGAAGGCGACGTAACCGATCAGGGTCAGCGCCGTTTCATCGGCCACGCCATACACGGTTTTATGCGGCGGCACTTCCTTGACGGCCACGGCCACCACTCTTAAACCTTCCGCATTCAAGCCGTGCGTGGTCTCCAGCACCTTGGCCAGCAGGGCGGCGTCGAGGGGAATATTCACGCCGCCCAGGCGCAGATGGCTGCAGGCGGCGAGGATTTCCTCGACGGCGCCCTTGCAGATCAGCTCATGGTGGTCGTTGCGTTCGGAAACGACGACGGACATGCGGCGGCGCACGAAATCGAACGGGATTTCATCGACTTTGACATAGTCGCGGGCCAGCTGCATTTCCGTCTGCAGTTCAACATGGTCGAGCACGGCACGATCGAGCAGGTTTTTCAGGCCTGTCTGGTAGTGGCTGTTCAAATAGGCGAATTGCAGCACCTCGTCGGAAGGCTGGCCGAAGACGTCCGTGTGGCGTTCGAGCACGATCTTGTCCTGCGTCAAGGTGCCCGTCTTGTCCGTGCACAGCACGTCCATGGCGCCGAAGTTCTGGATGGCGTCGAGGCGCTTGACGACGACTTTCTTTTTCGACAGTTTCACGGCGCCCTTGGCCAGGGTGCTGGTGACGATCATCGGCAGCATTTCCGGCGTCAGGCCCACGGCCACGGACAGGGCGAAGAGGAACGCTTCCATCCAGTCGCCCTTGGTCCAGCCGTTGATCAGGAACACGAGCGGCGCCATCACGAGGGCGAAGCGGATCAGCAGCCAGCTGACGCTGTTGACGCCCGCCTCGAAGGCCGTCGGCGTGCGCTCGGTGGCCGTCACGCGCGTGGCGATGGTGCCGAAATAGGTGCGGTTGCCGGTAGCCAAGACCAGCGCCGTGGCGGCGCCCGAGATCACATTCGTGCCCATGAACAGCAGGTTGGCCAGCTCCATCGGGTCGCGCCCCGCGCTGTCGGCCAGCTCGGCCATCTTTTCCACGGGCAGGGATTCGCCCGTCATGGCGGCCTGGCTGACGAACAGGTCTTTCGCGGAAAGCAAGCGGCAGTCGGCGGGGATCATGTCGCCGGCCGACAGCACGATGATGTCACCCTGCACCAGCTGGCGGATCGGCAGCTCGCCCTGCTGGCCATTGCGCAGCACGGTGGCCGTGTTGCTGACCATGGCTTTCAGGCGTTCGGCGGCGCGGTTCGAGCGGCCTTCCTGCACGAAGCGCAGCAGGGTCGACAGGATCACCATGGTGCCGATGACGATGGTTGCCTTCGGGTCTTCCGTCAGGTAGGAAACGATGGCCAGCACGGTCAGCAGCAGGTTGAACGGGTTCTTGTAGCACAGCCACAGGTGCTGGTACCAGGCCAGCGGTTTTTCATGCTCGACTTCGTTCGGCCCCGTTTGCGCGCCGATCACTTGCGCCTCGGCATCGCGCAAGCCTTCGGCCCGCGTATGCAGGCGGTTCAGGGCCGTCGCCAGGTCTTCGTGGGCGGCGGCCAGCAGCTGGCGCGCCAGGTGGTCGGGCACGGGGCGGGCCGTGCTGTTTTCCAGCGGCATGGCGCGGCGGCGGAAATGGCCGGCCGTGTGGCGCTTGCGCAGGAACGATTCGAATAAGCGGGTGAAGAGATTCATGGCTCTTCCTTTCACGACGAGGTGTTGACGGGCGGCGCAGCCGCAGGCAAGACTTGCGTGCCGCCAGCGCGCATGGCAAAGCATGGCGCTGGCGGGCAATCCGGGTCAGTAGCCGGTCGCGATCGGAAAGAGGGGGAGAGGCGCGCAGCCGGACTGGCTGCGAGAGACACCGCACCTTGCTCAGCAAGGCACGGAGGAAAGGAAGTTCCGCGTTGCTTGCTGTTTAGCTGCCGAGGCAATCACCGATACAAGATCGGCTACTGTCACTAGAACAAGTACCCACGTGGGACTCCGTAAATGAATAATGAGGGCATCTTATGGATGCGCTGCAAGGGTGTCAACTGAAGAAATCTTAGGTTTCCAAAGTGTAATGTGGCTGTGGCACGATGTTGCATGGCCTTCTACCGCGCGGCTTCAGGCCGCCCGCGCCGCCATCGCCAGCGAGTCGGACAGGATCTGCCACAGGGCCGCGTGGCGCTGCTGCAGGGCGGCGCCGCCCGCGTAGATCAGCTCCACATGCAGGCTGTCGACGATGCCCAGGTAGGCTTGCGCATACAGCTCGATGCGCGCGGCAGGCAATGCCGGCGCCAGGCGGCCCAGGCTGGCGACGTAATACTGGAGCAGCTGCACCAGCAGCGCCTCGAAGCCGCTGCCGACCTGGACGCGCAAGGTGGCGGGCGGCAGGTAGGCCGTGCGCAGCAGGAAGCGCAGGTGGGCCGACTCCGCGTAGCGCTGCGCCATGCGGTCGCAATACAGGGCGCCGGCCAGCTGGCCGCCCGTGGCCGGCGTTAGCGGACTCAGGTTTGCCTCGTCGTCGAAGCAGGCTTGCATGAACGCGTGCTCCTCTTCCAGCGCGTCGGCGAAGACATCGAGGAAGAGGGCGTCCTTGCCGGCGAAGTGCGAGTACAGCGAGGCTTTGCGCATGCCGGCCTGCTCGGCGATGTCGCTGAGGGACGAGGCATCGTAGCCATGTTCGGAAAAATGCCCAACGGCAACGGCACAGATTTTATCGGCGGAAGCCGAGCGTTTCTTGATCATCAGGGTTGTATTCGGTGAGGCGTCAGTGCGCCGCCAGGCCGGTGGCGCGTGCCGGATGGACGCGCGCAGTTGCCAGGGTCAGCCATGATACCAGCAGGCCGGCCACGGTCAAGAACAGCAGCCATGGCACGGGCCCCCATTCGGACAGGCTGGCCGCCAGCGGCGTCGCCAGCGACGACAAGCTCATCTGGATGGCTCCCAGCAGCGCGGCCGTGGAGCCGAGCGCCCGCTGCTGCGAGCCCATGGCCATGGCCATCAGCGCCGCTTCCGCGATGCCCAGGCCGAACAGGGCCACGAACATGCCGGGCACGACGGCTGCGATGCCGAAGCCGGCCCAGGCGCCCAGCAGGGCCAGTCCCGCGCCGCCCAGCATGGCGGCGCTGCCGGCCACGCCGAGGCGCGCCATGCCGTGGCGGCCCACGAGGCGGCCGCTGGCCATCGCGCCCAGCAGCACGGCCACGCCCGTGGCGCCGAAGACGAGGCCGAAGCTGCCGGCGGACAGGCCGAAATCGCGCTGGTAGACGAGCGACGCGCCGCCGATGTACGCAAAGAGGAAGAAGAAGCTGGCGGATAGGGCCAGCGCGGGCAGCAGGAAGGCGCGGTCCAGCGCGATGCGCGCATACGTGCGGTGCATGCCGCGCGGCGCGATGCGCCTGGCCGGCGGCAGGGTTTCCGGCAGGAACAGCGCGCTATTGAGCAGGGTCACGGCGCCCAAGGCGGCCAGGGCCAGCATCACCGTGCGCCAGCCGTAATGCGCGTCGAGCAAGCCGCCGACGGCCGGCGCCAGCACGGGCGCCAGGCCGACGATGGTCATCAGGAGGGCAAACAGTTGCGCCGCTTTGACGCCGTCGGCGACGTCGCGCACCATGCTCATCACCACCACCAGGGTCAGCGCGGCGCCCAGGCCCTGCAGCGTCCGCGCCAGTAGCAGGGTGGACAGCTGCTCCGCCTGCGACGCCCACACGGCCGCCACGATGTAGACGGCAATGCCCGCCAGCAGTGGACGGCGCCGGCCCAGCATGTCCGTCAGGGGGCCGCACAGCAGTTGGCCGCCGCCCAGCGCCAGCAGGAAGACGGTTAGGCTCAGCTGCACGTTCGCATACGAGGTGTGCAGTTCGCGCGCCATGGCCGGCATCGAGGCCAGGTACATGTCGATGCCGGCCGGGCCGAGGATGGCCACCAGGGCCAGCGAGGCCGCCAGCCCGAGACTGGCGGCGGGGAGGGGGGATTGCTGCTGCATTGTTCTTCCTTTGTATCGTCAAAAAAGCGCGGCATGGACGCCGCTGCCATTTTTATTGTACACTTACTGCCTACCGGTAGGTAGCCTTCATTTTTACACACTATGAAAAGGATGAGATGATGATGAGAACGGAAGCCAAGGCAGGCGCCCCCGCGGCGCGGGGAGAGATGGCATGATGGAATTCGGCATTATGCTCAGCGGTATCGCGGCGGCGCTGCTGTTCGCGGCGTGGAGTTCGCACCGCGCCCGCTGCGAGCGGCGCGACGTCGTGTGCCTGACCATCGTGGCCGGCGCCATGGCCGTGCCGGGCGCGGCCTTGCTGGCCCTGTAACGATCAGGCTGGCGACAATAAAAAAACGGCAGACCATCGGTCTGCCGTTCTGTTTTAATGCCCCTGACCTTCGCCAGTCAGTAGGTCGGATTAGCGTGCCAGCGCGTAATCCGACAACAGCGTTGACAAAGCCGGTGGCGAGCTTGGATTACGCGTCGCTAATCCAGGCTACACAGCCATGTTCATGCGTGCATGAAAAAAGGCAGGCCGAATGGCCTGCCTTCTTGTCGCCGACAGGCCCGCGAAAGCGGGCGCCTGGCGTTTATTCCTCTTCGTAGGAACTGATGGGCGCGCAGCCGCAGAACAGGTTGCGGTCGCCATACACGTTGTCGGCGCGGCCGACCGGCGGCCAGTATTTGCGCTGGCGCAAGGACGCGACGGGGTAGGCGGCGATTTCACGGCTGTACTTGCGTTCCCAGTTGTCCGACATCAACACCTGTGCCGTGTGCGGCGCGTTTCTCAGCGGGTTGTCGTCATGGTCGAATTCACCGCTGGCGACCTTGGCGATTTCCGCGCGGATGGCGATCATGGCGTCGATGAAACGGTCGATCTCCACTTTCGATTCGCTTTCCGTCGGCTCGATCATCAGGGTGCCCGGCACGGGGAAGCTCATGGTCGGCGCATGGAAGCCGAAGTCCATCAGGCGCTTGGCCACGTCTTCGTTGCTGATGCCGGTGGCGTCCGTGATCGGGCGCAGGTCCAGGATGCACTCGTGCGCGACCAGGCCGTCGTGGCCCGAGTACAGCACAGGGTAGTGCGGCGCCAGGCGGCGCGCGATGTAGTTCGCCGCCAGGATCGCCGTCTCGGTGGCGGCCGTCAAGCCTTCCGCGCCCATCATGGCGATGTACATCCACGAAATCGGCAGGATGCTGGCCGAGCCGAATGGCGCGGCGCTGACGGCGCCGATGCCGGCAGCGTCGCGCTGGTAGCCCGAGGAACGCTGGTTCGGCAGGAATTTCGCCAGGTGGGCGCCGACGCCGATCGGGCCGACGCCTGGTCCGCCGCCGCCGTGCGGGATGCAGAAGGTCTTGTGCAGGTTCAGGTGCGAGACGTCACCGCCGAACGAGCCGGGAGCGGCCACGCCGACCAGCGCGTTCATGTTGGCGCCGTCGATGTAGACCTGGCCGCCGTGCGAGTGGATGATCTCGCACAGTTCCTGGATGCCTTCCTCGAACACGCCGTGGGTGGACGGGTAGGTGACCATCACGCAGGCCAGGTTGGCGCTGTGCTTTTCCGCCTTCGCCTTCAGGTCGGCCAGGTCCACGTTGCCGTTGGCGTCGCAGCTGGTGACGACCACCTGCATGCCGACCATATTGGCCGACGCCGGGTTGGTGCCGTGCGCCGACGACGGGATCAGGCAGATGTTGCGGTGGCCTTCGCCGCGCGATTCATGGTAGGCCTTGATCACCAGCAGGCCCGCGTATTCGCCCTGCGAGCCGGCGTTCGGCTGCAGCGAGACGGCGGCGTAGCCCGTCAAGGCGCACAGCATCTCTTCCAGCTGCGAGATCATTTCGCGGTAGCCCACGGTTTGCGCATCCGGCGCGAACGGGTGAATGTTGGAAAATTCGGGCCAGGTGACGGGGATCATTTCCGACGTCGCATTCAGCTTCATGGTGCACGAGCCGAGCGGGATCATGGTGCGGTCCAGCGCCAGGTCCTTGTCGGCCAGGCTGCGCAGGTAGCGCAGCATCTCGTGTTCCGAGTGGTAGCTGTTGAAGACGGGGTGGGTCAGGTAGGCGCTCTCGCGCGCCAGCTGCGCCGGCAGGGCGCTGGTGACGGCCGCTTCGACGGCGTCCAGGTCCGGGGCGGCAGGCGCGTTGGCGACGCCGTCGGCGAAGACCGTCCACAGCAGCGCGATATCGGCGCGCGTGGTGGTTTCGTCCAGCGACAGGCCGACGTGGGTGGCGTCGACCTTGCGCAGGTTGACGCCGTGCTTCAGTGCCGTCGCGTGCAGTTTTTCCGCATCGGCGACGTTGACGGTCAGGGTGTCGAAGTAGCTGGCGTTGGCGATGCCGTAGCCCAGGGTCTTCAGGTTGGCCGCCAGCACGCCCGTAAAGCGGTGCACGCGCTGGGCGATCTGCAGCAGGCCGGCAGGGCCGTGGTAGACGGCGTACATCGAGGCCATCACGGCCAGCAGCACTTGCGCCGTGCAGATGTTGGAGGTGGCTTTTTCGCGGCGGATATGCTGTTCGCGCGTTTGCAGGGCCAGGCGGTAGGCCTTGTTGCCTTGTGCATCGACGGTCACGCCCACCAGGCGGCCCGACATATTGCGCTTGAATTCATCGCGCGTGGACAGGTAGCCCGCGTGCGGGCCGCCGAAGCCGAGCGGCACGCCGAAGCGCTGGCTGTTGCCGACGACGACGTCGGCGCCCCATTCGCCCGGTGGCGTGAGCATGGTCAGGGCCAGCAGGTCGGCCGCGACGATGACCATGGCGCCGTTCGCATGCAGTTTTTCCACGCCGGCGCGGTAGTCGCGCACGACGCCGTTGACGCCCGGGTATTGCAGCAGCACGCCGAAGCAGCCGTCGAGCGACTCGATTTCCGCCGGGTCGAAGGTGCGCACCTCGATGCCGATCGGCTGGGCGCGCGTCTGCACCACTTCCAGCGTTTGCGGCAGCACGTCATTGGCGACGTACAGCACGTTCGATTTCGACTTGCCTACGCGCTGGATCAGGGTCATCGCCTCGGCGGCGGCCGTGCCTTCGTCCAGCATCGAGGCATTCGCGATGCCCATGCCGGTGAGGTCGGTGATCACTTGCTGGAAGTTCAAAATGGCTTCCAGGCGGCCTTGCGAAATCTCCGGCTGGTAAGGCGTGTACGCCGTGTACCAGGCCGGGTTTTCGAAGATGTTGCGCAAAACGACACCGGGCGTGAAGGTATTGTAATAACCTTGGCCTATCAGGGATTTGAGCACCTGGTTCTTGCCGGCGATGGCTTTCAGGCGCGACAGCGCTTCCTGTTCCGGCATCGGCTGCGAGTACGCGCCCAGGGGCAGCGCGCCCTTGTTGCGGATGTTGGCCGGCACCAGGGCATCGATCAGCGCGGCGCGCGATGGATAGCCGAGGGTCGCCAGCATGGCTTGCTGTTCGGTAGGGGAGGGGCCGATGTGGCGGGCGATGAAGGCATCGCGTGCTTCGAGTTGGGTCAGGCTGGTGCGGGTCATGATATAGAGGCCAAAAAAGACTGAAAAACCGGGATGCGGCGCGCGGGCGCAGCGCAGAAAAAATGCAAACGGGCCGCAAACGCGGCCCGTGTATCAAGCGCGATCAGGCGCCGGTGGTGGCGCCATAGGCGGCAGCGTCGAGCAAGCCGTCCAGGGCCGACACGTCGGCTGGCTTGATCTTGAACAGCCAGTTGGCGTAGGCGTCGGCGTTGATCGATTCAGGCGAATTGACCACGGCGTCGTTGACGGCCACGACTTCGCCGGCGATCGGCGCGTAGATGTCGCTCGCTGCTTTGACCGATTCCACCACGGCGGCGTCGTCGCCGGCGCCGTAGGTGTTGCCCAC
Source organism: Janthinobacterium sp. GW822-FHT07H10 (assembly GCF_058798675.1). Classification (NCBI taxonomy): domain Bacteria; kingdom Pseudomonadati; phylum Pseudomonadota; class Betaproteobacteria; order Burkholderiales; family Oxalobacteraceae; genus Janthinobacterium; species Janthinobacterium sp. GW822-FHT07H10. The sequence goes on from NZ_JBXAKS010000005.1 coordinate 234,147, forward strand.
GGTTGGCAGTTCGACGAAGACGATGTCGCCCAGTGCATCCTGCGCGTATTCGGTGATGCCGACGGTGATCGTGCCGTCGCCTTCAAGGCGTACCCATTCGTGGGATGCGGTGTACTTCAGGTCTGCAGGAATGTTCATGTGTGGCTCCAGATGGTAAGTGTTCGTTATTGATTATGGTTGTACGGTCTTGCGGGCGGCTCTATAAAACCTTACGCAGCCAGGATTTTACCGTTACGCACGAAAGGCAGCTTGACGACGGAAGCGGCCAGCCGCTTGCCGCGGATTTCCACGTGCACGGTGTCGCCCACCTTCACGCCGTTCGGCACGCGCGCCAGGGCGATCGCTTCCTGCATGGTCGGGCTGAAGGTGCCGCTGGTGATTTCGCCCGTGGCGCTGCTGCCGGCGATGATGACTTTCTGGTGGGCGCGCAGCACGCCGCCTTTTTCGCGCAGGATCAGTCCAACGAATTGCGCGTTCTGGCCTTGGGCCAGCAGGGCGGCCTTGCCGATGAAGTCGCGCTCGCTGACCAGGTCGATGGTCCACGCCAGGCCCGCGTCGAGCGGGTTGACGCTTTCATCCATGTCCTGGCCGTACAGGTTCATGCCCGCTTCCAGGCGCAGGGTGTCGCGCGCGCCCAGGCCGGCTGGCTTGACGCCCGCTGCCGCCAGGGCGTTCCACAGCGCTTCCACCTGGGTGGCGGCGACGCCGATTTCGAAGCCGTCTTCGCCCGTGTAGCCGGTGCGCGCCAGCATGACTTCGCCGAACGCCGTGTCCTTGACGATGACGACATTGAATGGCTTGATGGCGTCGGACGCGGCTTGCGTTTCCGGCAGCACTTGCCATACCTTGGCGCGCGCGTTCGGGCCTTGTACGGCCACCAGGGCCATGGGGGCATTGCCGTCGCGGCGCTCGGTGATCGTCAGGCCGCTGTTGGTGGCCGTATTTTGCTGCTGCATCCAGGCCACGTCTTTTTCAGCCGTGCCCGCGTTGACGACGAGGCGGAACCAGTTTTCGTTGAAGAAGTAGACGATCAAGTCATCGATGACGGTGCCTTCGGCATTCAGCATGCACGAATACAGCGCCTTGCCCGACACTTGCAGTTTGTCAACGTTGTTGGCGAGCAAGCCGCGCAGGAAGGCGCGCACGTTCGGGCCCTCGATGTCGACCACGCACATATGCGACACGTCGAACATGCCGGCGTCGCCGCGCACGGCGTGGTGCTCTTCGATTTGCGAGCCGTAGTTGACAGGCATGTCCCAGCCGCCGAAATCGACCATGCGGGCGCCGAGGGCACGGTGGGCGTTATTGAGTGGGGTCGCTTTGAGCGTCATTGAATCCTCGGGACGAAGGTAAAGGGGAAGTTAACAGAACACACAAAGCCAAACACGGCTTGTCGGCGTGATCACTGACCCCCCTGTCCTTTGTACCTGAGAGATTACGGGGGCTTGCCCCGTGCGCCCCTTCGGTGGACCGCCGGCATGTGCCGCGGTCGCTCTCCAGAGTTGAGCTAAAACATGTCGCCAAAGCAACAGCTTCAGTCCGCCTGATCGGTCCTTTTGCCTGAGAGTTTTTGGGTAGTGCCCCTTCGGCGGCAACGCTGGTTTGCCCTCTCCCGATCAAGTGTGAGGAATATATGCCAGCAGGGTCTTTCTGTCAATCTGAAAAGACGTTGTTCCGGCGCCGCCAAGGCGCTTGTTTGCGGGGCTGGCGGCAGGCCGGGCGGGCGCAAAAGGGCGCCCGCCCGCGCGCGAATGCGCTATCATGAAAGCCTGGCTTTCTTGCGGGTGCCTGCCATGAACACTACACAAAGCGAGACGCAAAACAACACCGAGCAGCACGGGTATTTCACCCTCTCCGGCGACGTCAACAGCGATATGGTGCGGCGCGTCTTCAATGCCGTGGCCGATATCACGGAAGACAAGCTCACCACCGCGCACATCCTGATCCAGTCGAACGGCGGCTATGTCAGCGACGGCATCTGCCTGTACAACTACCTCAGCAAGTTGCCGCTCGACATCGTCACCTACAATGCGGGCGCCGTGGCATCGATTGCCGTGACCCTGTTCCTGGCGGGGCGCCAGCGCCATGCCAGCGACACGGCCCGCTTCATGGTGCACAAGTCGCACGCGACGGCGTCGCCCGGCTCGCGGCCCGATGCGCTCAGCATCATCGTCGAGGGCTTGCGCGCCGATGACATGCGCACCGAGCGCATCCTGCGCAACCACGTCAGCCTGACGGAAGAGCAGTGGCAGGTGCACGCATATTCCGACCTGCACCTGACGGCCGACCAGGCGCTGGACGTGGGCATGATCGCCTCGATCCGCGATTTCACGCCGCCGAAGGGCAAGCGCCTGACGAATATCTGAGCATTCCGGCCCCTGCACCGGTGATGGCGGCGAGGGTTATTTTCATGTGGAAATTTTGTAATGGAATGTAATTCTTCGCCGCAGTGCATCAAAAGGCGCGCTGAACCGGGCCATGTCATGGCATAGTGCGCGTTGATCATGAATAAGCGCAGGCACGATGACTTGGTGGAACGGGATTTCTTTTACGGCCGACATGTCCCTGATGGGGCCGGCCGGTGCGGCCATCGCCCTGTGGCTGCTGGTGTCGCGCCAGTGGAAGCTGGTGCTCAGCTGGAGCCTGTGGTACGGCGGCGGCCTGGCCCTGGTGGTGCTGTCGAAGCTGGCCTTCATGAGCTGGGGCGTGGGCAGCAGCGCGCTCGACTTCACGGGTTTCAGCGGCCACGCCATGCGCGCCGGCGCCGTGTTTCCCGTCTTGCTGTATGTCCTGTTGCAGCGGGCCGACCCGCGCTGGCGCCATGCGGGTGTCGCTTGCGGCGTGGCGTTCGCCGTGCTGGTGGCCATTTCGCGCGTGGTGGTGCATGCGCACAGCGTGTCGGAAGCCGTCAGCGGCTGCGTGCTGGGCCTGGCGGTGGCGCTGGGCTTCATGTGGAGCGCCCGCGGCGCCGTCAACATCGCCGTCAGCCATGCGCTGGCGCTGGCTTGCCTGGTGCTGATGATCGCCCTCAGCTTCAAGGCGGAACCGATGCCGACCGAGCAGTGGCTGCAAAAACTGGCCATGGCCTTGTCCGGCCATGAGCGCGTTTTTTCGCGCGCGGACTGGAAACTGGCGCAAGATGGCCGTCCCGCCCCGTGATGCGCAGGCTGGGACTGCTGTTTTTTGGCCAGAAAAGCATCAGGAAATGGTATGATGAACCACTTTTCAGCCGTGCGTGACCGGACTGCCATCGCCGCAATGGCGGTCACGGTGGCCGTGGTGACCATAAAACTGAATACGAACCGGGTTCACCCATAAATCAACCGCCAGCATAGGCCAGGAACTCTAAAACACGTGCGTCTCTCTTCCATCAAGTTGTCGGGATTTAAGTCTTTCGTCGATCCCACCAATTTCCAGGTGCCAGGCCAGCTGGTGGGCGTGGTCGGGCCGAATGGCTGCGGCAAGTCGAACATCATCGATGCCGTGCGCTGGGTGCTGGGCGAATCGAAAGCGTCCGAATTGCGCGGCGAGTCGATGCAGGACGTCATTTTCAACGGTTCCACCCACCGCAAGCCGGCCGGGCGCGCCTCCGTCGAACTGGTGTTCGACAATAACGATGGCAAGGCGTCGGGCCAGTGGGGCCAGTATGCCGAGATCGCCGTCAAGCGCACCTTGACGCGCGACGGCACCTCCACCTATTACATCAACGGCCAGCCCGTGCGCCGGCGCGACATCCAGGACATCTTCCTCGGCACGGGCCTCGGCCCGCGCGCCTACGCCATCATCGGCCAGGGCATGATTTCGCGCATCATCGAATCGCGCCCCGAGGAGTTGCGCGTCTTCCTGGAAGAGGCGGCCGGAGTTTCCAAGTACAAGGAACGCCGCCGCGAGACGGAAAACCGCTTGCAGGACACGCGCGAAAACTTGCTGCGCGTGGAAGATATCTTGCGCGAACTCAATGCCAACCTGGAAAAGCTCGAAGCGCAGGCGGCCGTGGCCACGCGTTTCCACGCCTTGCAGGCGGACCAGGAAGAAAAGCAGAAACTGCTCTGGCTGCTGCGCAAGAACGAGGCGCAAAACGAGCAGACGCGTTATTTCCGCGAAGTGGAACAGGCGCAGACGGACCTGGAAGAGCAGACGGCCAAGCTGCGCAATGTCGAGCTGACCCTGGAACAGATGCGCCAGGCGCACTTTGCCGTGGGCGACCGTTTGCACACGGCGCAAGGCCATCTGTACCAGACGAATGCGGAAATCGGCAGCCTGGAAGCGCAGATCAAGTTCGTCATCGAATCGCGCGCGCGCCTGCAGGCGCAGCTGGCCACCCTGACGGCCCAGCGCGACCAGTGGACGCAGCAGGGCGGCGAATACCAGGAACAGATCGAAGAGGCGGAATTCCACCTCGAAGAGCTGGCCGCGAAGGTGGAACAGTCGCAAATGATGGCCGAACAGAAGGGCGAGCAATTGCCCGAGCTCGATGCCGCCTGGCGCGCCGCGCAAAACAAGAGCACGGAATCGCGGGCCAGGATCATGCAGGCACAGCAGCAGCTGGAACTGGAATCGGCGCACCAGCGCAATGCCTCGAACATCCTGGCCAGCCTGTTGACGCGCCGCGAGCGCCTGCAGCAGGAAAAGAACAGCCTGAGCCTGCCCGACAGCAGCCACCTGGAAAACCTGAAGCTGCAGCTGGAAGAAAAGCAGCAGGCGCTGGAAGAGCAGGGATTCTACCTGGAAGAGGCGCTGGAACAGCAGCCCAAGCTCGAGCAGGAGCGCGCCGAGGCGCAAACGCAGGTCAATGCAGAAACAGCCGCCAACGCCCAGCTGGAAGCGCGCCTTTCCGCTTTGAAGCAATTGCAGGAACGCGTACAGACCCAGGGCAAGGTCCAGCCGTGGCTGAAAAAGCACGAGCTCGACACCTTGCCGCGCCTGTGGCAAAAACTGCAGATCGAGGCGGGCTGGGAAGCGGCCATGGAATCGATTTTGCGCGAGCGCACGTCGGCCCTGCAACTGTCGAATATCGACTGGGCCAAGGCCTTCTTTGCGGACGCGCCGCCGGCCAAGCTGGCCCTGTACGCGCCGTCGACGGTGGCGCCGCTGCCGGTGCCGGAAATCGCCGGCCTGAAACCGTTCCTGAACTTGCTGAAACTCAACGATCCGGGCTTGCGCGGCCTGCTGCAGGACTGGCTGTACAACGCCTATGCCGTGGAAGACGCGGCCGAGGCACTGGCCGAGCGCGGCAAATTGCCGCCGGGCGGCTATTTCGTCACGCGCGCCGGCCATGTCGTCACGGCCACCAGCGTGCGCTTCTATGCGGCCGATTCGGAGCAGGAAGGCATGCTGGGCCGCCAGCAGGAAATCGAGAATATCGGTAAACAATTACGCGCGCAGCAATTGCTGGCCGAAGAGGCGCGCGCCCGTTCCGTAAGGGCCGACGCTGCCGTGGCAGCCTTGACGCGCAACCTGTCGGACTTGCGCTTGCGCATACAGCAGCTGACGTCTTCCGTGCATACGCTGCAACTGGACGTGGTGAAACTGTCCGAAGTGGAAGCGCGTTTCAACCAGCGCAGCACGCAGATCGGCGCGGACCTGGCCGAGATCGCCGCGCAGGAAGCGGAACAGATGCAGGCCAAGCTGGAATCGGAAGAGAAATTCGAACAGCTGGACATGGAACTGGGCAACTTGCAGGAAGCGCACGAAGACGGCCACACGGACTTCCTGCAGAAGGAGCAGCGGCTGGCCGAGGCGCGCGAAGCCTTGCGCGACCTGGAACGGGCCGCCAAGGATACGGAATACGCGGAAAAAGCCCACCGCGCGAAGATCGAGGAATTGCGCCGCAACATCGCCACGGCCAGTACGCAGGCGCAGCAGGTGACGGACAGCCTGCAGGCGGGCCAGCAGGAACTGGCCAGCCTGGAAAGCGGCGCGGCCGCCGACGGCTTGCAGGATCTGCTCGAGCGCCGCACGACGCAGGAGCGGGCGCTGGCCGATGCGCGCCATGAACTGGACCAGATCACGCAGCAGCTGCGCCTGTCCGAAGATGCGCGCACGCAGTCGGAACGCAGCCTGCAGCCGCAGCGCGACAAGATCATGGAAATGCAGCTCAAGGAACAGGCCGCGCGCCTGAACCAGGAGCAGTTTGCCCAGCAACTGCTGGAGTCGGGCGCCGACGAGGCCGCCCTGACGGAAAAGTTGCATCCGGACATGCGCCCATCGTATTTGCAGGGCGAAGTGACGCGGCTGACGAATGCCATCACATCGCTGGGCGCCGTCAACCTGGCCGCGCTCGACGAGCTGGCGCAGGCGTCCGAGCGCAAGAATTTCCTCGACGCCCAGAATGCCGACCTGACGGAAGCGATCAACACGCTGGAAGACGCGATCCACAAGATCGACAAGGAAACGCGCGACTTGTTGCAAGACACGTTCGACAAGGTCAATCACCACTTTTCCGAGCTGTTCCCGATTCTGTTTGGCGGCGGCCAGGCGAAACTGACCATGACGGGCGACGAGATTCTCGATTCCGGTGTACAAGTCATGGCACAGCCGCCTGGCAAGAAAAATGCCACCATCCACCTGTTGTCGGGTGGTGAGAAAGCGCTGACCGCGACCGCATTGGTGTTTTCCATGTTCCGCCTGAATCCGGCGCCGTTCTGCCTGCTCGACGAAGTCGATGCACCGCTGGACGATTCGAACACGGAACGCTTCTGCCGCATGGTCAAGCGCATGTCCGACCAGACCCAATTCCTTTTCATTTCGCATAACAAGATTGCGATGGAAATGGCCCATCAATTGATCGGTGTGACGATGCAGGAGCAGGGCGTATCGCGCATCGTGGCGGTGGACATGGAGTCCGCCGCAAATTTTGCTACCGAGGCACAAGCAGCATGACAGACCTTCAAATTACCTTGTTCGGCGCCGGCGGCGTCTTTATCGTCGGCGTTTTCTCGTACAACAAATGGCAGGAATACAAGGCCAAGAAAAGCGTGGAGCGGGCTTTTTCCACCGACCATGACGACGTGCTGATGCGCGATGGCGACGCTCCCGCCGTGGAATCCCAGGAACCGGTGCTGCGCCAGGAACCGCGCTTCGATGCGGCCCCGTCCGCCAAGGCCGAGCCGTCGTTCGGCGCGCCGCCGCCGGCCGCCGTGCCCGACGCGCCCGTGCATGCGGAACCGTCGCTGGGCGACGCGCCGGCCGCGCCTGCTCCTGTGGCCGCGCCACCCGCGCCGCCCGTGCAGGAAGTGAGCGCGGCCAGCGAACAGGCCACCAGCCTGGTCGACCCGCTGATCGACTGCCTGCTGCCCTTGTCGCTGGAAGCGCCTGTGCGCGGCGACAAGATCCTGCCCGTGCTGCAAACCTTGCGTCTGGTGGGCAACAAGCCCGTGCATTTCATCGGCTTGCACGTGAATGGCGACTGGGAACCGATCACGCATGGCGGTGTCTATACCAAGATGCAGGGCGGCGTGCAGCTGGCCAGCCGCAGCACGGCCTTGAACGAACTCGAGTACTCGGAACTGGTCACGCGCCTGCGCGGCGTGGCTGACGACATCGGCGCCGAGCCGGAAGTGCCCGACATGATGGAAGTGATGGCCGAAGCGCGCAATCTGCACCGCTTTGTTGCCGGCCACGATGCCCAGCTGGGCGTGAACCTGCACACCAACGGCGCGCCGTGGGCCATTTCCACCTTGTTGCTTGCGCTGGAGAAACAAGGCTTCGACGTGCGTCCCGATGGCCGCTTCGTCATGCCCGACGGCGACGGCGGTTTCCTGTTCTCGCTGTCGACCAACGTCACCCTGGCCGAGGAAACCACGCCCCGCTTGACCCTGCTGCTGGACGTGCCCTGCGTGGCGCCCGCGCGCGACGGCTTCGGCGCCATGATCGCCTGCGCCCGCGCGCTGGTGGGCCGCCTGGACGCGACCATCGTTGACGATTACAACCAGGCCCTGTCCGATGCGGCGCTGGCCGAGATCGCCGGCCAGGTACAGGAGTTTTACCAGGAAATGGAGGCGGCCGACATTCCCGCCGGTTCCACCCGCGCCATGCGTTTATTTAGCTGAAGAATCCCGCAACAATGACTGATCTGACCAACCAGGACGCTGCCGCGCGCAATGCCGCCCAGCGCGTCCTGGCACTCACCGCCGAACTCAACCGGCACCTGCACGCCTACCACGTGCTCGACAATCCCACCATTCCCGACGCCGAGTACGACAAGCTGTTTGTCGAACTGCAAGCGTTGGAGGCGGCCCACCCCGAGCTGCGCGCGCCCGATTCGCCCACCTTGCGTGTGGGCGCAGCACCCTTGCCGCAATTCGAGCAAGTCACGCACGCGGTGCCGATGTTGTCGCTCAATAATGGTTTCTCCGAGGACGATATCGTCCACTTCGACCGCCGCGTGCGCGAGGGCCTGGACCTCGACGGTGCCGACGTCGCCTATGCGGCCGAAGTGAAATTCGACGGTCTGGCCATCAACCTGCGCTATGAGCACGGCCTGTTCGTGCAGGCGGCCACGCGCGGCGATGGCGCCACGGGCGAGGACGTGACGGCGAATATCCGCACCATTTCCGGCATCCCGCTGCGCCTGCATGGCAAGAATGTGCCGGCGCTGCTCGACGTGCGCGGCGAAGTGATGATGTTCAAGGCCGATTTTGCCCGGCTGAATGAACGCCAGCGCGAGGCGGGCCAGAAGGAATTCGCCAACCCGCGCAACGCGGCGGCCGGCAGCCTGCGCCAGCTCGATTCGCGCATCACGGCCCAGCGCAAGCTGCGTTTCTATGCGTATGGCATCGGCGCCCTCGACGGCGCCGCCATGCCAGCCTCGCATTCGGCCTTGCTCGACTGGTACGAAACCCTGGGCATCCCCGTCTCGTCGGAGCGCAAGGTGGTGCAGGGCGCGCAGGGCTTGCTCGATTACTACGCCGATATCGGCGCGCGGCGTCCCGCCCTGCCGTATGAAATCGACGGCGTCGTCTACAAGGTGAACCGCACGGAAGACCAGCTGGAGCTGGGCTTTGTCTCGCGCGCGCCGCGCTTTGCGCTGGCGCACAAGTTCCCCGCCGAAGAGGCATTGACCTTGGTGCTGGGCATCGACATCCAGGTGGGCCGCACGGGTGCCATGACGCCCGTGGCGCGCCTGGCGCCCGTGTCGGTCGGCGGCGTGACGGTGACCAACGCCACCTTGCACAATGAAGATGAAGTGCTGCGCAAGGATGTGCGCGTGGGCGATACCGTCATCGTGCGCCGCGCCGGCGACGTCATTCCCGAAGTATTGGCCGTGGTGCTGGAAAAGCGTCCGGAACCGGCGCCGCTGCCGTTCAAGATGCTGGAAGCATGCCCCGTGTGCGGTTCGCACGTGGTGCGCGAAGAGGGCGAGGCCATCGCCCGCTGCTCGGGCGGCCTGTTCTGCTCGGCCCAGCGCAAGGAAGCATTCCGCCACTTCGCGGGCCGGCGCACGATGGATATCGAGGGGCTGGGGGAACGTTATATCGATACCCTGGTCGAACTCGAATACGTGCATGGCCTGGCTGACCTGTACAGCCTGACCCTGGACAAATTGCTGGAAATGAAGCTGCGTGCCGATGAGCGCGATGGTTCTACGCCGGAAACGGTGCAACAAGGCAAGATTCCCACCAAATGGGCGGAAAACTTGCTGGCGGGCATAGAGGCGAGCAAGCGGCCGCCGCTCGAACGCTTCCTGTTTGCGCTGGGCATCCGCCATGTGGGCGAATCGACGGCGAAGACCCTGGCCGAGTGGCTCGGCAGCCTGAATTATGTGCGGCGGGCGCCGGCGGCCCTGTTGCGCGTGCTGCCCGATATCGGCGGCACCGTGGCTGAATCGATCGCCGATTTCTTTGCCGAAGCGAAAAACCAGCAGGCGCTCGATGCCTTGCTGGCCGCCGGCGTCACGCCGCAGGGAGAACACGCGCCCAGCGCCAAGCTGCGCACGCAACTCGAGCAAACGAAGTTGCTGGCCGCGCTAGGCATTCCGAAACTGACGGAGCCGCGCAGCAAGCAGTTGGTGGAGCGGGGCGTGACGCTGGCCAGCCTGGCCGCGCAGGGCGCCAGCTTCCACGCGGGCTTGCCTGCCGCCGTGGCCGAAGCGCTGGCCGCCTGGCTGGCGACGGAAGAAAATGTCGCGCTGCTTGGTCAACTGGACGCCTTGCGTACTGAATTGCTGTCACAATTGCCCGAGCTGCCAGCCGCCGGTGGCAAGCTCGACGGCAAGACCTTCGTCCTGACGGGCACCTTGCCCACCATGGGCCGCGACGAGGCGGCCGCCTTGATCGAGGCGGCCGGCGGCAAGGTCAGCGGTTCCGTGTCGAAGAAAACCGGCTTTGTCGTGGCCGGTGCGGATGCCGGCAGCAAGCTGGCCAAGGCCCAGGAACTGGGCGTGGCCGTGCTCGACGAAGCCGGCCTGCTGGCCTTGCTGGCACAGGAATAGCGCGCTCATGATCCACGGTCATCGGTATACATTCAATATTTTGCAGATAGACCCATGAAGAAAATCAGAAAAGCAGTCTTTCCTGTCGCCGGCCTGGGCAGCCGCTTCTTGCCTGCCACCAAGGCGCAACCGAAGGAAATGCTGCCCATCGTCGACAAGCCGCTGATCCAGTATGCGGTGGAAGAGGCGGTGGCGGCCGGCATCACGGAAATGATCTTCATCACGGGGCGCAACAAGCGCGCCATCGAAGACCATTTCGACACGGCTTATGAGCTGGAAACGGAGCTGGAAGCGGCCGGCAAGCGCCAGTTGCTGGAAATGGTGCAAAACGTCATTCCCAAGCACATTAACTGCATCTACATCCGCCAGTCGGCGCCGCTGGGCCTGGGGCATGCCGTGCTGTGCGCGCGCCCCGTGATCGGCGACGAGCCGTTCGCCGTGCTGCTGGCGGACGACTTCATGGATGTGGAAGACGGCATGCGCCCCGTGCTGGCGCAGATGGCCGATGTGTTCCAGTATGAGAATTGCTCCTTGCTGGCCGTGCAGGATGTGCCGCGCGCGGAAACCCGGCAGTACGGCATCGTCAGCGCCCAGCATTACCAGCCCGACCTGGAACTGGTGTCGGCCATCGTGGAAAAGCCGGCGCCGGAAGAGGCGCCATCGACCCTGGCCGTCGTCGGCCGCTATGTGCTGACCAGCCGCATCTTCGACCACCTGGAAAACCTGGGCACGGGCGCCGGCGGCGAAATCCAGCTGACGGACGGCATCGCCGCCCTGATGCGCGAAGAGCGCGTGCTGGCTTACCGTTATACGGGGCAGCGCTATGACTGCGGCTCCAAGCTCGGCTACCTGAAAGCCACGACGGCGATGGGCATGAAGCATCCGGAAACGGGGGCCGCCTTCCGCCTGTACCTGCAAGAACTGCAATCGACACTGGATATCAAATGACGGTACGTGAAATTTTAAAGATGGGCGATCCGCGCCTGCTGCGCATGGCCGAGCCGGTACGTGAATTCGATACGCCCGAGCTGCATGCGCTGATCGCCGACATGTTCGACACCATGCACGCGGCCAATGGCGCGGGCCTGGCGGCGCCGCAGATCGGCGTCAACCTGCAGCTGGTGATCTATGGCTTCAAGCAGAACCTGCGCTATCCCGATGCGCCGCAAGTGCCGGAAACCGTGCTGATCAATCCAGTGCTGACGCCCTTGTCGGAACGCAAGGAAGAGGGCTTCGAAGGCTGCCTGTCCGTGCCCGGCCTGCGTGGCAGCGTGCCGCGCTGGAGCGAGCTGCACTATGAAGGCGTCGACCAGTTCGGCCAGCCCATCAGCCGCGACTGCGACGGCTTCCACGCGCGCGTGGTGCAGCACGAGGTGGATCACTTGCACGGCATTTTGTATCCGATGCGTATCGTCGACTTCACGCAGTTCGGATTTACGGAAGTGATGTTTCCGGACCTGGACCCGAACGACGACGATTGATCGGCGCCTGAGAAAACGTCCATGGCGGCGTTGCATTGCCTCGCCGTACTATTCGTACTGTCTTCGGCAATGCGCCTTGCCCTGAACGTTTTTCAGGCGCCTCGTGACTTTGGCTGTTAAACAAAAAATGGCCGCGCAGCATCAGCTGGGCGGCCATTTTTCATGCGTGCAGCGCACCTAGCGTACCTTGCGTCCGCTGCCCATGTTATCGAGCAGCATTTTCAATTCTTCCTGCATGGCGACCGACAAGTTCAGGAAGCGGCAGCCGATCTGCACTTGCTCGCCCAGCAGGAAGGAGCGGAAGGTGCGCGACAGGCGGATTTCCAGGTCGGCGATCATGACCTTGTCCGGCCCCAGCTCCAGCCGCACGCGCGACAGCTTGCGCCCCACGTACAGGCCGACCGTATCGCGCGGGTGGGCGCGCATGCCGATGCCGCCGGCGGAAAAATCATACAGCTGCAATTCGTAGGGACGCCCTTCGAGCACGAAGGCGGCCAGGTAGTACACGCCCAGCGGCGTTTCCAGGCGCGTCGATTCGCGCCGCTCGAGCACCAGGCAATGGCTGGGGAAGTTCGTCAGGTAGACGTTGGGCCGTTCGGGATAGGCTTGCCATTCGCCATTGATGGTGAATTGCAGCTTGGCGCTTTGCACCCACGACACGAAGGTGGCACCGCCCGGGGGCAGGGTGGCGCCCTCATTGAGTTCCAGCACGAATTGCGGCAAGTCATCGTCCACCGACAGGATGCGCGCCATGATGACGTCTTCGCCCTCCGTGGGATAGATGGAAATGGCGTCGCCGTTATCAGCCAGGCTGCACAGGGTTTCGCCGATATCCCATGGGTCGCTCATGTGGTGCGGCTTGGTGCCGGGCGCCATCGGCTCGGCCACGTCAGCCAGGCTGGGCGCGCCTTTGCGCAGGGGATTGGGAATGGGATCGTTCACGACGGCGTATCTCTTCTGTTCTAATGGGGAATAGTGTATAGGTTCAGGGCAATATTTGCTAAGCAAATCACAATAATTATCCTTGTGCCACTATATTCCTGCTACTTGTGTAGTCTGGCATGCCACGCGGCATGCCATCTTGATCTGCTACCATTAAAACTGTTCGTCGGCGCTCAGATAACGCCATTGGCCCGTCGGCAGGTCGCCCAGCTTGACCTTGCCGATGCGCACGCGTTTCAGCCCCAGCACTTTCAGGCCGACGGCTTCGCACATGCGGCGGATCTGGCGTTTCTTGCCTTCGCGCAAGGTAAAGCTCAGCTGATCCTCATTTTGCCAGCGCACCTTGGCCGGCAGCAGCGGCTTGCCATCGAGCCACAGGCCATGGTTGAGCTTTTTCAATTCGCTGTCGGGCAGGGTGCCGCCCTTGGTGTAGCTGACGCGCACCAGGTATTCCTTGTCGATATCGGTATCGTGGCCGATCAGCTGCTTGGCCACGCGGCCATCCTGCGTCAGCACCAGCAAGCCGACGGAATCGATGTCCAGGCGGCCAGCCGCCACCAGGCTGCGCAGCTGCGTGGGGTGGAACTGTTCCGGGCTGCGGTCTTCCGCCCAGCGGTTCTCGGCCTTGATCAGGGCCACGGCGGGCGTGTAGCCATCTTCGGCCTGGCCGCTGACATAGCCGACCGGTTTGTTGATGAGGACGGTGACGCGTTTCGACTGTTCGGCTGCCGCCTGGCGTTCCACGGTGACGCGCTGGCTCGGATAGACCTTGCTGCCCAGTTCGGACACCACTTTGCCATCTACGCGGACCCAGCCGCGCGCGATCCATTCATCGGCTTCGCGGCGGGAGCACAGGCCCAGTTCGGACATGCGTTTGGACAGGCGTAATAATTCTTCGGTCATGGTCTGTGTTTCACTAAATCAATAAGAGTAGGCGCTGCGCGGAAAGCTTCAGACGTTCAGCGCATCGAGTAAATCGGTTTCCAGCAATATCTGGTTACGGGCATTGTTGAGCGCGGGGCCGTCGACGAGGAAGACGTCTTCGACCCGTTCGCCCAGGGTCATGATCTTGGCCGTGTGCAGGTTGATGCGGTACTTGGTCAGCACATTGGCGATCGAGTACAGCAGGCCCGTGCGGTCGTTGGCGGCCACCGACAGCAGGTAGTACTGGCCCTTTTCGTCGGGCCGCAAGTCCACGGTCGGCTGGAAGGGGAAGGTGCGCGACAGGCGCGACAGCCGTCCCTTGCCCGGCGGCGGCAGCGGCGCCTGCGACTGCAGCAGTTCGCCCAGCTCGTGCTCGATCAGGCTGATGATGTCGCGATAGCTCTTGGCGAAGTTCTGCTCGGTGACGAGGAAGGTGTCGAGCGCATAGCCATTGCGTGTCGTGTGAATCTTCGCGTCGAGGATGCTGAAGTTCTTGCGGTCGAAATAGCTGCAGATGCGCGCGAACAGGTCGGGCTGGTCGGGAATATAGACGGCCACCTGCAAGCCTTCGCCGATGGGCGCCAGCCGGCATTTTACCACCGGCAACTTGCTGTCGAGCTTGTCATACAGCGAGCGCGTCTGCCAGGCGATGTCGGAGGCGTCGTGGCGCAGGAAATACGCGACGTCGAGCTGCTGCCACAGTTTCAGATGCGCGTCCGGCGGCAAGCCGTACAGGCGCAAGGTGGCCAGCGCTTCCTGCTGGCGGTTCTTCAGCTCGCGGTCGGCCGTGTGCGGTTCGCCGCCCAGCACGCGCAGGGTGATCTTGTACAGGTCTTCCAGCAGCTTGCCCTTCCACGCATTCCATACTTTCGGGCTGGTGCCGCGGATGTCGGCCACCGTCAGCAGGTACAGGCCCGTCAGGTGGCGCTCGTCCTTGACCACTTTGGCGAAGGCGGCGATGACGTCGGGGTCGGACAGGTCCTGCTTTTGCGCCACTTGCGACATGGTCAGGTGATTTTCCACCAGGAAGGCGATGAGTTCCGTATCCTCGGCCGACAGGCCGTGGTCCTGGCAGAACTGGGTGGCGTCGGCCACGCCGAGCTTGGAATGGTCGCCGCCGCGGCCCTTGGCGATGTCGTGGAACAGGGCCGCCACGTACAGCAGCCACGATTGCGAGAAATCGGCCATCAGCTGGCTGCAGAACGGATATTCGTGCGCGTGCTCGCTCATGGTGAAGCGGCGCATATTGCGCACCACCATCAGGATGTGCTGGTCGACCGTGTACACGTGGAACAGGTCGTGCTGCATCTGGCCCACGATGCGGCGGAAATTCGGCAGGTAGCGCCCGAGGATGCTCATCTCGTTCATGCGCCGCAGCGCGTGAATGATGCCGACGGGCGCCTGCATGATGCGCAGGAAGAGGGCGCGGTTGAGGGGGTCCTGGCGGAACGCGGCGTCGATCTTGAAGCGTTCGTGCCACAGGGCCCGCGTGGCGCGCGACGTCATGCCTTTCAGGGCCGGACGCTCCGTCATCAGGACGAAGATTTCCAGCATGGCCGACGGGGTTTGCTCGAAGGTATCGTCGGCGCTGATGTCGATCAGGCTGTTGACCTCATTGAAGCGCGCGTTGATGGGCACGGGCACATCGTCTTGCGGAAACAGGCGGGCTTCGATGTTTTGCAGCAGGATCGTGTTGAGCTGGGTCACCGTCTTGGCGGCCCAGTAATAGCGCTGCATGAGAAATTCGCTGGCGCGGCGCATGTGCGGCCCGCTGCCCGTCGCTTGCAGGCCCAGCGATTCGGCGATGGCCGTCTGCACGTCGAACACGAGGCGGTCTTCGCGGCGGCCCGCGTGCAGGTGCAGGCGCACGCGGATATCCTTGAAGGCGCGCTCCTTTTCCATCAGCTGGCGCGCTTCCGTCAGGGTGATCAGGCCGCCCGTGGCCAGGGTGCGCCAGGAATTGGCCAGGCCGGCCGCCTTGGCTACCCACAGGATCACCTGCAAGTCGCGCAGGCCGCCCGGGCTTTCCTTGCAATTCGGTTCCAGGCTGAAGGCCGTGTCTTCATACTTGGCATGGCGCTGGCGCATTTCCGCCGTCTTCGCCTGGAAAAACGCCTGCGGGTCCATCGCCGCGTCGTAGCGCTGCTGCAGCTGCGCGAACAGCTCGGCGTTGCCGCACACGAGGCGCGCTTCGAGCAGGCTGGTTTGCACGGTGATGTCGGCCTTCGACTCGACCAGGCATTCATCGACCGTGCGGATGCTGTGGCCGATTTCCAGGCCCAGGTCCCACAGCAGCTGCACCAGTTCCTCGAGCTTTTCCTGCGTGGCCGGGTCCGGCGCCTGTTGCAGCAGTATCAGCAGGTCGACGTCGGAATAGGGAAACAGTTCGCCGCGGCCATAGCCACCCACGCCCACCAGGGCCGTGCCTGGCGGCAAGCCAGCTTCCTGCCAGGCGCGCGCCAGCACGCCATCGACGCTGTGGCGCAGGCTGCGCAGCAGTTTTTCAGGCTTGCCATCGGCGTGGAAGGCGGCGATGACGACCTGGCGGTCGGCTTTCAGTTGCTGCTTCAGCTGTTCCCGAACTTGCTTTTTCATCTAGGCCCTGGGTGGCGGTGCGTGCGATTAAAAAATTAAGCCTTGTTCAGGATCAAGGCCGGTGGCGGCGGCATGCCTGGCGACACGGTCAGCACTTCATAGCCCGTTTCCGTCACCAGTACCGTGTGCTCCCACTGCGCCGACAGGCTGCGATCCTTGGTCTTGATGGTCCAGCCGTCGTTCATTTCGCGGATTTCGCGGCGGCCCGCGTTGATCATCGGCTCGACGGTGAAGATCATGCCCGCTTCCAGGCGTTCCAGCGTGCCTGGTTTGCCGTAGTGCAATACTTGCGGTTCTTCATGGAAGACCTTGCCGATGCCGTGGCCGCAGAATTCGCGCACCACGCTGTAGCCGGCTTTTTCCGCATGTTGCTGGATAGCATGGCCAATATCACCCAGGTGGGCGCCCGGCTTGATCTGGTCTATGCCCAGCCACATGCATTCATACGTGATTTCCGACAGGCGCTTGGCCAGGATGGTCGGCGTGCCGATGAGGAACATGCGGCTGTTGTCGCCGTGATAGCCGTCCTTGATGACGGTGATGTCGAGGTTGACGGTGTCGCCGCTCTTGAGCACTTTGTCGCCCGGAATGCCATGGCAGATGACGTCGTTGACGGAGGTGCAGATGGCTTTCGGATACGGCGTGTAGCCGGGCGGGCAATAGTTGAGCGGGGCGGGGATGGTGCCCTGCACGTTGACCATGTATTCATGGCACAGGCGATCCAGCTCGCCCGTCGTGACGCCGACCTTGACGAATGGCGTGATGTAGTCGAGCACTTCGGCGCCCAGCTTGCCGGCGATGCGCATGCCTTCGATGTCGGCGGCGGAATTGATACGGATGGTGGACATGATGTTATTCGCAATCTGCAAGATATTCGGGTGAAAAGCACAGACGCGTCCCGGTTAACGGAAAAAGTCTGCAAATATGTCGAAATTATAAACGAGGCGCCCATGATCCGCCGCCTCCTTCCTGGGGGGCGGGCGGCGATTTGTGCGGCAAAGCGCGCGCTGCACCAGCCTGGTGCGCCGGAGGCTTTTCCCTGGGCGCCCGATTTGCAGTGCGGACTTGATGCGGCGGGCATTTCGGTGTAGAATCCTGGGTTGCTTGAATTCTCTTTTAAGCAATGTAGTAAAACAGTGTCTTTAATTTATATAAACACGCGAATCCGGTCGACAAGGGTGCCTGTATGGTGACTGATCGGATTCCAGACCCAACCCTGGAGTTAATAATGTCCGTAACAATGCGCGAAATGCTGGAAGCCGGTGTCCACTTTGGTCACCAAACCCGTTTTTGGAATCCAAAAATGGCACCGTTCATCTTCGGCCATCGCAACAAGATCCACATCATCAACCTGGAAAAAACCATGGCGATGTACCAGGACGCAATGAAGCACGTGCGTCAACTGGCTGCAAACCGTGGCACCATCCTGATGGTTGGCACCAAGCGTCAAGCTCGCGAAATCATCGCTGCTGAAGCACAACGCGCTGGCGTGCCTTTCGTTGATCAACGTTGGTTGGGCGGCATGCTGACCAACTTCAAAACGATCAAAACCTCGATCAAGCGTCTGAAAGACATGGAAGTCATGGTTGAAGATGGTTCGATCGAGAAGCTGTCGAAAAAAGAAGCGCTGATGTTCTCCCGCGAAATGATCAAGCTGCAAAAATCGATCGGCGGCATCAAGGACATGGGCGGCATTCCTGACGCAATCTTCGTCGTCGACGTCGGCTACCACAAAGGCGCGATCACCGAAGCAGCTAAACTGGGTATCCCGGTCATCGGCGTTGTCGATACCAACCACTCCCCAGAAGGCGTGAACTTCGTGATCCCAGGTAACGATGACTCCTCGAAAGCCATCATGTTGTACGCTCGCGGTGTTGCTGATGCAATCATCGAAGGCCGTGCAGCTGCCGGTAACGAAGTTGTTGAAATGGTTAAAGCAGCCGCTGGCGACGAATTCGTCGAAGTGAACGAACAGGCTTAATGGCCAGGCTATCGCAGGATAGCCGTTTGTAAGCACAGCAGTAAGGGAAAAGGGGTGGCAGCAGCTCCCCCTTTTTTTTAACAAAAAAACGATAGTGACCGCAGGCGAGGCGTCAGCCCGGCCGCGACTATCGACTCACCGAATCAGGAGAAACACATGGCAGCGATTACAGCAGCGATGGTAGGCGAATTGCGCGGCAAAACCGACGCACCAATGATGGAATGCAAAAAAGCACTGACCGAAGCCGATGGCGACATGGCTCGTGCGGAAGAGATCCTGCGCGTCAAACTGGGCGGCAAGGCATCGAAAGCATCGGCACGCATCACGGCTGAAGGCGTCGTGGCAACCTACATCGCCAACGGCGTAGGCGCCCTGGTCGAAGTGAACTCGGAAACCGACTTCGTTGCGAAAAACGACGATTTCCTGGCACTGGCCAACAACGCTGCCCGTCTGGTAGCGGAACACAACCCAGCTGACGTTGCTGCCCTGCTGGCCCTGCCACTCGATGGCAAGACCCTGGAAGACGTGCGCGCTGCCCTGATCGGCAAAATCGGCGAAAACATGACCATCCGCCGCTTCCAGCGTTTCGAAACCAGCAACAAGCTGGCATCGTACCTGCACGGTTCGCGCATTGGCGTGATCGTCGAATTCGACGGCGCCGATGAGCAAGTGGGCAAGGACGTGGCCATGCACATCGCTGCAATGAAGCCGGTGTCGTTGTCGTCCGAGCAAGTTCCTGCGGAACTGATCGAAAAAGAGCGTTCGGTTGCACAACTGAAAGCCGAAGAAGACGCAGCCAAAGCGGCCGCCGAAGGCAAGCCAGCGCAATCGCCGGAAATCCTGGCCAAGCGCCTGGAAGGTTCCGTACAGAAGTTCCTGAAAGAAGTTTCCCTGCTGAACCAAGCTTTCGTGAAAAACGACAAGCTGTCGGTTGAGCAAATGCTGAAGGCGGCTAACACCAGCGTCAAAGGTTTCGCCATGTACGTAGTGGGCGAGGGCATCGAGAAGAAGCAAGACGACTTCGCAGCAGAAGTCGCAGCACAGATGGCTGCCTCCCAGGGAGCGTAAGTAAAGCGGGCCGAGAGGCCCGTTTTTTTGGCCCGCCCGCACCTGTCGTGCCGGGCGGCGGCATGGGCAGCCCCGCGCGCCTATCCGGCGCTGCAAGGCGCTGCGCCATGTCATACTCGAATAACCTCATTTATGGAGCCCCAGCTCATGTCAAAACCAGCCTACAAGCGCGTCCTCCTCAAGTTGTCCGGCGAAGCCCTGATGGGCGATGATCCCTACGGCATCAACCGCGCCACGATCGAGCGCATGGTGGCCGATGTGGCCGAGGTGGCGAAGTTGGGTGTGGAACTGGCAATCGTGATTGGCGGCGGCAATATCTTCCGCGGCGTCGCGCCTGGTGCGCAGGGCATGGACCGTGCCACCGCCGACTACATGGGCATGCTCGCCACCGTGATGAACGCGCTGGCCCTGGCTGACGCCATGCGCCACGTCGGCATCACCGCGCGCGTCATGTCGGCCATCGGCATCGAACAGGTCGTCGAGCCGTACGTCCGCCCGAAAGCCCTGCAGTACCTGGAAGAAGGCAAAGTGGTCGTCTTCGCCGCCGGCACCGGCAATCCGTTCTTCACGACCGACACGGCAGCTGCCTTGCGCGGTTCCGAGATCAGCGCCGAGATCGTCCTGAAGGCCACCAAAGTCGACGGCGTCTACACGGCCGATCCGAAGAAGGATCCGAACGCCACCCTGTTCCACACGATTACGTTCGACGACGCCATCGCCAAGCACCTGCAAGTGATGGATGCCACGGCATTCGCCCTGTGCCGCGACCAGAAGTTGCCGATCAAGGTATTTTCGATCACCAAGCCTGGCGCGCTGATGCGCGTCATCATGGGCGAGGACGAGGGCACTCTGGTACACGTATAAGCGAGCGCCGAGAAACCGTCCTTGGCGGCGTTGCACCGCCTTGCCGTACTATTCGTGCTGGCTGCGGTGTCGCGCCTTGCCCTGAACGGTTTTCGGCACGCTGGACGGGCGCCAGCCGTTCTGTATGTAGAAGCAAATTTAAGATTATTTATCACTAACAACGCCTGATAACACCGTCGCGAGCGGATGGCAGGGGTGGCCGGGAAGCGCAGCCGTACCAAGGTACGGTGAGCATCGCTGGCCGCCTGTGCCGACGCGCAGCAGGTTTTGACAGGCGTCACCACAGGAGAGCAGCATGTCCTTAGCTGACGTTAAAAAGAACACCCAGGAACGCATGACGAAGTCGCTGGAAACGCTGAAGGCCGACCTGGCCAAGGTACGTACCGGCCGCGCGCATACGGGTATCCTGGACCACGTGATGGTCGACTACTACGGTTCGCCGACGGCGCTGACCCAGGTTGCCAACGTGACCCTGATCGACGCGCGCACCATCGGCGTGCAGCCATACGAGAAAAAAATGGCCACCACCGTCGAAAAAGCCATCCGCGACGCCGACCTGGGCCTGAACCCATCGGCGCAGGGCGACATGATCCGCGTGCCGACTCCGCCGTTGACGGAAGAGCGCCGCAAGGAAATGGTCAAGCTGGTCAAGAGCGAAGCGGAAGACGCGAAAATTGCCGTGCGTAATATCCGCCGCGATGCAAACGAGTCGCTGAAAAAACTGGTCAAGGAAAAAGCCTGCTCCGAAGATGACGAGCGCCGCTCGTCGGAAGAAGTGCAGAAGCTGACGGACAAGTTCATCGCCGACATCGACAAGATGGTCGTCGACAAAGAAAAAGAAGTGCTGACCGTCTAGTTTTCAGCTTCTTCCAGACTGCCCGGGAAAGCATGGCTTTTCCGGGCAGTGCTATTTGGCGCATAATAGCTATCTTTTATTTTTGGCATTAACGTTTTCATGATCTATTCGAGTTCGACAACGGCAGTACCCGAGGTGGGCACGGTGCCGCGCCATGTGGCAATCATTATGGATGGCAATGGTCGCTGGGCAACCAAGCGCTTCCTGCCCCGCGTGGCCGGTCACGTCAAGGGCGCCGAGGCCGTGCGCGGCGTCGTCGAGGCGTGTCTCGCACGGGGCGTCGGCTACCTGACCCTGTTTGCCTTCAGTTCGGAAAACTGGCGTCGCCCGGAAGAGGAAGTGTCGATGCTGATGCGCCTGTTCGTCACCATGCTCGAACGCGAAGTGGTGAAGATGCACGCCAATGATATCCGCCTGAAAGTGGTGGGCGACCTGTCGCGCTTCAATGAGCAGCTGCAATCGCTGATCGCCGATGCCGAGCGCAAGACGGCGCGCAACACACGTCTGACGGTGACCATCTGCGCCAATTATGGCGGACGCTGGGACATCATGCAGGCGGTGAATAAAATGACGGTAGAGCCAGCCACCAGTGGCCAGGCTGCCGGACATGCCTACACGGAAGAGCAGCTGGCGCCACATCTGGCGATGGCGTATGCGCCCGAGCCTGACCTGTTTATCCGCACGGGCGGCGAACAGCGTATTTCCAACTTCCTGCTGTGGCAACTGGCGTACACTGAGTTGTTTTTTACCGATACCTTCTGGCCCGACTTCAATGGCGACAGCCTTGACGCGGCAATCGCCTCTTACCAGCAGCGCGAACGGCGCTTTGGCCGTACCAGCGCGCAATTAACCGAAAAGACAAACTGATGCTGAAAACACGGATAATCACCGCCCTGGTCTTGTTGGCGGTCTTGCTGCCGGTTCTGTATCTGAATTATTTCCCCGCCTTCGCCGTGATCGCCACGGCGTTCTTCGGCGCCGCCGTCTGGGAAAGCTTCCGCATCTTCAAAAATCGCCAGGCGCTGCTGATCGCCGCCGTCTGGACCGCCGCCTTCGCCTATACGTTTTTTGTCGGCAACGGCATGGCGCAGCTCAATTTCTGGTTCGCGCTCTGCGTGGCCATCTGGCTGATCCGTTTCGTGCCGTCGCTGGCGACGGGCTTGCCGCCGACCGAGGGCCTGGGCAATACCTTGCTCAGCCTCGTGTATCCGGTGACCATCGTCGGCTGCTTCGTCGCCATCATCGCCTTGTTCCTGCATAGCCCTTTGTACCTGCTGTCCGTGATGGCCCTCGTATGGATCGCCGATATCGGCGCCTATTTCTCGGGCAAGGCTTTCGGCAAGCGCAAGCTGGCGCCAAGTATTTCCCCAGGGAAATCCTGGGAAGGTGCCATCGGCGGCGGCATCGCCGTGCTGGTCATTTCCGCCATCACCATCGTTGCCGCGCCATCGCTGCCGGTCCTGCAAGACACCTTCGCCGTGCAGCTGCAACTGCGCCGCGGCTGGCTGGTGGCCTTGCTGGTGCTGCTGCTGGTCGTTGCCGCCAGCATTGTCGGCGACCTGTTCGAATCCCAATTGAAACGCCGCGCCGGCATCAAGGACAGCAGCAACCTGCTGCCTGGCCATGGCGGCGTACTTGACCGTATCGACGCGTTGATCCCGGTCTTGCCGTTCGCCGCCCTGGTGGCCAGCTGGCTTTAAGGAACTCTTTCATGCAATACATCACCATCCTTGGTGCGACCGGCTCGATCGGCGTCTCCACGCTGGACGTGCTCGCGCGTCATCCCGATCAATACAGCGTGTACGCGCTGAGTGCGCACAGCAAGGTGGCCGAACTGGCCGCCCAGTGCGTGCAGTTCCGTCCGCAGCGCGCCGTCGTTGGCACGGCGGCCGCCGCGCTTGAGCTGACCCGTCTGCTGCGCGGGCAGGGCGTGTCCACCGAAGTCGAGTACGGCGTGGACGCCCTGTGCGCCATCGCCAGCGCGCCGCAGGTCACGGGCGTGATGGCGGCCATCGTCGGCGCGGCCGGCCTGGCGCCCACTCTGGCGGCGGCACGTGCCGGCAAGAAAGTATTGCTGGCGAACAAGGAAGCGCTCGTCATGTCCGGCCAGCTGTTCATCGACGCCGCACACGACAACGGCGCCGTGCTGCTGCCGATCGACAGCGAGCACAACGCCATCTTCCAGTGCCTGCCGCATGGCCATGGCCGCGCGCCTGGCGCCGCTGGCGTGGCGAAGATCGTGCTGACGGCTTCCGGCGGCCCTTTCCTCACGCGCGACGTCGAGACGCTCGACAAGGTCACGCCCGACCAGGCGTGCAAGCATCCGACCTGGGCCATGGGGCGCAAGATTTCCGTCGATTCGGCCACCATGATGAACAAGGGCCTGGAAGTGATCGAGGCGCACTGGCTGTTCGGCGCGCCGGCGGAGCAGATCGAGGTGCTGATCCACCCACAAAGCGTGATCCATTCGATGGTGTCGTATATCGACGGTTCCGTGCTGGCCCAGCTGGGCAATCCGGACATGCGCACGCCGATCGCGCACGCGCTGGCCTATCCGCAGCGTATCGCTTCCGGCGTGGCGCAGCTTGACCTGGCGCAAGTGGCCACCCTGCAGTTCGAACGTCCCGATTTCCGCCGTTTCCCCTGCCTGGCGCTCGCGTATGACGCCTTGCGCGCGGGCGGCACGGCGCCGGCCCTGCTGAACGCGGCCAATGAAGTGGCCGTGCAAGCCTTCCTCGACCTGCAGATCGGCTTCCGCCAGATCGACCGCGTGATTGCGCATGTGATCGAGACGGTGCCGCATGGCGCCGCTTCCAGCATCGAGGCCGTGATCGAACAGGACCGCCTGGCCCGGGTGGCGGCGCAGGCGTATATCGCCGGCAGGCTGGCCGCATGACGCTCATTACCACCTTGCTGGCGTTTATCGTCGCGCTCGGTTCGCTGATTACCCTGCATGAACTGGGCCACTACCTGGTGGCGCGCTGGTGCGGCGTGAAAGTGCTGCGTTTTTCCATCGGCATGGGGAAAGTGGTGTATTCGCGCAAGTTTGGCAAGGACCAGACGGAATGGGCTATTTCCGCGCTGCCGCTGGGCGGCTATGTGAGCATGCTCGACAGCCGTGCGCAGGACTTGAGCGGCTTGCCGGAAAGCGAATTGCGCCGCGAATTCACACGCCAGAGCGTGTGGCGCCGCATCGCCATCGTGGCCGCCGGCCCGCTGGCCAATTTCCTCGTCGCCATCGTGCTGTACGCGGGCCTGTTCATGCATGGCATCGAAGAGCCATCGAGCAAGCTCGGTCCCGTGGCGGAACAGACGGCCGCCTACACGGCGGGCCTGCGCAGCGGCGACACGGTCGAGAGCGTGAATGGCAAGGCCGTGGCCAGCTGGTCCGAGCTGCGCTGGGAACTGATCCAGGCCGCGCTCGACAAGCAGCAGGCGCGCATCGAAGTGCGCCGGCCCGACCGCGGCGTGCAGGAAGCGAACCTGCCGACGGCCAGCCTGACGGAAGCGGATCTGGAAGGCGACGTGCTGGGCAAGCTGGGCCTGACCCTGGCCCGCTCTGCGCCGACCATGATGGAAATCATGCCCGGTGGCGCCGCCGCGCGCGCCGGTTTGCAGAAGGACGACCAGATCCTGGCCATCGACGGCAAGCCCGTGCAGGACGTCGCTGCCATCATCGATATCCTGAGCCGCGCGCCGGGCCGGACCCTGCAATTGCAACTGCTGCGTCAAGGGCGGGACTTGAACCTGTCCATCACGCCCGAAGCCGTGCCGGGCGCCGGTGCCGGGGGAGCTGTAACAGTTGGTAAGATCCAGGCGAAGCTGGGCCAGGTGCCGGATATGATCACCGTGGCATCGGGACCGTTCGCCGCCGTGGGCAAGGCCACCACCAAGGTATGGGATACCAGCGTGATGAGCCTGAAAATGCTGGGTAAAATGATCACCGGCCAGGTTTCGCTGAAGAATGTGACGGGGCCGATTACCATCGCCGATTACGCGGGCCAGACGGCGCGCATCGGCCTGATAAGCTACCTGAGCTTCATCGCCTTCATCAGTATCAGTCTGGGCGTGATGAATTTGCTACCCATTCCTGTTCTGGATGGCGGGCATTTGCTGTATTATTCGCTGGAAGTTTTGACCGGACGCCCCTTGCCGGAGCGCGTAGGCGAGATTGCCCAACGCCTGGGGATCGGTCTGTTGCTGACCTTGATGGTGCTTGCCGTCTTCAATGACGTATTGCGGCTGATTAATTAAAGCGATGGTTGATGCCATTGAGTGAGTCGCACAAGCAATCTTTTGTGTATGTTGTCCATTGATTTACCATTGAATAACCCCAATGAAATTACATTCTGCTCGTTTTGCCTTGCCTTCCTTTCGCCGCAGCCTGATCGGCGCTGCCGTCATGGCCTTCTGTGCTGGCCACGCGCTGGCCGTCCAGCCGTTCACTGTCAAGGACATCCGGGTCGAAGGGATCCAGCGTACCGAAGCGGGCACTGTCTTCAGCTACCTGCCGGTGCGGGTCGGCGAGACGTTTTCCGACGAGAAGAGCGTTGCCGCCATCAAGGCCCTGTATGCGACGGGTTTCTTCAAGGATGTGCGCCTGGAAGTCGATGGCGACGTGCTGGTGGTGCTGGTCGAGGAACGCCCGGCGATCGCTTCGGTGGAATTTACCGGCACCAAGGAATTTGAAAAAGACGTGCTGGTCAAGGCACTTAAGGAAATTGGCGTGGGTGAAGCCAAGATCTTCGACAAGGCGTCCGTCGACCGCGCGGAACAGGAACTCAAGCGCCAGTACCTGTCGCATGGCCTGTACGGCGTGAAGATCACCACCACCGTCACGCCGATCGAGCGCAACCGCGTCAACGTGGTATTCGCCGTCGACGAGGGCGACGTGGCCCGCATCAAGCAGATCAACATCGTCGGCAACAAGGCGTTTTCGGACAAGGAATTGCGCGAGCAGCTGGCCCTGAACACGGGCGGCTGGTTCAGCTGGTACACCAAGGCCGACCAGTATTCGAAGACCAAGCTGACGGGCGATATCGAATCGCTCAAGTCCTACTACCTCGATCGCGGCTATATCGAGATGCAGGTCGATTCGACCCAGGTCTCCATCACGCCCGATAAAAAAGATATCTACCTGACGATCAATATCACCGAAGGCGAGAAATACAAGATCGCCGGCACCAAGTTCGAAGGCGAGATGTTCGGCCGCGAAGAAGAGCTGAAGGCCCTGAACCTGATGCGCGAAGGCGAGATCTATTCCGGCGCGCGCCTGACGGCGACGAACAAGCGCATCCAGGACCGCCTGGCCACGTTCGGCTACGCCTTTGCCAACGTCAACGCCAATCCCGAGATCAACCGCGAAAAGCATGAAGTGGGCTTTACCTTCTTCATCGATCCGGGCAAGCGCGTCTACGTGCGCCACATGAATATCGCCGGCAATACCACCACGCGCGATGAAGTCATCCGCCGCGAATTCCGCCAGTTCGAATCGTCCTGGTACGACAGCAACAAGATCAAGCTGTCGCGCGACCGCGTCGACCGCCTCGGCTACTTCAAGGACGTGACCATCGACACGCCGGAAGCGCAGGGCACGAACGACCAGGTCGACGTCAACGTGACGGTGGTGGAAAAACCGACCGGCAACTTCCTGATCGGCGGCGCCTTCTCGCAATCGGAAAAATTCACGCTGTCGGCCTCGATTTCCCAGGCCAACTTCGCCGGTAGCGGCAACACGGTCGGCATCGAACTCAATACCAGCCATTACAGCCGCACCATCGCGTTTTCGCAAACCAATCCGTATTACACGGATGACGGCATCTCGCGCAGCTTCGAAGTCTACCTGCGCACGACGGAACCGCCGGCGCTGAACATCGGCAGCTACAAGATCAAGCAGACCGGTGGCCGCGTCAGTTTCGGCGTGCCGTTCTCGGAAATGGATACCGTTTTCTTCGGTATCGGCGCCGAGCGCTCGCGTATCGAAACGGATCAAACCAGCCCGCTGCGCTTCCGCCAGTATGTGATCGACAACGGCGGCCCGTCCGATGGTATCGGTTCGGCCACCACCAACTCGATCCCGCTGACGGCCGCATGGCAGCGCGACAGCCGCGACAGCGCCCTGACGCCATCGATCGGCCGCTACCAGCGCATCAATCTGGAGGCTGACCTGATCGGCGACCAGAAATACTTCCGTGCCATCTATGAGCACCAGTATTTCCGTCCGCTGTTCAGCAAGGTCACGCTGGCCCTGAAGGGCGAGATCGACTACGGCCATGGCATCGGCAACCACGTCTATCCGGTCTTCAAGAACTTCTACGGCGGCGGTATCGGTTCCGTGCGCGGCTACCTGAGTTCCTCGCTGGGCGCGGTCGAGCCGTCCACCAACGATGCACTGGGCGGCGCTTCGCGCCTGATCGCCAACGCGGAGCTGCAGATGCCATTCCCCGGTTCGGGCAATGACCGCAGCCTGCGCTGGTTCGGTTTCTTCGACGGCGGCCAGGTCTACCAGGAAGGCGAAAAAATGCGTATTTCGCAAATGCGCTATTCTGCTGGCTTGGGGATCAGCTGGATTTCACCGGTGGGCCCGCTCAAGCTGAGCTATGCCAAGCCGCTGAACGCCAAGCCGACCGACCGCCTGGAGCGCTTCCAGTTCCAGATGGGTACCGGTTTCTAACCGGCCCTCTGGACCCGGGCGCCAGCTTTTACTTTTTGACCATGGAGTATCATGAACACCGCATCCGCTACCCTGCCCAAGTCCCTTGCCGTGATTGCATTGTGCTGGAGTTCGCTGTTGCCGGTGCAGGCGCAGGCTCAGGAGTCGAAGATCGCCTGGATCAGCAGCGAACGTATTTATAACGAATCGAGGCTGGCCAAGCTGGCCAGCGCCAAGCTGGCCGAAGAATTCCGCTCGCGCGAAAAGGCCGTGCAGGAACTGGCTGCCCGCTTCAAGGTGGCCAACGAGGCGCTGGAAAAGGACATGCCGACCCTGAGCGAGGCGGAGCGCGCCAAGCGCCAGCGCGAATTTTTCGAGCTGGACAAGGAATTGCAGCGCCGCCAGCGCGAATTCCGCGAAGACCTGAGCCAGCGCACGAATGAAGAGCGCAGCGCCATCGCGGAAAAAGCCAACACCATCATCCAGCAGATGGCGCATATCGAAGGGTATGACATCGTGCTGCAGGAAGCCCTGTGGGCCAGTCCGCGCATCGACATTACCGACAAGGTCTTGAAGGCGCTGGACAAGTAACTGTAATAGTTTTACGCCTGACAGTGCATGCGCTGCGTGCATTGTCAGGCGTATTTATATTTATAAAGGTAATCAGATGGGCACTCGACTAGGAGATTTGGTCGAACGCTTCGGCGGGCAGTTGGCGGGCGAACCTGACCTGGAAGTCACGGGTATCGCGCCGCTGGCCGACGCCGGCGCTTCGCACATCAGCTTTCTCAGCAACAGCAAATTCCGCGCGCAGGCCGCCCAGAGCGGCGCTGCCGCGCTGATCCTCACGCCGGCCGACGATGCGCTGATCGGCGCCGAGTACGCCGGCGCGCGCATCGTCACCCCGAATCCCTATGTGTATTTCGCGCGCGCGGCGCAGTATTTCGCCGCCCAGCATGAAATCAAGGCGCCGGTGGGCATCCATCCGAGCGCCTTTGTCGACGCGGAAGCGCAGGTGAACGCCAGCGCATCCATCGGCGCGCACGCCGTGATCGAAGCGGGCGCCGTGGTGCACGCCGGCTGCGTCATCGGCCCTGGCTGCGTCGTGGGCCGCGATGCCGTCATCGGCGCCGGCACCCAGTTGTTCGCCAACGTGACCTTCCATGCGCGCTGCGTGATCGGCCAGCGCGGCATCATCCATTCGGGCGCCGTGATCGGCACCGACGGTTTCGGCTTCGCCAACGAAGGCGGCGTATATATCAAGATTCCGCAGACGGGCAGGGTGGTGATCGGTGACGATGTCGATATCGGCGCCAATACCACCATCGACCGCGGCGCACTGGCCGACACCATCATCGAAGATGGCGTCAAGCTGGATAACCAGATCCAGATCGGCCACAACTGCCATATCGGCGCGCATACGGCCATGGCCGGCTGCGTCGGCGTGGCCGGCAGCGCCGTCATCGGCAAGTACTGCACCTTTGGCGGCGCCGCCATGGTGCTGGGCCATTTGACGATCGCCGACCGCGTCCACGTCGGCTCGGGCAGCATGGTGTCGCGCTCGATCGCGGAACCGGGCCAGTATACGGGTTTTTATCCGCTGGCCAAGAACGCCGACTGGGAAAAGAGCGCCGCCATCGTGCGCAACCTGTCAAGCATGCGCGAGAAAATCCGCGCGCTTGAAAAAACAATTAAAACACTGACCACGCAAGACGAAAAATGACTACTGAAAAAAAGACCCTCGACATCCTGGCCATCAAATCGCTGCTGCCGCACCGCTATCCGCTGCTGCTGGTCGACCGCGTGCTGGACTGGGAAGCGAACAAATCCATCACCGCCATCAAGAACGTGACGGTCAATGAAGAGTTCTTCCAGGGCCACTTCCCGCACAAGCCGGTCATGCCTGGCGTGCTGATGATCGAAGCGCTGGCGCAGACGGCGGCCTTGCTGTCGTTCCTGACGATGGGCGTCAAGCCCGATGAGAATTCGGTGGTGTACTTCGTCGGCATCGACAATGCGCGCTTCAAGCGTCCTGTCGAACCGGGCGACCAGCTGAAGATGGACGTCGAAATCCTGCGCGTCTCGCGCGGCATCTGGAAATACAAGGCGGTCGGCTCGGTCGACGGCAAGGTCGCGCTGGAAGCGGAACTGATGTGCACCATCCGCAGCGCGCAGGATGCAAGCCAGTCTGCGAGCCAGCCAGCGGGGCAGTAACATGGCGGCCATCCACTCCACGGCAGTGATCGATCCGAAGGCCGAGCTCGACAGCTCGGTCGAAGTGGGCCCGTATTCCATCATCGGTCCGCACGTTCGCATCGGCGCCGGCACCAAGGTCGGCCCGCATGTGGTGATCGACGGCCACACGACGATAGGCGCCGACAACCACCTGTTCCAGTTTTCCTCCATCGGCGCGCAGCCGCAGGATAAAAAATGGGCGGGCGAGGCGACGCGCCTGGAAATCGGCGACCGCAACACCATCCGCGAGTTCTGCACCTTCAACACCGGCACCGTGCAGGGCGGCGGCGTCACGCGCCTGGGCAACGACAACTGGATCTCGGCGTATGTGCACCTGGCGCACGATTGCCTGGTGGGCAACAACACCATCTTTTCGAACAATGCCCAGCTGGCGGGCCACGTGGAGATCGGCGACTGGGTCATCATGAGCGGCTTCGCCAATGTGCACCAGTTCTGCAAGATTGGCGCGCATGCCTTCGTCGGCATGAGTACCAGCCTGACGCAGGACGTGCCGCCGTTCGTGCTGCTGAGCGGTAATCCGGCGCAGGCCCATGGCGTGAACATCGAAGGCTTGAAACGCCGCGGCTTTACGCGCGAGCAGATCAACGGCGTGCGCACCGCGTACAAGCTGATCTACCGCTCCGGGCTGACCCTGGAAGAAGCCAAGGCGGCCCTGTTCGAAGAAGAAGTGGCCTCGCCCGAAGCGGCGCCGCACATACGCGCCATGCGCGAATTCCTTGGCGTGGCGTCGCGTGGCATCGTCCGCTGACCAGGCAGGCGGCCTTTCGGTCGCCATCGTCGCCGGCGAGGTGTCGGGCGACCTGCTGGCCAGCCGGCTGCTGTCCGGCCTCGTGCCGCAGCTGCCCGGCGCGCGCTTCCACGGCATCGGTGGCGAGCACATGGCCAGTCAGGGCTTTGTTTCCGACTGGCCGCTGGACAAGCTGACGGTGCGCGGCCTGTTCGAGATCATTCCCCGCTACCGCGAAATCAAGGGCATCCAGAACGCGCTGCGCGACCAGCTGCTGGCCGAGCGTCCCGCCGTCTTCATCGGCGCCGACTATCCCGGCTTTAACCTGGGACTGGAGCAGCAGTTGAAGGAAGGGGGCATTCCCACCGTGCATTACATCGGGCCGCAGATCTGGGCCTGGCGCGGCGGACGCATCAAGAAAATCATCAAGGCTGTTTCGCACATGCTGGTGATCTTCCCCTTCGAGGAAGAGATCTACCGCAAGGCGGGCGTGCCCGTCACCTATGTCGGCCATCCGCTGGCCGAGATGATCCCTTTGCAGCCGGACGAGGCGGCCGCGCGCCGCACCCTGGGCTTGCCCGAGGATGCGAACGTGGTGACCCTGATGCCGGGCAGCCGCATGGGCGAACTCAAATACAATACGGCGGCCTTTGTCGGCGCCTGCAAGCTGCTGCTGGCGCGCGACCGCTCGTTGCGCTTCGTCGCACCCATGGCCGGCGAGAAGCAGCGCCAGTACTTCTTGCAATTGATTGCCGAAGCGGGCCTGCAGGACGTCGAGATTCTGCTCACCGATGGCGGCTCGCACACGGCCATCTGCGCCGCCGATGCGGTGCTGGTGGCGTCCGGCACGGCCTCGCTGGAAGTGGCGCTGTACAAGAAGCCCATGGTCATCGCCTACAGGATGATGCGGGCGTCGTGGGAAATCATGCGCCACATGGGCTACCAGCCGTGGATAGGCTTGCCGAACATCCTGGCGCGCGACTACCTGGTGCCCGAGCTGCTGCAGAATGCGGCCAGCCCTGAAGCGTTGGCCGACGCCATGTGGCGGCAGCTGAGCGACGTGCCAGGGCGCTTGCGCCTGGTGCAGCGCTTCACGGACATGCACCACAGCCTGCTGCGCGACAGCGCGCAGGAAAGCGCCAACGCCGTCATGCAGGTCATCGCCAGTCATCGGAAATAAACCCAGAGCATCGCTTCAATTAAAGAATCAACGTGAAAAATATCTATCCCGGCCTGTTTGACGACTTGCCATTCTCGCTCGACGAAATCGTCTGCGGCGTCGACGAGGCAGGGCGCGGTCCTCTGGCCGGCCCCGTCTTCGCCGCCGCCGTGATCCTCGATCCGAACCAGCCCATCGACGGCTTGCGCGACTCGAAGAAACTCAGCGAAGCCAAGCGCGACTTGCTGGCGCCGCAGATCAGGGCCAAGGCCCTGGCCTGGGCCATTGCCGAAGCGTCGGAAGAGGAAATCGACCGCCTGAATATCCTCCAGGCGTCGATGCTGGCCATGCGCCGCGCCGTCGAGGCGCTGTCCACCGTGCCGACCCTGGCCCTGATCGACGGCAACCGCTGCCCCGTGATGCCGATACGCGGCATGGCCATCATCGGCGGCGACGACAAGGTCGATTCCATCTCTGCCGCCTCGATCCTGGCCAAGACGGCGCGCGACGCCGCCCTCGTGCATTTGCATGCGCAATACCCCGAGTATTGCTTCGACCAGCACAAGGGCTACGGCACCAAGCTGCACCTGGAACGCCTGCACCTGCACGGCGCCTCGCCCGTGCACCGCCGCTCGTTCGCGCCCGTGCGCAATGTGATCGATCTGTTTGGCGCGCAGGAGGTGGTGGCATGAAGACGATCACCTCGCGCGACAACGCGCAATACAAGGATTTGCTGAAGCTGGCGGGCAGTTCGCAGGCGCGGCGCAAGTCGGGCCGCACCCTGCTCGACGGCGTGCACCTGTGCCAGTCGTATCTGCAGCTGCGCGGCATGCCGGAACAGTGCATCGTCAGCGAGAGCGCCTTGCGGAACCCGGAAGTGGCGGACATCGTCGGCCAGCTGGAAAGCCAGCGCACGCACGTGCTTGGCTTGCCCGACGCGCTGTACCACGCCGTCAGCCAGGTCGAGCACGGCGTGGGCGTGATGTTCCTCATCGAGACGCCGGAGCGGGCCGTCACGCAGCCCGTGTCCGTGTCGGCCGTGCTGCTCGATAACCTGCAAGATCCGGGCAATGTGGGCTCCATCCTGCGCAGCGCGGCCGCCGCCGGCATCACGCAGGTGTACTGCAGCGCCGGCACGGCGTTCTGCTGGTCGCCGAAGGTGCTGCGCGCGGCCATGGGCGCCCATTTCGTGCTCGACATCTTTGAAAACGTCGACCTGGCCGCACTGGTGGCCGGCGCCAAGGTGGCCACGCTGGCCACCAGCGGCTATGCCACGCAGCGCCTGTACGACGTCGACCTGCGCCAGCCGGTGGCCTGGCTGTTCGGCCACGAAGGGCAGGGCGTCGCCGACGATCTGCTGTCGATGGCGACGCACCAGGTGGTGATTCCCCACCTGGGCCAGATCGAGTCGCTGAATGTGGCCGCCTGCGCCGCCGTCTGCTTCTTCGAGCAGGTGCGCCAGGGCCAGGCGTAGGCATCGGGCGCATGAATGCAAACGGGGCCGCCAGGGCCCCGTTTTTGCGTCGCGCGCCGTGAATTAATATTCGCGGCGGTTCGGCTTGATCTCCTGCAGGATCGTCGTGGAGATCTCTTCGATCGACTTGGTGGTCGACGACAGCCAGCGAATACCTTCGCGCTTCATCATTTTCTCCGCCTCGTTGACCTCGTAGCGGCAGTTTTCAATCGCCGCATACTTGCTTCCAGCCC
The DNA here is from genome assembly GCF_058798675.1 of Janthinobacterium sp. GW822-FHT07H10. Taxonomy (NCBI): domain Bacteria; kingdom Pseudomonadati; phylum Pseudomonadota; class Betaproteobacteria; order Burkholderiales; family Oxalobacteraceae; genus Janthinobacterium; species Janthinobacterium sp. GW822-FHT07H10. The sequence goes on from NZ_JBXAKS010000005.1 coordinate 267,791, forward strand.
GTCTTTCGTTGCGTATTTCCGACAAACGTTCGGGCGTAATGCTCAATCCGAAAATTTTATTCTTAAATTCCAGCAGGGCCGATGGCAGCTTTTCGCGCTCGAAATCGTCGGGAATCAGCGGATAGTTGGCCGCCTTGATGCCATACTGCATCGCCAGATACAGGCTGGTCGGGGTCTTGCCCGAGCGCGAAACACCGACCAGAATGACATCGGCCGATGACAAATTCTTGTGCGACTGGCCATCGTCGTGCGCCAGCGAATAGTTGATCGCCTCGATGCGGTTCTTGTATTCCTCGCTGTCGACGATATTGTGCGAGCGGCCGATGGTATGCGTCGACATCACGCCCAGCTCCTGTTCCAGCGGCGCGACAAAGGTCTGGATCAGGTCCATGTGCATGCCGCTGGACTTGCGGATCACGGCCGACAGGTCATTTTTGACCAGCGTCGAGAAGATGATCGGGCGCTGGCCATCGGCGGCGAAGGCTTCGTTGATCTTGCGCGCCGCCTCGTAGGCCTTGTCCATCGTGTCGATGAAGGGCAGGCGGATCTGTCGGAAGCGCAGGTCGAACTGCGTCAGCACCGAGTGGCCGAACGTTTCGGCGGTGATGCCGGTGCCGTCGGAAACGAAGAAAACGGTACGTGCCGCTGGGGGCAGAGGAGGGCGTGGATCTTGTGTCATGGGTTTTCGGATCGAGATTGTGCGTCGTCAATTTGCGCCGCACAAGGTAAAATGGCTGCAACGGTATGATTGTGCTGCACGACGCCAAGAATAACAAGAAGACTGTCTGTGCGCCGCGCGTAAAGATTTCTATCATCAGTAAGGGTGTCATTATGACCAACGCAGTATCGCAGGAGAAAGACAAGGACGCGGTGTACGTCGCCTCGTTCGAGCATTTGCGCATGACGGATGTCGAATCCGTCGGCGGCAAAAACGCCTCCCTGGGCGAAATGATCAGCCAGCTTGCCGAGGCTGGCGTGCGCGTGCCCGGTGGCTTTGCCACCACGGCACAGGCATTCCGCGACTTCCTGTCGTATAGCGCCAATGGCGGCCTGCCGCTGGCCGAACGCATCGCCCAGCGTCTGGAAGGCCTGGACATCGACGACGTGCGCTCGCTGGCGCAAGCGGGCGCCGAGATCCGTCAATGGATCGTGGAAACCCCATTCCAGCCGCGCCTGGCTGCTGAAATCGACCAGTTCTACGCCAAGCTGGTGGCCGACTCCGACACGGAAATGTCGTTTGCCGTGCGTTCCTCCGCCACGGCGGAAGACTTGCCGGATGCGTCTTTTGCCGGACAGCAAGAAACCTTCCTGAACGTGGTCGGCATCGACAACGTGCTCGACGCGATGAAGCAGGTGTTCGCCTCGCTGTACAACGACCGCGCCATCTCTTACCGCGTGCACAAGGGCTTCACGCACGCTGAAGTGGCGCTGTCCGCTGGCGTGCAGCGCATGGTGCGCTCCGACCTGGGCGCGGCTGGCGTGATGTTTACCATCGACACCGAATCGGGCTTCAAGGACGTGGTGTTCGTCACTTCCAGCTATGGCCTGGGCGAAACCGTGGTGCAGGGCGCCGTCAACCCCGACGAATTCTACGTGCACAAGCCGATGCTGGAAAAGGGCAAATCGCCCGTGATCCGCCGCAATATCGGCTCGAAGCTGCTGAAAATGGAATTCACGAACGAAGCCAAGGCTGGCCGTTCCGTGAAAACCGTCGACGTGCCCGTCGAAATGCGCAACCGCTACTCGCTGAACGACAGCGAAGTGGTGGAACTGGCGAAATACGCTGTCATCATCGAGAACCACTACGGCCGTCCGATGGACATCGAGTGGGGCAAGGATGGCCGCGACGGCAAGCTGTACATCCTGCAGGCGCGTCCTGAAACCGTCAAGTCGCAGCAAAAGGCGACCGACGTGCAGGAACGCTTCAAGCTGAAAAGCACCGGCACCGTGCTGACCTCCGGCCGCGCCATCGGCCAGAAGATCGGCGCCGGCCCCGTGCGCGTGATCCACGACCCGGCCGACATGGAACGCGTGCAGCCAGGCGACGTGCTCGTTGCCGACATGACGGACCCGAACTGGGAACCGGTCATGAAGCGCGCGTCGGCCATCGTCACCAACCGTGGCGGTCGTACTTGCCACGCAGCAATTATTGCGCGTGAGCTCGGCGTGCCCGCCGTGGTCGGCTGCGGCGACGCGACCGATGTGCTGAAGGATGGCACCTTCGTCACCGTCGTGTGCTCGGAAGGCGACGAAGGCAAGATCTACGATGGCTTGCTGGAAACGGAAGTGTCGGAAGTGTCGCGCGGCGAATTGCCCAAGCTGGACACCAAGATCATGCTCAACGTGGGCAATCCGCAGCTGGCGTTCGATTTCCAGTCCGTGCCGAATGCCGGCGTGGGCCTGGCGCGCCTGGAATTCATCATCAATAACAATATTGGTGTGCACCCGCGCGCGATCCTTGAATACCCGAACATCGACGCCGACCTGAAAAAGGCCGTGGAATCGGTGGCGCGCGGCCATGCCTCGCCAAAAGCGTTCTACATCGACAAGCTGGCCGAAGGCATCGCCACCATCGCCGCCGCCTTCTGGCCGAAAAAAGTCATCGTGCGCCTGTCCGACTTCAAGTCGAACGAGTACAAGAAGCTGATCGGCGGTTCGCGCTACGAGCCGGACGAAGAAAACCCGATGCTGGGCTTCCGCGGCGCGGCGCGCTACCTGTCGGCCGACTTCTCCGAAGCGTTCAACATGGAATGCGAAGCGATGAAGCGCGTGCGCAATGACATGGGCCTGACGAACGTGGAAATCATGGTGCCATTCGTGCGTACCCTGGGCCAGGCCGAGAAAGTCATCGACCTGCTGGCGAAAAACGGCTTGAAGCGCGGCGAGAACGACTTGCGCGTGATCATGATGTGCGAAGTGCCGTCGAACGCCATCCTGGCCGACCAGTTCCTCGACCATTTCGATGGCTTCTCGATCGGCTCGAACGATTTGACCCAGCTGACCCTGGGTCTGGACCGCGATTCCGGCATGGAATTGCTGGCGGCCGATTTCGACGAGCGCGATCCTGCCGTGAAAGCCCTGCTGGCCCTGGCCATCAAGGCTTGCCTGGCACGCGGCAAGTACATCGGCATCTGCGGCCAGGGTCCTTCCGACCATCCGGACTTTGCCGTCTGGCTGATGGAGCAGGGCATCGAATCGATGTCCCTGAATCCGGACTCGGTGATCGACACCTGGCAAAAGCTGGCCGCGCTGAAAGCGTAAGCCTTTTTCCTGCCGCATGAAAAACCCGCTGCCACGCATCTGGCAGCGGGTTTTTTTTATGCCCGTCATGCCCGGACGGGCGATCACCATGCCGCGCACGCCTGTATTCGATGAGCTTGCGCCAGATCAGCTAAAATGATTCCACCAATACATTGAAACGGGAGTTCTCATGGCAAGCAAGAAACCGACCAAAGCTGCAAAGATCGATATCGGCATTTCCGAAGCGGACCGCGCGAAGATCGCGGAAGGCCTGTCCGGCCTGCTGGCTGACAGCTATACCCTGTACTTGATGACCCACAACTTTCACTGGAACGTCAAGGGCCCGATGTTCAACACCTTGCACCTGATGTTCATGACGCAATACACGGAACAATGGGGCGCGCTGGACCTGATCGCCGAACGTATCCGCGCGCTCGGCTATCCGGCGCCCGGCACTTACAAGGAATTCGTCAAGCTCGCTTCGATCAAGGAAATCGATGGCGTGCCGCCGGCGCTGGACATGGTCAGCCACCTGGTGGCGGCACAGGAGGCGACCGCGCGCACGGCGCGCCGCTTGTTCCCGCTGCTGGAAAAGGCCAATGACCAGCCGACGGCCGACCTGATCACGCAACGCCTGGACCTGCATGAAAAGACGGCGTGGATGCTGCGCAGCCTGCTCGAAGAGTAAGCTGGCCGGCCATCCTGCCGGTCCTGCGCGCCTGATATGCGGCGGCAAACCGGCCGCCGCCTATTGACGCCATCAGGAATTGCGTTAGACTGCCTGTATATAGGTGTATGGCAAGAATAAAATCAGGCAGTGCTGCGCATTAAACCCCGTCGCTTATATAGGCTGCGGGGTTTTTTATTTTGGGATTTGTATAGACGGAGGCATCATGGCTGAATGGGTGGGCTGGTTTGTGGCGGCTGGCGCGGTATTGATCCTGGAGCTATTCACAGGCACGTTTTATCTGCTGATGATCGCCATCGGCATCAGTGCAGGGGGATTGATGGCGCTGGCGGGCGCGAATGGCAGCTGGCAGGCCGTGACGGCCGCGCTTGTCGGCGTGGCTGCGACGCTGTTATTGCGGCGCAGCCGTTTTGGCAAGGCTGCGCGTCGTGATGTGGCGCAGGATCCGAATGTGAATATCGATATCGGCCAAAGCGTGGCGGTCACGCATTGGGTCGATGGCGCGGCGCGCGTCATGTATCGCGGTGCCTTGTGGGATGTGGAGTTGATACCCGGCAGCGATACGCAGGCCGGCCATTACACCATACGTGCCGTGCGCGGCAGCCGTTTGATCGTTGGATAACCTGGAGAGTAGATTATGGAAGTAAGCATCGGAAGCGTGACGCTGATCTTGTTATTGCTGGCATTGGTTTTTGTCTTCAAGACGGTGAATGTGGTGCCACAGCAGCACGCCTGGGTCGTCGAGCGCCTGGGTAAATTCCACGCGGTATTGGGACCTGGCCTGAATATCGTCGTGCCTTTTGTCGACCGTATCGCCTACAAGCACGTGCTCAAGGAAATTCCGCTCGACGTGCCGCCGCAGGTTTGCATCACGCGCGACAATACGCAATTGCAGGTCGATGGTATTCTGTATTTTCAGATCACCGACGCCATGCGCGCTTCGTATGGCTCGTCGAACTATATTGCCGCCATCACGCAGTTGGCGCAAACCACCTTGCGTTCGGTGATCGGCAAAATGGAGCTCGACAAGACATTTGAGGAGCGCGATCATATCAATACGGCCATCGTGAATGCCATCGATGAATCCGCGGCCAATTGGGGCGTGAAAGTATTGCGCTATGAAATCAAGGATTTGACGCCGCCAAAAGAGATCCTGCATGCGATGCAGGCGCAAATTACAGCCGAGCGTGAAAAGCGCGCGCTGATTGCCGCTTCGGAGGGGCGCAAGCAGGAACAGATCAATATCGCCAGTGGCGAACGTGAGGCGGCGATTGCCCGATCTGAGGGCGAGAAGCAGGCGTCCATCAATCGCGCCGAAGGGCAGGCTACGGCCATCGTGGCGCTGGCGCAGGCCAGTGCGGAAGCATTGCGCCAGGTGGGCGCCGCCATTCGCGAACCGGGTGGCGAGGACGCCGTCAATTTGAAAGTTGCCGAACAGTATGTAGGCGCGTTTGCGCAATTGGCGAAAACGAATAACTCGATTATCGTACCGGCCAACCTGGGCGACATGAGTGGTTTGATCGCGACGGCGATGCAAGTGGTGAAGAGCCAGAAGCCGAAAAGCGGCGTGGCCATTCCCTGAGTATCGGAGCTGACTAGTTACTCAATAGTGTGTGATTTGGCAATACCGCCCGCTTAATAGCGGGCGGTTTGCATTTGGGGAGCGGGGCAGGGGAGCAATACCGCATGATGCAGGCAGGCTGCATCCCGCTGCGTTTTTTTCTTCATGTTATGCTGGTGCACCTGAATAATATGTCAGGCGTGCAGCACATGTTTTTGTTTTCGATTACAGTGAGGCCCTTTGTCTATTTGCGGCATGCAAAATAAGACAGCTGCGTCGATGGATATTCAGTTTGCGCAGGTAATGCTGAATGATGGGGGATAGTATTGCCCCCATGTGCTTTTGGAATTGTCATTTATTATTACTATAAATTGCAATGGATCAAAAAGTGCTGCAAAATAAATGGCGTCGGTTGGTGCCGCGTTGAATCCCCCATGTTCGCCCCGGCAGATTCTCTGCCTGGAAACTGCACCGATTTGGCGTGTCCACCCTCGCACGGCCCTGTAAAGCTGGTTTTTTTGGTAAAAGAATCGTAAAAAACATTCGAATCTGAAGAAAAATCACCTCAGGCGCGTTACAATTGGATAGAATTTAACTGTTCAGTTATATTTTTCAACTCACACAAGGAAATATCATGGATCTGTCCAGCTTATCCCTGTCGGAACTGCGTACGCTGCAGGATGACATCAAGAAGCAAATGAAGAAACGCGAACAGGACGACCTGTCCAAGGCGCGCGAGCAAATTTTGGCAATCGCCCAGAGCGTCGGCGTTTCGGTAAAAGATCTGGTCGGCACGGGTATCCGCGCTAAGACCGGTACGGTTGCAGTGCGCTATCGCAATCCGGATGATGCAACGCAACAATGGACTGGCCGTGGCCGTCAACCGAAATGGGTCAAAGAGTGGACTGATTCGGGCAAGTCGCGCGATCTGCTGAAGGTGTAATACACCATTCATTCGGATGCTTGTCCTGTGTGGTAGTACAGGCGTAGTACAAAGCAGCATACAAGCATCCGGAACTTCCTTTATCTGCATTCCCCCGGCCAGTCTCGGTCAACCTGTATTCTCCGCTATTATCGAAGTGGTATTTTTGATACTGCGCACCTTATCTCCCGCCTTATCTCCCGCCTTATTCGTTGTTTCGTCCAGCTTGACTGTTATGCGCTGCGGTTATTTATCCGCCAGTCGTAGGCAATGGGCAAAATAAAACCCGGCATGGTGCCGGGCTGGTTGGTCTTGCCTTGCACGCCAGGTGCATGGAACGATATTAACGGCGATTCGTTTTCATCGCCGCCTGGACTTCGCGCGCGCCATCGCGGTCGCGTTCTGCGGCCCGCTTGTCGTGCTGCTTCTTGCCTTTTGCCAGGCCGATTTCGCATTTCACGCGGCCGCCCTTGTAATGCAGGTTGAGCGGCACGAGCGTATAGCCGGAGCGTTCGACCTTGCCGATCAGTTTATCCATTTCCGCGCGGTGCAGCAGCAGCTTGCGCGTGCGCACGGCTTCAGGGTGGATATGGGTGGAGGCGGTCGGCAAGGCGCTGATATGCGCGCCGAACAGGAATAGCTCGTCGCCGCGGACGACGACGTAGGCTTCCTTGATTTGTACGCGGGCGTCGCGGATGGCTTTGACTTCCCAGCCTTCCAGCACGATGCCCGCTTCGTAGCGATCCTCGATAAAGTAGTCGTGGAAGGCTTTTCTGTTGTCTGCTATGGTCATGAGATGGTAAATGTGCGCGGGTCGGTTAAACTACTGTCTCGCGCAAGCGCGATAAAATCAAATGTATCCAACATCATAGCAAATGGTTCTTCAATGGCAGTAGTACATAAATCAGTTTTTCTCGGCTACAGCGCCGAACAGATGTTCGCACTGGTGGCGGCGGTGGAGGATTATCCCAAATTTCTGCCATGGTGCGGTGCGGTCGAGATTCGCGAGCGGGGCGAGAACACGGTCGTCGCCAGCGTGGGCATACATTACCACGGCGTGCGCCAAAGCTTCACCACGTCCAACGAGAACGTGCCGCCAACCTCCATCAAGATGAAGCTGGTGGACGGCCCTTTCAAGACCCTCGACGGCGTATGGACCTTCAAGGCCCTGCGCGAGGATGCGTGCAAGATTGAACTGGACCTGCATTACGAGTTTTCCAGCCGCGTGCTGGAACAGATCATCGGTCCCGTCTTCGGCATGATCGCCAACAGCATGGTCGATTCCTTTTGCAAGCGTGCGGAGACCGTGTATGGCTGAGGCCTCCATTCAGGTGCAAGTCTGTCACGCTTTACCGGATAGCAGCTTCCTGCGCTCCCTGCGCGTACCTGCGGGTACCACCATCGAGCAGGCGGTGGCATTGAGCGGCTTGCTGCAGGACGTGCCCGGCCTCGACCTGGCCATCAATATGGTCGGCATCTATGGCAAGAAGAAGCCACTCGATACCGTCTTGCGCGAGCATGACCGGGTCGAGGTGTACCGGCCATTGCAAGCCGATCCGAAAGAGGCGCGCCGGCGCCGCGCGGGCAACAAGCCAGCCAAGGCCTGAGCGGGGCAGGGGGGCGGCGGCCCCGCAGGCCTTGGCTGGCGCGACATTTTTTTGCTATTTCCAAATATCTTTTCTATGCTGCAAGGACGGAGGGCGCTTTTTTCTGTATAATCTGCTTTTGCGCCAATAGGAAATGCTATGCGTCTACTTCAAAAAGCACTCACATTCGATGACGTGCTGCTCGTCCCAGCCTACTCCAACGTTCTGCCCGCCGATACGTCCCTCAAAACTCGCCTGACCCGCAATATCACCTTGAATATTCCCTTGCTGTCCGCAGCCATGGATACGGTGACGGAAGCCCGCCTCGCGATCGCGATGGCCCAGGAAGGCGGCATCGGTATCATTCACAAGAATTTGAATCCGAAAGACCAGGCGCGTGAAGTGGCCCGCGTCAAGCGTTTCGAAGCAGGCGTGCTACGCGATCCGATCACGATCCCGCCAGACATGAAAATCCGCGACGTGATCGCCCTGACGGAACAATACGGCATCAGCGGTTTCCCTGTCGTCAAGGGCAAGGAAGTGGTCGGCATCATCACCAACCGCGACTTGCGCTTTGAACAGGAACTCGACGCCGAAGCATCGGCCAAGATGACGCCGCGCGACAAGCTCGTGTACGTCAAGGAAGGCGCTGATACGGCCGAAGCCAAGCGCCTGATGAACAAGCACCGCCTCGAGCGCGTGCTGGTGGTCAACGACGCATTCGAACTGCGCGGTTTGATCACCGTCAAGGATATCCAGAAGTCGACTTCGCACCCGTTCGCGTCGAAAGACAGCCAGGGCAAATTGCTGGTCGGCGCTGCCGTCGGCGTGGGCGCCAAGGATGAAGAACGCATCGACCTGCTGGTCGCCGCCGGCGTCGATGTGCTGGTGGTCGACACGGCCCACGGCCACTCGCAAGGCATCCTCGACCGCGTCAAGTGGATCAAGACCAAGTATCCGCACGTGGAAGTGATCGGCGGCAATATCGCTACCGCCGCTGCCGCCAAGGCGCTGGTCGAATACGGCGCCGATGCGGTCAAGGTCGGCATCGGCCCCGGCTCGATCTGCACCACGCGTATCGTCGCCGGCGTGGGCGTGCCGCAAATCACGGCCATCTCGAACGTGGCTGAAGCCCTGGAAGGCACGGGCGTGCCATGTATCGCCGACGGCGGTATCCGCTTCTCGGGCGACATCTCGAAAGCGCTGGCCGCTGGCGCCTCGACCGTCATGATGGGTTCCATGTTTGCCGGTACGGAAGAAGCACCAGGCGAAGTGATCCTGTACCAGGGCCGCAGCTACAAGTCCTACCGCGGCATGGGCTCGCTGGGCGCGATGTCCGATGGTTCGGCTGACCGTTATTTCCAGGACGCCACCATGAAGGCCGACAAGTTCGTGCCTGAAGGTATCGAAGGCCGCGTCGCCTACAAGGGCAGCGTGCTGGCGATCATCTTCCAGCTGGTGGGCGGCGTGCGTCAATCGATGGGTTACTGCGGTTGCGCCACCATCGACGAATTGCGCGAAAAGGCGGAATTCGTGGAAATCACCTCGGCCGGCATGCGCGAGTCGCATGTCCATGATGTGCAGATCACGAAAGAAGCGCCAAATTATCGCTCCGAGTAAGCGGTAACGAAAGTCCAGACCGGCGCCCAGTGCGCCGGTTTTGCAATTGACCCTGAATAAAGCTCCGACCATGCATTCTAAAATCCTCATTCTCGATTTCGGCTCCCAAGTCACCCAGCTGATCGCCCGCCGCGTGCGCGATTCCGGCGTGTTTTCCGAAGTCTTCCCCTACGACGTCAGCGACGAATTCGTGCGCAACTATGGTGCCGCCGGCGTGATTCTGTCGGGCAGCCATAATTCCACCTTGGAAGGCGATTCGCCGCGCGCACCGCAAGCCGTGTTCGAGCTGGGCGTGCCCGTGCTGGGTATTTGCTACGGCATGCAAACCATGGCGGCCCAGCTGGGCGGCAAAGTGGAAAACGGCCTGGTGCGTGAATTCGGCTACGCCGAGGTGCGCGCCCGCAGCCACACCAAATTGCTGAACGGTATTGCCGATTTCGTCACTGACGAAGGCCACGGCATGCTGAAAGTGTGGATGAGCCATGGCGACAAGGTGCTGGACATGCCGCCAGGCTTCAAGCTGATGGGCAACACCCCGAGCTGCCCGATCGCCGCCATGGCGGACGAAGAGCGCCAGTTCTACGGCGTGCAATTCCACCCGGAAGTGACGCACACGGTACAGGGCAAGGCCATCATCGGCCGTTTCGTGCATGAAATCTGCGGTTGCAAGTCGGACTGGAACATGCCCGACTACATCAGCGAAGCGGTGGAAAAGATCCGCGCGCAAGTCGGTACCGATGAAGTCATCCTGGGCCTGTCCGGCGGCGTCGATTCGTCCGTCGCGGCAGCGCTGATCCACCGCGCCATCGGCGACCAGCTGACCTGCGTCTTCGTCGATCACGGCCTGCTGCGCCTGGACGAAGGCAAGATGGTGATGGACATGTTCGCCAAGAACCTCGGTGTGAAAGTCATCCGCATCGACGCGGAAGACCAGTTCATGGGCCACCTGGCCGGCGTGGCCGACCCTGAGCAGAAGCGCAAGATCATCGGCCGCGAATTCGTCGAAGTGTTCCAGGTGGAATCGGGTAAGCTGGTCAACGCCAAATGGCTGGCGCAAGGCACGATCTATCCGGACGTGATCGAATCGGCAGGCAAGGGCAAGAAGGGCCAGACCATCAAGAGCCACCACAACGTGGGCGGCTTGCCGGACACCATGAAGCTCAAACTGCTCGAGCCCCTGCGCGAACTGTTCAAGGATGAAGTGCGCAAGCTGGGCGTGGCCCTGGGCTTGCCGCATGACATGGTGTATCGCCACCCGTTCCCGGGCCCGGGCCTGGGCGTGCGCATCCTCGGCGAAGTCAAGAAAGAGTGCGCCGACCTGCTGCGCCGCGCCGACGCCATCTTCATCGAAGAGCTGCGCAACACGCCATACGAATTCGTTGCCGGCCAGGCCGTCGATCCGGACGCGCTGCCAGCAAACTGGTACGAAGCGACCAGCCAGGCGTTCGCCGTCTTCCTGCCCGTCAAATCGGTGGGCGTGATGGGCGATGGCCGCACCTACGAATACGTGGTGGCTTTGCGTGCCGTGCAGACGCAAGACTTCATGACGGCCCACTGGGCCCACCTGCCGCACAGCCTGCTTGGCAAGGTCTCGAACCGCATCATTAACGAAGTGCGCGGCATTAACCGCGTTGTCTACGATATTTCCGGAAAACCACCGGCGACCATCGAATGGGAATAATCTCCCGTCCGGCACCGTAAGGTAATGCCGGGTCAATGCAACAGCTAAGCCTCTGATTTTTCAGGGGCTTTTTTTATTTTGTCTGGCAAACCCAAGCAACCCATGGCAGAGCCAAGCACGCTTTTTTGTGGGTATTTTTAAGGGGACTCAAATTGCCGTAGGGAATATTTAACATTTGGTTCTTACTGTCCATTTCCACCGCGAGGGTATCAATGAGGGTATTTTTTTATGCCAAGTCATTGATTTTAAGGTCAATTTTAGGTTCCGGGGAAGCTCGTCGGGGCGAGGGTATCTGGGCCTCGCGAGTGGCGGTGGATATCACTTTTTTCGTACTCAGTGATTGATTGTTTGAAATGCGTCCGGTGCCGGTACAGACTTGTGAATGAATGGGAGGTGCCCATGCTGACCGATACAAAATTGAAAAATCTGAAACCAGCTGAAAAAGCCTACAAGGTGCCGGATCGTGATGGAATGTATGCAACGGTCCTTCCCAGTGGCACGATCTCGTTTCGCTATAACTACCGCGTCAATGGCCGATACGAAACCTTGGTGCTTGGACGGTACGGCGCCGGTGGCTTGAGTTTGCAAGAGGCGAGGGAGCGCCTGCAGGACGCGAAGAAAGCGCAATCGGAAGGGAAGTCCCCGTCGCGGCTCAAAGCCCAATCGCGCAATCAGCTGGCCGATGGAGAGCCTTTTAGCGTGTGGACGGAGCGTTGGTTACTGAAGTACAAAATGGCGGAGTCGACGCGCGACATGCGGCGTGCGGTGTACGAACGCGATCTGAAACGCCCCTTTGGCAGTCTCCTGCTACATGAAATTAAGCACAACGAGTTGCGTTCCGTATGCGATGCCATCCTCGCACGTGGCGCCCCCGCGACGGCCGTGCATGCGCGCGATATCGTGAAACTGGTCTTTAAGTACGCAGAACAAAGAGGGCAGAAGGTTGAAAATCCTGCGGATCTGGTTGCTCCCTCATCCATTGCTGTATTTGAGCCGCGCGACCGCGCGTTGGGTGCCGAAGAGATCGCGCTGTTCTACGAACATATCGAATACGTGCAGTGCGCGCCGACCTTGCGCCTGGCTTGCAAATTACTGTTGCTCACGATGGTGCGCAAATCCGAACTGACGGACGCAACATGGAGTGAGGTGAACTTTACCGATGCTCTATGGACTATTCCGGCCAGGCGGATGAAGCGCCGCAACCCCCACAACGTCTATCTGTCACGTCAGGCATTGGATATGTTCGTTGCGTTGCGTACCTGTGCTGGCACATCCCCTTATATTTTGCCATCGCGATATGACCCTGATGTGCCGATGAATGGTGCTTCGCTCAATCGCATCCTGGTGTCAGTCTGCGCCACGGCACGAGACTGTGGGAAACAACTGGCCGATTTTTCGCCGCACGATTTACGGCGAACAGCATCGACCCTGCTGCACGAAGCCGGCTACAACACCGATTGGATCGAAAAATGTCTCGCCCACGAGCAGAGGGGCGTGCGAGCCGTCTACAACAAGGCTGAATACGCGGTTCAGCGCCGGACCATGCTGCAGGAGTGGGCAGACATGATCGACGCCTGGACAAAGCAGATAGATTAAATGGTTACCTGGAAGGGCTGCGTGGCACTGGGTGTGCCTGCGGCACGCCAGGCAGACGTGCGGCCGACTGCTGTTCGGCGATCCATGCGTCCACCTCGTTGAGGTCCCAGGCAACCAAGCGCGAGGTAATTGTAAAACGCCGGGGAAATTGCCCTCTTTTTTCAAGGTTCAGGATAGTGCGCTCGCATAGCGGCACTTTTTGCAAGAGCTGGCGGCGTTTAATGAGAACCCGGCCAGGTACTCTGAGTTCGCTCTCGGTCAAGACACGTGCTGCGCGAGGAGAGCGGCCGGCTTTCGGGCCAGACCGACGCTGGCGTTTGAGATTGCCGACAAATGCACCCAGGCCAATGGCAGGGTGCATCAAGTTGCTAAACGGCGAATGGTTCGAAGGGGGAATGTATTTCATGATGTGCTGTCTCCATGACCGATGACGGATGATCCTGCGCCATGGTGGCTGCGCTGATCGTGGGCATCAAGTTAAAAACCGGCATATTTTGGTCGTATTTCTCGGTAATTGAGGGATGCTGTAATGGCGGGAGGCGGAGGGGCGTTCACCCTGTAGGAAATAGATGGCATGGGGATGGCGATTGGAATTTTCCTCCGCTCCGCACCCTTGTGCGGTGCCCGAGTCCGCTGAGTACCTGTTACCTCTCGATGACGATGGTGCTGGCAGCGTAGCCCGGAACATTGGAGATGGGCGGTCCGCTGGACGGTTTTGAGCGTAGGTACGAACATTTCTTCGAACAGCTGGAGCGTACCGGCGCAGGAAGTCCAGTGAATACATACCGGCGTGTGTAGGGCAGTGATGTCAATCTCGATGCAGTGGCTTAATCCGTAGGTTTCCCGCTCTTCTTCTGACAACGTTCCGCACACCAGCAGGGCCTTGTCGTGGGTATGGCACCACTTGATCAGTTGCCGGACATCCTTCGGGGCGAACCCGGATACCTGCTCGATCACGATCATTGCAATGCCGTTTTGTATCAGAGGCGGGTCCAGGGACGGCATACACTCGATCCCCGGTGCCACGCGATAGGATGGCCCAAACGCGGTCTCCATCGCGGCGATACACCATGCTTGGGTCACAGGCAGCTCACTGCTGAGCATCATTTTTATGCACATGGCATCCTCCATACCGCTTAATTGGTTTGTAGTCTTCCTATCCAGGATGTGGGTAGCAAGGTTTGTAATGCCTGTCAGGGACTCGCGGACGCCTCTTCGCTACTCTCGCTGGCAAGATCACTTGTAATGCTCTCAGGGGCCGTATTTGGCTCTGGGGTGCCTGATTGTTGAGGTGCGTCCTTGAACGTCGAGTGCTTGGCGGATCCCTCAGGGGATGGCTGGCTGTTCGGTGTGGTCGATTTGCGTTCGGATACGGGCAGGGCATTGATGCGTTTGAGCAGGCCCAGGGACAGCGCGCGCGTGGCTGCGGTCACTGCACGTACGGTTTTCTTGATCTCCGATTTTTCGGTGATGAGCTGGCTTGTCGGGAGCGCCTCGTCAATGCACAGGGTTTCGAGCATGGGCATGAGCTGGTCGACTTTGCTGATCAATTCCAGTAATCGCCGGCCAAACATGGAAAATACTTTCGCTTCGATGGCAAGAGGTTCGATGTCATAGCTGGCCAATTCGGTGATGCCATGTTGATGGCACAGTTTCTCGAAGGAGACGATACGCTGGTTGGCCAGGGCGATGCGCGCGTCAAGCATGGTGCGCAGTTCCTGTTCTACTTTATCGACATCCTCGGCTGGCAATCTCATCCTGGCAAAGACGGAAATAAAATGGAAACTCGCTTGTGAGACGTAGAAGCATCGCAGGTACAAACGCTTGCCTTCCGGACTGGCGAGCGTGATATTGACCTTACGGCTCGCAGATTCGACGTGCGTCAGATCGGCGGCGGCCTCGTTAGCCAATAACTTCCTGTTGGTTTCGCCGTGATCGCGCTGGACGATCAAATGGGTGGGAGCTGGGTGGTTCATGGTGATGTCCTCAAAAATGCCCATGGGGCTACATGACATGGTGTACTCGCCATCATGCTGATTCAAGAGGAATGCGCGCAGCTTTGGAAGCGTATTTGTGGGTACTGCACATGCCAACGGGACACGTCGATTAACGCCATGATGCGTACGCAACGGAGTGTTCCCACTGCAGGTCGAGCTGCTGATGGCATTTTTCGTCGAACCTGTGTTGACAGGCAGGTGAGGGCGGCCTACATTCATTAAATTATCGCAGCAGCTAGCCCTGCATCGTCCGGCAAGCCTGATCAATTGCGCCAAGCGCACCGCAGCACCGATTGGATCGTGTCCTGGCTTCAGGCGCGACACCCGTATTCCTGGATCGAGAGTGCTTTGACGCGCCGCACGCACCGCGCCGTTACGTCAAAACACTTTGCATGGGCTTTCAGGACGGTAGCTGGCATCCCCGCCGAAACGGCATTAGCCGACAGTATCAAGCCAGTCAATTGAAGTTCCGGTGCGTCGCAGCAACCGGATGTGCTATTTCCCCCTTTGGGACGATGCGGCCCGGGAGGGAGTTGCCTCGTCCCATTTTCTTGTGCGAGGCAATCATGAGCAGATATCAAATCAACTATTGTCGCGTGCCCCGGGATCGGGACACTTCTTGCCATCCTAGCGTGCTGGGAGAACCTGTGAGCAGGGTTTCCGCGAGCGAAAACGACGACGATGCGATGGAATTTTCAGAAGAGGAGTTGGTGGCATTGCATTGGTGGCTGTTACGCAAGGTGAGTTTGCTCAGCGACCCACGCACGCCACTGGATGAGAAATTTGAACTGGTCCGTTGGGTGTTTACAGATCCAGTTCGGGATACGCAACCGTTTTCCTTCGTCAATTGCATGAAGGTGGTGAGCGGCAGTCCGCTGTCGCAGCTACCGTTCATCGGCGCCATCGATGCGCAGGAAGTGCGCGATTGGATTGGATCCCAGTTGTGCAGCTGGTTTTTGAGCGCGCTGCAGGACTACCCAGAGTGGGCCCGCCAGGCGGTACTGGAAAAGCCAGACTGGGTTTCCGACAACTTATTCAAAAATCCACAATGGATGAATGAGCAGATCAAACTCCATCAATCCGATCTTTTTGCATCGCTGGGTGCAGAGAAGGATGGCGATTGCTTGAGTGGTCATAGCAACAGGCATGGACGCCAGGCCAGTTGCCAGGGAGGGTGCCATGCGTGACTCCTTTATTGGCGCTGCATTTCCGTCCGCTCGCTTCTGTCAGGTGCTAGATAGCGACGAGTTGATTCTCAGAATCAAGGAAAGCGAGATCGTTGCGGGGCAGCCGGGCCGGGTTTTTTATCTTGGGCAAGAACTGCGGTCGATACGCTTATCCGTGGTGCCGGGCGGTTTTCAGGTCGATCCACAGCGTGGCCGTCCGGAGCGAAGAGCGACATTTTTCACTGTCGACGAACTACTGTCGGGGCAAGCCGGCCTTGCCATGGATCACGGGTGGCTGTTCACGCGCCGCGTGGCGTGCCCGAACCGAGGCAGTTCTCTTGCGCCTGATAGGGGGAGGTCAACATGAGCAGAAATAAGGAAGAATTCAACGCGCAATTTCAGCAAGTTAAGCAGCGCGCGTTTGGGCGATGGACGGAGATTCTGCTGGCGCTGGGCGTGGATGCCAAAGTGCTCAACCAACGTAATCAGCCGTGTCCCCTGGGTGATTGCGGCGGCACAGACCGGTTTCAGTACACCGACCAGTTTGGGCATGGCAACTATATTTGCCGCGGCTGCGGTGCCGGTGGCGGATTCAAATTGTTGATGGGCTGCTTAGGGTTGAGTGCTGTTGATGCACTTGGCAAGGTAGACGGCTACCTTGGTATGAGTGCGCCGAGGCCGCCAATCTCGCTCTCAGAGGATTCACGTGCCGAACGTGATGGTCTGATTCGGAAGATTCTGGCCGAAACGGTACCAGTTACGCCCGGCGACGAGGTGGACAGGTATCTGCGGAACCGGGGGGTGAACCTGGAACGCTACCCGTCGACGCTGCGCATGCATCCTGCGTTGGGGTACTACGAGCGCGATGTGTGTACTGATAAAGCCGTTGTAGTGCGGCGCTACCCGGCCATGGTGGCCTGTGTACAGGATAAGAGTGGCCACACGGTGTCGTTGCATCGGACTTATTTGAGCAATGGCGAGAAGGCCCGCGAATGCGCGGTCAAGAAGCTGCTGTGTGCTGGCATCGGTGGCGCTGCCATTCGTCTGGCGCCGTCCACCGACGAATTGGCCGTGTGTGAAGGCATCGAGACAGCGCTGGCGGTCATGAAGCGTTCGCATCAGCCAGTGTGGGCCGGGATCAGTGCCGGGAACCTGGAAAAATTGTGGATCCCGGAAACCGTCAAACGCCTGCGAATTTACGCTGACAACGATGCGCATGCATTCTTTGATGGGCAGGCCGCTGCCTATGGCCTCGCGCGCCGCTACCTGAAATCCCATGCGGGCCGGGTGGGAAGAGCGGCCGAGGTGTTCGTGCCGAAGTCGGCGGGCGCCGATTGGGCAGAGGTGTTACTGAATATTTCACACCGCGCGCGTCATGCGGCGTGAGGTGCAGAGAGCAAAACAGTCAATCTGGCGCGGTGGCAGTTTGGCCACCGCATGATGGCGCAATGTGGCGCCCACGTGGATTCCAATAAATTCCGCGTGTTTGACCCTGCGGGGATGCGGTCCCGCCAGGGGGTGCATCGCCCGCTTTTTTCATGGAGGTTGTGATGAAAACAGGACGTCATTTAGATCAAATTATCGCCGAACTTGAGCGGCAGGCCGTACTTAAGAAGGACATGATCGTGCCGGCAACGAAGCTGGTGAGCGAGACGACAGCGGCAGGGCAGTGCAATCTCGTTATTGATGAACCCTACGGCAAGAAGCGATACCTGATGAACGATTTTGCCTGCGCGCAGCTGGCCAGGAAACTGGATATACCGTTGTTATACTTTAAACGCATGCGTTTGTTTGATACAGAATTGCTCGATGGCAACATCAATGCGTGGCTCAGAATCAATGCCGCCGATAGCTATATGGTACGGACCATGGCGGGGCGGGCCAGGGCATTCCTGTCGTCGCGTTTCCGTCGGCTCGACAACATTGATCTGGCCGACAGCATTTTACCGATCTTGCTTAAACTGCCGGGTGCCCGTTTCGAGTCGGTGGAGCTGACTGAAACCAAGATGTATTTGAAGGTGGTCAGTGCCAGTGTGACGCATGAGGTCGCGCCAGGAGACGTTTTGCAGGCCGGCGTCGTGGTCAGTAATTCGGAAATTGGGGTGGGGAGGTTGCGTGTCGAACCGTTGATTTATCGTTTGAAATGCAGCAATGGGCTGATCGCTTGTGAGCGCTCGATGCGCAAAAACCATGCTGGGCGTTTGCTGGAATGTGGGGACGATGTCGTTCTGCAAGAGGACACGGTGGCGGCCGAAGATCGCGCGATCTTTTTAAAAGCGCGGGACATGGTGCAGACTGCGGTGTCGGAGACGACCTTTCAACTGATATCGGAAAAGATGCGCAAGACGATGGGTATTGCATTGACGGGAGACCCCGTGAGGGCAGTGGAAGTGTTGGCGAATCGCTTTGTATTGAACGAGGCGGAGCGTGCCGGCGTGTTACGCCATCTGATTGCCGAACAGCAGCTCAATGGTTACGGCTTGCTCAATGCAGTGACCGGTTACTCGCAGGAAGTGGAGGATTATGATCGCGCCACCGAATTTGAGGAGCTTGGTGGAAAAATGCTCGAATTTTCGCTGAAGGAGTGGCGTGAGGTCGCTGAAGCAAAGTAGCGTGGCATGAAATCTAACACCACGACGGTTGGGTTCCCCGGTAGCTTGGCTGCCGGGGAATGCCGCTCGATGAAGCGTGATGCGGGTCTTGATACGTCAGAATCGGTTGATGTTAATGGCTGCTTTAACACGTCCTAAAATTGTCAGGGTAAGCATTGCTTTTGATATTTTCACAAGAGTTGAGTTGTAGCGTTGGTTTTCGCAACGCAGTAACAGGCCTTCGCCCACGATGATTTCGATGTGTCGCACAAGGCGCCTACCTTGGTAATCCAATACATAGATTCCGTTGACCTCCACCTCATTGACGGTCGCATCAAAAAAAAATGGGGCGCCATCAAGGATGAGCGGAGCCATGTCATCTCCCTTCATCACCCCGACTTGATTGGGGGCGGTGAACGACGCGGTTTGTCCGAGCATGTGACCGATCCAGTCAAAGGAGGGCTTTTCGTGACCGTACACCTGTTCCTGAACCCTTGGCGATAGTTGTTGCTTGGGGAATGGGAGACGATGCGATGTCAATCCCAGGATCCAGTTCGCATCCATGTCGAACTGCAGGCAGACAATGGCGAGGGATTTCAGGTCGGGTAGACCTGGTTTTTCTTCATCGATCCAGCGCGCCACTGTTTGCAGCGCTCGGCCGGTAATCTGGCTCAGGAAGTGCTCGCGTTGACCTGGGTGTACGCCCCGTCTGTCGAGTTCTGCAGCGAGCCGTTGCCGCACACCAGGGACGATATCAATGTCAAGTTCGCGGACGGCATCTCTGGTAAGCGGGATGTTATTGCTTATTGTCACGATTTTTGTCTCCGGGCAGGGGTAAAGTAAGAGACCTTAATTTGTTTGTAGATTATTTGTAGCAGTTGTTACAGGTGTATTTTCATGGGGTTGAGTTCGATTTTAGAGCGAGAATCGGATTTCCTCCAGTGAAAGTTTGCCAAAGTGCATATAAATATTTTCATTTGATTAGCAGTTGCTATTGACCTTTGAAAGTTTGCGGAGTAGCCTTTTTTTAATGTGCTATGGCCTGCGCGCGCAGTCGTCTTACCCATGACTTCGCTAATCAGTTGACCGACCTGGCAGGTTTGCACAGCGGAAACCGGATTAATGACCACGCCCCGCCATCGCGGGGCAAAGCGGGGTGGACCATGGAAGACGCGATTCGATTTACGGAAGTGCAGTACCTCAACTTGAATTACTTACTTACTATCCAGGTGGGTCTGAAGCATGATCCCCTGGCCACTTGCTGTACCTTTCACCTCGACACAGCCTCAGCCGAGACCCTTGCTGCAATGAGCGTGGACTCATTGCAGCTGCTGGCCGCGAGCATGTCGCATGAAAGCCTGTTTAAGCCAATAGGTAATTTTAAAACTCTCCTTGAAACACCGCCCGTTTTGGCCATGACGTTGTGCAGGGTCGGCGCTGTGGATCAGGATGCAGCACGCGGACCATCGCGTGCCGGCCAGGCCACTGCGGCCCGTGCGCGCTTGGCGTAGGTGACGTATGGGGTACGAACATGCTGAGCGGCACATTCAGGCCCTGCAGCTCGCTAAATCCTGCGTCGAACACGGTGCGCGGATGAAAACCGTCGCCTACTTGACCGGATTGAGTGCATCACTGCTGCGGGAGTATTTTTATAATGACCGGCCAGCCACCGGCGGTCGATGGCCCAGTTCGCAGGATTGGTACCATATGGCGACACTGGTGCAACGTGCGGAAGCGTCACTGATTGCTAACATTTTTCATTTCTTGCGCACAGAACATGCCTGCTCGGCACGGAAGGCCATGGTCTACGCCTACAAGATGTATCGAGAGAGATGGAATGGTCGCTCCAGCATCTCGTTTGACCGCGCTTTCGAGCTGATCGCGAGTGTTGAGGGGATTTGGACCCAGCATTCAGCGCAGTTAGCTCTGCATACCTGCGCGCGGTGCCGTTGTCGTTATCTGATAGCACTCGGGGACACATCGGGGGATCAGTCCGGGTGTGTGTTTTGCAAGCTCGTCAAACGTTATGCCACTGATTCTCGTATTCAATCGAGCTTTGCTGGTAAACCTGATTTGTGCCTGCCCGTATGACGGGTGCAATCACTGGATCGCTTGCTCAGTGATTCTCTATAGTTGTGCATTAATGGTTGTACGTACTACTGAATATCAAATTTAGTGCGCTGAACAAACATCTTACTTGCTCTGAAAGCAACAACCTCGTACACTCAGCCATTTTATTGTCCGTTATCGGCCAAGTGCGGACACTTAAGATCGCTAATCTACGGCTTGTCAATCACACTGGAATCTTTCTACGATGACCCTATTCAGCTTCGCGATCCCTCTCGGACTCATTGGTCCTGCGCTTGCGATAGGTGTCTTCGCATATTAACGAACGTGTAGGTCCAGAAGACTGGTCAATATTGATTTTCTCGCATTGCGGTTCGATCCACATGGATATGCTTTCGCAATAACAATTACATTCATTACAACTCATATCATATGCGATCGCTGCTCGTTGTATTTTTCACTCTCATTAATTTCTTAAATATTGCGTTCGCAGCACAGCCCCAGAAGAATGCCCAGGCACGAACAGGAAAAAGTGAATTGTTGCGCAGTACTGCGCTTCCAAAATGGGCGACGCCACTCGAACCAGTACCTGCCACAGTTTCCACCGAACCCGTTGTTCTTCGGCTGGCCGAAGTCCAGTATTGGGCGGGAATTACTCCTGCTCATTTGGTGAATCGTGCTATTCAGGTGAACTCGTCAGCCAAATTGTCTGAACTTGGTCAGTTTTCAATTTCATTTGTTCCAGCCTATGAGAAGCTTGTCGTGCATCGCATTGCGATTATGCGTGGCGATCAGGTGTTGGACCGTACAATGAGCGCAAACGTCCGCTTGCTAGACAGCGAAAACCAAGTGGCCCAAGGTTATTACACTGGTACTTCTAAAGCCCAAGTGCTGTTGGAGGATGTCAAACCTGGCGATACGCTTTGGACTACCTATTCGATCGAGGGCAGTAATCCGGTTTTCGGTAGCACTTGGCATGAACAACTTCCTTGGACAAAAGATTTGCCGATTGAATTGCGCAAGGCGACCATTCTCTATCCTGCCGATAAGCCGGTGCATTGGAAATTTTCTGGCGTGGCTCGACCCGGTTTGCAAAAGCCTGTCGTTGAACAGCGTAATGGCGTCGCCAAACTGGTGTTCCGCGAGAACGAGCTTTCGGCCGAAGAATTTGAACCTTCGCTTCCGCCGAATCTCGTGCCTTTGCCTGTACTGGATTTCAGCGAATACCGCGACTGGGCTGAGGTGGCTCAATGGGCGAGCAAGTTGTTCCCGAACGCGCCAGCTGTACCGGAGGTGAGATCACTTGCCCAAAAATTCAGTAGCGGTACGAATGAGGAGCGTGCGTCGCAGGCGCTGCACTGGGTACAGGACGAAATCCGATATTTCAGCGTGTCGATGGGAGAGAATTCGCATCGTCCCCAAGCTCCTGAAGTAGTGCTGAAGCGACGCTTCGGCGACTGCAAAGACAAGAGCCTTTTGTTGGTCTCCTTGTATCGTGCGATGGGTTTGCAGGCACAAGCTTTGCTGGTCAACTCAGGCTCGCCGATATTGCCTGCGCAGTTCCTGCCATCGCCCAGGTACTTCAACCACGTTATTGTGCGTGTGATTTTGGATGGAAAGCCTTATTTTGTCGATCCGACAATACGGGATGAGCGCGGTCTGATCTCGACGCTGGCATCGCCGGCGCCAGGCGCGACGGCCTTGGTTGTTAGCAGTGACACCGCCGATCTGATTACGCTGCCCGAAGAATTGATAGACGAGCCTTTGGTTGATCGAGTCGAGCAAATCAACATTCCGCAGTTGAACGGGGCAGGGCAGCTGAAACTGCATCTTGAGTATCGTGGACGGTACGCGGTCGGCATGCGCCAGTTTTATCGTTCGCTGAGTTCCATTGAGCTTAAAAAGGTGGTGCTGGGACAGTATGAGCGTACTTATCCGGACATTCAGTTGAATGGCCTGCCAAAGCTAAGCGATGGAAACGGTGGGTCGACCTTCATCATTGAAGCGCAATTGACCGTTCCCAAGATTCTCACAGAAGAAAATGGCAGTTACCAGTTAGCGCAACGGTCCCACGTAATGGAAGGTACGTTAGGTTTGCCAGAAAAAGTGGTTCGGAAATACCCATTCTGGATTTCTGCCGGGCGCTATCGAACCCGCTATACGTTGGACGTAGCGTTGCCCAGCGAGGCGCGCATGATGAAGAGTGATGAACGGATGGAAGTGAAGAACAATTTCTTCATCGCAAACGGCCAGCTTACCTGGCGGGGCGCCCAACTGAACTATTACGTTGAATACGCCATCAACGTGCCCGAGGTTCCTCCGGATGAAATGGCGCACCTGGTGCGCGAAGCAGACAAGCTTTCACCGCTCATCGAGTCGAAGCTACGCTTCAAGCCCGTCAACGTATCGCCGGAGTCTGCCAAATCCGCTTCGTTGCGCGTGCTCGATATCTTGGACAAGGTGAATGCGTTCGAAGAAATGCAAATCGAGGCTTTGAGAAGCGGAAAGCTGCCGGAGTTTAAATTCGAGGACAGTACTTACGCAAAACTGAACTATCGGGCTCTATGTGAGTTGGCCATTGATACATACGCAGTTCGGAATTGGAACCCACTGGTCAGTGCACCGGTGGCAGCAATTCACAAGTTGGTTGAGGCTCACGCTGATAAGCGTACCAAGGACCTTTGTTTGGCCCGTATTGACATAGTGGACCGTAATTTGCCAACCGCCAGCAAGAAATTAGCTAAGTTGGAACCGGCTGACGATGACTCATTGACCTTAATGCAGGCGTGGGCCGATTTTCACGCCAAAGATTTTGCAGCCTCCCAGGTAAATTTGTCGAGGTTTCTCAAATCGAAAAATGGTGAAGGAATGCTGTCGGCAAGCGATGCACTGCTCGCAGCGACATTGTCTCGTAGGTTAGGCAAACCAGAGCCACTTGAAGTTGCTGGCGTAGTTAATTCTCTCCGGCCTGGGAAGTGGCCGGTTCCTCTGTTTGAATTTTTGCGAGGACGAAGTTTGTTGAACGAATTGCTTGCAGCGATTGAAGGTTTGCCTATTGCTGCCCGTGAACAATCAGAGTTGGAAGCGCATTTTGTGATTGCGCAGGCCTATCTGGCAGCGAAGCAAATTCGGAAGGCTGATTTTCATCTGAATTGGCTCAGTAGATATGGAATCGTCGGTAGTCCATTTGCCGTTTTGGCCGACGCTGAAAAATATGGCGAGGCGCGCGCAGATGCCGATATGCAGGCGGTGTGGAAACTAGAGCGCGAGGAAATGAGCGGAGCCAGCGTACTCAACCTCAAGGCCGCAGCTGAGAAAGGTATAACTGTTGCGCAAAGCAAACTCGGTTCACGATATATGGAAGGGAAAAATGTCCTGCGGGACCTGGGTAAAGCCGTTCGATTGCTCGAGGCGGCAGCTGAAAAAGGAGATAGCAATGCGCTGCACGATCTGGCATTGATCTACCTTACGGGAGAGCCGGGTTATGACGACAAGGCACGTGCTGTCGCCTATTTTAAAGAGTCGGCCAATCATGGAAACGCGTACGGAGGTCTCGCGATGGGACGCACGTATATGTTTGGCCTGTACGGCTTACCCGTTGACTACGACTTGGCGTTCAACTACATGAAGATCGGTGCGGAAATGGAAAGTGCAGAAGCGCAAGTCTTCCTGAGCCAAATGTACTATGGAGGTATGGGGGTTGAGAAAAACGACAGCTTGGCTAAATTTTGGGCGATGCAAGCTCATTTTCGGAAACTGGGCTCTGGAACCGCGCAGTTTGGTTTAATGCTTTATCGCTTGGAAACCGATGTCGCCGTACGCCAAGCGGGCCTGCAAATGTTGAATTACCAAGCAGTCATCAATAAATGCTTCGCACAGAAGGAGTTTGCCAAGGTCTTATTAGAAGGGGTTGGAGGAGTGTCCAAACCAAACGAAGCTGTCAAATGGCTTGAGTTGGCACATAATTGTGAGGATTATGATGATGCGTCGGCTTTGCTTGGTCGCCTTTACGTGGAAGGCGTCGGAGTAAAGGCGGATGTTCCCAAAGGCATGAAAATTCTGGGGCAATTAGAAGAAAAGAAAGCAGCGCCAGGCTTGTATGAGCTTGGGCAGGTATATCTTCATGGGATTGGCCAACCGATGAACAAGATAAAGGCAGCAGATTACTTTGAACGGGCCACAGACCGTGGATGGCGTGAAGCTGCCGAAGTTTTGGCAGTAATGCTGCACACTGGCGATGGTATCCCCCAAGACAAGGTAAGGGCGGTGAAATTTTACGAGATCGCTATCAAATCTGGTTTTCCTAAAGCACTGAATAACCTAGCTGGCATGTATCTGGATGGCGACGGGGTCCCTAAGGACGCAACGAAGGCAGTATCACTATTTCGAAGGGCCGCCAAGGTAGGGCATTCAATGGCGATGCTGAGCCTTGCAGAAATATATGAATCGAGCCAGCGAAGCAATGAAAATCTTATGCTTCCTCTTGCCTATTATATGCTCGCTGCCATATTTGGAGAGGATGAGGCAAAGGCCGGAATTGAGCGATTGAAGGCGCGCGCAGATCAGCCAACGGTCGATAAGGCCCAAGCGCATGCTGCAGCTTGGAAGCCAGGTAAGGCCATGCCGGAAGAAATTTGATATTCCGTCTAAAGCGGGCCGGTTATTGACTTTCTGCGTATTCGACTACAAAAGTTATGAGATTGGCTCGTCTGCTTTTGAGAGTAACCTGCTGATGATGGCAACCGGCCAGCAGCAGCCCTTCGAACGGCCGAAAATTTTCAGTGTGATGGGATTTACGAGGTGATATGAGCTATCAGTTGGTATTGCAAGTACGTGGCGACTCTCTAGTTGACTTCGACGCAATGATGAATTTGGAAAAGGAACTTTCCATTGAGTTGAATGATATTGCTGAAGTCGACGGTCATGATATGGGCTGTGGCGAGATAAATATTTTTATCCTCGCCACAAATCCGACGGCCGTATTTGAAGCGAGCAAACCCATCCTAGATAGGTTCAAATTGCTACATGATGTAAAAGCTGGATACCGCTTGCTTTCTGATGATATCTACACAACCATTTGGCCGGATGATTCAACGGATGAATTTTTGGTCGCGTAGCCGATAGTCCGGAAAACTTTGCGGCTGCAATCGGCCAGAAGCGGCCGGTCATTGAAAAATTTACTAAATGTGGAAGGACTGAATAGTCGCTCATGGTCGATGCTAGAAAAGAGATGAATGACGCCCTCAAGGAGGTTGTGGTCCCGGTGCTCCGTAAATTGGGTTTTAAAGGAACATTCCCTCATTTTTATCGCGAGCTAAATCAACACGTGGACCTATTCTCCTTTCAGTTTAGATTGGCAGGGGGCAGTTTTGTAGCTGAGTTGTCGTATGCAGAACCAGGAAGAGAGAACGTGTATATTGATAAAGAAGCCCCAGTAAGCAAGCTACGGGCTGCGCAGACATCGAAAAGGTTGCGACTGGGTGCAAGTGGCCCCGGTTCGGACAATTGGTTTTCGTTTGAGCCAGTTGGCTTCTTTAAACGACAGGCGGATTACCAGAATATTGCTTCAAGAGTAGCCTCCTCAGTTGAACAACAGGCTAAGCCGTGGTGGGACAAGAAGCGCCTCACTAGTTGAAGGCAGCAACCGGGCAGAAGCGGACAGTCGGCAATTGACCAATTAAGCTTTACTCAGAAAGTCAGCATGTCTCACTGTGATCCTTTTGATGTTATTTCATCCACCGTTGATCTGGATGATCCGGTAGAGCACGGTGATGCTCAACGCTTTATGGTTAACGCCCTGGCTCGGGTGATCGAATATCTACCCGTTACCGCGCAGTCTTCTGTTTTGGCTGCTAAACGATATCTTGAGGGCGCGGCAACGGATAGCGAGGCCTTAGCGGTCCGGGTGAGGCTTTGGGAGACCATCCGAGGACGCGATATGTCGGATGACCCTGAGGTGTTGCGTATCAGAACCACGATTTGTGCGCTGCACGGCATGGACGCTGAAGCACCTTACGACAAGTTGGAGTACTTTCTGTTTTTTTGGGAGCGCAGCGGCTTAAGCATGGTCGAGCTAGCTGGAGCTATGTTCGACACATACGGCGTTGTTTATCACGACGCTTAATCTGCTGCGGTGGCATATGTCGAATGCGTCAGATCTATGTCTGCTTCGGGGCTGAACCTGACAACGACGGCAAGCGGCCAAAAACAGACGTAGGAATTCGTCTGCGAATCACCTAATAAAAGGGCTCTATCCAGATGGCCACGACTTATCGATTTGCCGCCAGTCCAGAAGCCTGCTCTGAAATACTTGAATGGTTTCGTGCGCTCGCAGCACCCCCAGCCGTTACACTTACTGACTGGGGCGCTGCCCTGCACTTCAAGGATTTCGGCGAGATCAAGTACCGCTCTGACGGCTCGATTGATACCGATGCTTCGCCTTTGGCGACTGTATTGCTCCCCAAGGTTCGCCGCGACGTCATCTGGACCATCGGCGAGGTTCGATTTCTGACGACGCCGTTACGTCGTTTATATCCGGGGCTTCACGGAATCAGTACCCAGTTCGCAAAATGGATCGAGGAGTTCGACTGCGTCTTCGCCAATGATGCCAAACGCGGATCGATAGACGGGTTTAACTATTATTTAGAAGGCTCACTCAGAAATTATCTTGAGCCAATCTGGGCGCTGCCGTCTGGATTTGAGGCTCTGCAAAATGAAAGATATTTTGTGAGCGTGCAAGATAATGAAATTAAGGTGGATACGCTTTGTCGTTCGCTTCGCTTGCGTGGTGTCGAGTGTTCCGCGACATAGGCAATGTCCGCTTTGG
The DNA here is from genome assembly GCF_058798675.1 of Janthinobacterium sp. GW822-FHT07H10. Classification (NCBI taxonomy): domain Bacteria; kingdom Pseudomonadati; phylum Pseudomonadota; class Betaproteobacteria; order Burkholderiales; family Oxalobacteraceae; genus Janthinobacterium; species Janthinobacterium sp. GW822-FHT07H10. The sequence continues at coordinate 295,332 of NZ_JBXAKS010000005.1, forward strand.
GGCGAAAGCGGACGTACACGGCAGGCAGTGACAGGATTGCGAACGTGCTTTCAGTATGGTTGCCCCTGTGGCTACGGTAGTGCCGACCGATATGCTCGGGTCCATTATCGCCGCTCACCTTCTTGTACATCTAGCATTGTCTGAGGAGGTCGCCTGTTGATCGGTGACCGAGCTATGTGTCGATGAATGATCGCAGTGGAGGGCCGGCTTTCATCTGGACGTAAGTCGATCTGCATAGCCATAATGCTCACCTAGCCAAGTGAGTGATCCTTATGGCCGGTGTAAATATCCTCAAGTACCTGGGTTGGCTTGGCCACCATCGTCAATGTGATCGCGGCCGGCAGGCCACGCCCATCCGTCCGCAACACTCACTGCCCCAAACTGCTCATACGCGTGACGGCGGGATGCGTCCCCTTAGTATCGATGCGATCTTGGTCGACAATCGGGATATCCTGGGGCGCATCAAATTGGCCTACGGAGGCGACGCGCATGCTTTTACCAAGGAAATGCTTCTGCTCATCAGGAAGTACATCGCTTACGTGAATGTGCTGCCAGCGACGCAAGATAGTTTTTTTGCTCGCCCTGGAGGTTTAGTGCGCCTGGGCCTGGAGACGGCGTTCTTCGCATTACAAGCGACCGATTCGCAGATTTTCGCTGGCAGGGCGACGATATCGACCCGTCGTCAGTTGGAGCCACGCTGGCGCTTTGCTACCTTTGTCGCGGGATTATGCGCCTACCTGTACCGCGCGCTCGACACTGTCGTCGTCAGTGATGCGCATGGAACGGTTTGGCAGCCATACCTGAACCCGCTCGAAGAATGGACCCACATACACAAGGTTGACCGTCTGTTCGTCAGGTGGGGGGAGGCCAGGCAGGGGTGTCGCTCGCTTTCGTTGTTCGCGCTACCGATGATCCTACCGACAGATACGTTGGCCTACCTGGCGCACGACGGCTCGATGATCGTGGCCCACATGCTTGCCGCGATCAGTGGTGAGGTCAGATATCAAGATCGCAATGTCATTGATCACCTCGTCAATCGAGCATCGACTTTGGTGATACACCGCGACTTGCGTGATGCCGATGCGCCGGCAGGCCAGGCACGGGCGCGCGCATACCTTGCCAGGTTTCTGCTCAATGCGATGCGTGAGTTGGTGCAGTCCCATCAGGGATGGGTGCCAAATTCCGACCGATCCCGCATGTGGTTCGGACGGGACGGTCTGTTTCTGGTGTGGCCGAATGGCATAAGCGACATACTCACCTTGCTGGAAGACGAGGGATTGTATGGCTTGCCGGCCTCGCCAGTGGATGCCATGGAAATTCTGAGCGCTGCCGGGATCATCCTGCCAAGAAGTTCGGAGGAGGGTGTTTGGTCAATCCGGCCACCTGGCGCCGCGGCACCCTTGGAGGCCTTGAAATTGGTGACGCCAGCCTGCGTCCTTACTGTGTTACACCCGCCACCGGTGGCGCTGGACACGGATATTGCTCTCGATTACTCTCATGAGGAGGGGAAAGCCACGGAGCGTGACACCATGCTTCGACAGGCGAGGGCGACACCACCCGAGGCTCAGGGGGAGCGCGTTGCATCACCCACGCCTCCGGATGCGAGCGAACGTCAACTGCCGCTGCCATCCATCGCACCGATCCCCGTAGCTGGGGAGAACACCAGTATCGGACCACCAGCAGGTGCTCATCAACGAAAGGCTAAGAAGGCTAAACATACTGAGCCCATCCAGCTGGCAGGGGGAAAGTACGCTTTGCGTGCACCGATTCGCCTGAGTCCTGGCATTGCCAAGATACTGCAGGCGGTCGTCCGGTCTCTCAATGATACGTCCTTGCCACCGGCATGTTACCCCATGGCCTCCGGCCTGTTTGTCCCGTTGGACGCTTTCGTGGTGCGACAGGTGGATGCGAAGATGGCGCTACGCGCGCTTGCCGATGCCGACATGCTGGTCGCAGGGCCGGCAGGATCCGAGCCTGTTGAGCATCACAACTTACATGGCAATGTGGTGGCAGGTATAGTCATCGCACGCCAATTCGTCGAGGGCATAGATGGAGCAGGGGACGCACCAATCCATTCGAACGCAGGTTGACCATGTTGCTGCGACAGTACGAAATGCCATGGCGTGGTCCCGTTGAGGGGGCTGCCGCCCTGGTATGGATGCTCGCCGCCGCCATTTTTTACTTTCTCATACCTGATCATTTGCCACCGCGTGCGGGCTTTCCGCTCATTTTTTTTTCACTCCTCATCGCCTTGATTCGCTGCCGGCAAGCCCTGCGTGTTGTGCGTATTCGTGCCGCGTTGTCTGGCCGCGCCATGGAAATGGTTCCAGTCTCCCGGCTAGCGACATGGACAGGCGATCCTGAACAGGTCGTATTCGGCCTGGGCTTCATCTGGCTGCCACTGCACTCTCAGCGGCTTTACGAGCTGATCAAGATCGATTATCGCGCGATGACCATCTCACCTTGGCTCATACGCGCTTTGGGGTACCAGCCCAATCCACAATCCGACGCAGAGATTGGCTTGCCCTGGATTCATGGCGTCGAGTCGCGGGAACGTTTGTTGGTGCGGCCGCTGCAGAACTTTGAAGGGGGAACCTTGGTGGTCGGAACCACGCAGTCCGGCAAAGGGGTATGCCTAGGCTGGTTGATCTTTCAAGCCATCCGACGTGGTGATGTCGTTATTGTTATTGATCCAAAAAATTCACGTCGTCTCAAGAAACTGGTCATGAAGGCCTGCCAACTGTATCGTGAGCCAGACAGTTTTCTGTGGTTTCATCCCGCCTTTCCGGAAGTGGGTGTCCGTCTCGACTTTACGTTCAACTGGCAAAAGCCTACCGAAGTCGCCTCCCGTATTCAGTCGATCATGCCACCAGACACAGCCGGAACGTTCAGCGCATTTGGTTGGGACGCGGTGAATGTGGTCGTGCAAGGGATGGTGCAACTAGAGAAACGTCCGAATCTGGCAAAACTGAAACAGTATATTGAGGGCGGCGTTGAGCCGATCCTGGAGCAGGCACTCGAGCGTTTTTACGAGGAACTCCTTGGCATGCAGTGGCGTAGCACACCCGAGATGGTGCGCCTGCTCGACAGAGCGAGGAGGGGCCAGATCAAGTCACCAACGCCAGCCGCGAGCCAGGAGCTACTGGCGTATGTGACGTATTACGATCATCATGTGCATGAGGCTCGGCGTGATCCGGTGGTCAGTTCACAGGTCCGGGTGTTTCAGCATAACCGCGAACATTATCAGAAAATAACCGCCAATCTTTTACCGATCTTGTCCATGCTGACATCCGGCGATCTCGGGAAAAGCTTGTCGCCGGATCCTTTTGATGCGGACGATCAGCGTCCGATCATGAATCTGGAAAAGATCGAGCGCGCCGGACACGTACTGCTGCTGTGTCTTGACTCGTTGCCAGATCCTTCCGTTGCAACGGCCATCGGCGCCATGGCGCTGGCCGACCTGGCGGCCCGTTCAGGCATTCGCTACAACCTGGGAGGGGAGCGGCGCATTTCGCTGTTTGTGGATGAGCTATCGAACGTGATCAATCAACCCTTGATCGAGATACTGAACAAGGGGGCAGAAGGAGGGCTGTATACCACGGCCGCGATGCAGACGATCGCCGACCTAGCAAAACGCCTTGGCAGCCAGGAGGCGGCACGCATGGCATTGGGGAACTTAAATAACCTCATCGCTTTTCGAACCAAGGATCAGCCCACGCAGGAGTTCATCAATGAAACACTGGGGCAGACCACTATCCATAACATGAAAGTGGGGCATAACACGGCCAGAGATGGCCATTTCACGGATTATACGGCGGTCGATTCAACGCAGTTGAGCGAGGAAGTCAACGAGTTGGTGCCGCCATCGATCCTGGGTAAGCTGCCCAATTTGCAGTTTTTCGCCTCAGTTTCTGGCGGCCATGTCTACAAGGGGCGGTTTACGCTGATCGACCCTGGCGTGGAGGATGCTAGCCTCGAAGAGAAGGAAAAGGGAGAGACATGATGATTCGATTGACGGCCATTGTTTCGCTAAGCGTGCTCCTGATTCTGGTGTTGTATTTGCCGTCAGCCTTTCCACCGCAGCAATTTGTCGCGCAGATCCGCGCCGAGCATATGGCCAGTGTGGACTGCTGGGGTAATCCGTATGCACGCCGCGTGTTGAGTCGATTGTTTGAGTATCAAGCTGCATTGGCCGTTCAACCGGCATCGGCTAGCGCCCAGGATAGGCAGGTGGATCCGGTAACACGGCCCGTCGCCAATAGCCTTGGGCAGGTACGCTCACAGCTGTTCCAGAGCAGCTATTTTCGCTCGCTCGATATGCTGACCATGCTGGCTCTGTATAGACTAGCTGGCATCGTACAGTGGTGGTCGACGTTTGCGGTGCTGATGATGGCCTTCATCGTGGATGCGATGGTGCGCAGGCGAATTAAACGCTTGGAATTCGCCAGGCCGCACCCGGAGTGGTTTGCGGCAGCGATGGGATTAGCCATCTTGCTGATTTGTCTGTTGGCAGTAGCATGTGTGCTGCCTATTCAACTGTCCCCGTTTCTGTTGCCTGCGATGTTGGGTGGGGTGGGGTGGTTAGCAGGGCAAATAGTGGTGCACTATGCGTGAGCGGACAGGTAGGAGCCACGCAACTATCGTTCGTCACCGAAGGGCACCCGAGTTAATCCAAATAGTCCACAAAAAGCGCGACTTTTTGGACAAACATTGGTGGTGCGATGCGCTAGCATGATGTCGTACGCAGTCATTTTTGATTCCGAGTCGCCATGAATACTGAATTTCGTTCGATGCCGTCCTCATCTTCCGCTCACACGGCCGCTACGCATGGTTCTGCTGCTTCCTCCTCGCGGTGTGACGAAACGATCGGTACGCTGGTATGGATGGAGGAATTTCATCAACTCGACCAGTTGTTCAACCATCAGCACAATTGTTCGCCAAAATTGCGGTATCCCGATCTAATTAGTGCTTGTATTGCAAGAGTGTTTGTACAGCCGGAACCGGCGAAACATATTTTTTCGTTTTTGCATACCCGGATGGTGTTGCGCGACCAATGCATGCCGCGTCGACAAGAGGAAATCTGGCGAGCGCAGTATGTATTGTTGCTGGCGCTGCAGAAGTCCGAAATGAACCGGCATCCCCATCCCCGATTCGACCTGGGACAGTTTACGACCGCGTGCATCGCCCTGGCCCTGCAGGAAGAGGGGGCGCAAGGAAAAATATTTGAACAGGCCCGGCGCAATATCGCCGAGCGGGCAGTATCGCACCTGCCATAAGAGGCAAATCGCAAGACATATCGTAAACGGATATGCGACCCGAAGTGACCTTGCCAGGCTGATGCCAGGCTTACCCGATGTACACCTTTGATGGTCTGGCGCCTGCGCGCGCCGGGTGGATCAACGCTTTCGGGTTTATGCCTGCTCCTTGCCATGGAACGACATCTTTCATGCTTCATAGCGATCCTCGTTGTTTGTCCGGGTCCTGCCTGGGCTTGCTGGGAACAAGCCGCCGTTCGCCACAATGTGCCGGCACCGCTGCTCTATGCGATTGCTCAAGCGGAATCGTCACTGGATACGAACGCAGTCAATCGCCGCCATCTGCGCCAAACCGGTACCGTGGATATCGGTTATATGGGTGTCAATTCTGATCCACGGGTGCTGCGCAATTTGGGGGTGACCGAGCAAGAACTGCATGAGCCCTGTAAAAACATTCATGCTGGTTCCCGAATTCTCGTGGAAAAGCTGCAAAGGTACGGCAATACCTGGGAGGCGATCGGTGCATACAACGCCTCGTGTACCAAACTGGATACGGCCCAATGCCAGGCTACGCGCACGCGCTACGCCTGGCGCGTATACGGTTTTCTCACCAATACCAAGCCGCCGGTAATACGCCGCGCTACGCCGCGGGGCAAGTACCGGACTCAGAAAAATGCGCGAGCGGAATCGGTCGTCCCAACGCAGCCTGCGCTGGTGGCAGTGGGGCTGACATGAGACGCTCGATTGCGCATGCCACACTCGCCGCCACAGGGATAGCTGCAGCCAGCTTGCTGATGGCCTCCTGCGAAAATGTGCATACCCAGCCCCAACCTGCAGGACTGTCTTCCCGCGCAGCCGCGCCAGGGTCCCACATGCAGCACATCACCCAGCTTCACTACGGTAGACATACACGTTACGGCCTGTGTATCGATCCAGCTTGCCCTACGCGCACGCCCAAGACGCTGGCAAGACGGGATGCGCACATTGAAGAGGTGCCGCAAGCCACGATCACGGCAGCCAACACGCAGCGAAAACAGGGTGAGACACAAGTGGGAACCGGTGCAGCGAACGACAATGATTTGTCCGATGTCACCGAGCTTGCGGTGTACTTTGCACCGGGCTCGTCCCGTCTCGATAGAACGGCCCAATACGTTCTGCAGCAATTTCTCACGCTGGTGCAGCCAGCGTCCCATATTCGTATCGCTGGCAGAACAGACAACACCGGAACGCCGGCCCTGAACGATGCCATCGCACACCAGCGCGCGGCCAGGGTCGAGCGCTATCTGCGCCACCATCTGCACGTGCCTGCAGTTCAGCTTGAGGTGGGAAGCAGCGGCGCCTGCTGTTACGCCGCCGCCAATGCGACCGAGACGGACCGCCAGAATAACCGGAGGGTGGAGCTCAGCCTCACCGCCGACGCGCCTCGGCAGGTCCAGAGATGATGACCGAAGCGCACCTGGTCAACCTGACTTCGGCATGGGTAACGTACCGGCCGGGCAAGATTGCGTGGCAATGCCCCGTCCGTGGTCCCCCTACGCCGCCATGCCGCATCACCTAGCCGCCCGCACAGACAGTTTTAGACAATTTTCTTCATTATCACGATTGGAATGCACATGAACACCCTGCAGTACGTCACAGCTCTCCCTTTCAAACAACACGGCAAGCGGCCGCTTGGCCTGCGCGTCTCCACTGCGACCAAGGTCCTGGCACTGCTGACCCTGATCACCCTGGGCCTGCTCGCTGCCATTCCCGCCACCGCCATCGACCTCGTCGCGTTCACTGGCATCACCGGCCCGCTGACATCAGCACTGACGCAACTGGCCGCACTGGCACCCGGCGTGAAAGCACTGGTCGGCTTCATCGGCTTCGTGGTGGCCTTGATCTCGCTGTCCGCCCTGCGTAATTTCGGTCCGGTGCTGTTCTACATCGGCCTGGCGATTTTCGGCGCGGTCGGACTAGTCATCGGCGGCGCCATCATGGGCGCCACGATCTGAACCAGGCTGGCGCAGACACCGCACATTGAGAAAGGAGGACGCCATGCAAGCCGATACCTATATTCCGCGGCGGCTAGACGACCAATGGAAGATTGGCCTCTGGGACTTTGATGTCGCCTTTCCCGTCCTCCTTTCGATCTTTGTCGGCTATCTGGCCAGCAGCAAACTCGGATTTTTCCTCGCGGTCTGCGCCGGCGTCGCCGTGTCGCGCTGGCTCAGCCGCAAAAAAGCGGACAAGCATCCGGCCTTTGTCCTGCACTGGGCGTACTGGTACCTGCCTGTCAGCCCGTTGACGTCCATGCGCTCGACCCCGCCTTCGCATATCCGCAAGATGGTCGGGTAGGACCAAGGAGAGCACCGTGAAACTGGAAACCTATCAGGATGACCTGGGCGCTCTGCGGCGCCGCGTATTTGACCAGCGGCTGGCCATTGGCATCCTTTCCGTCTGCCTGATGCTGGCGTTGACCATCATTGTCCACATCGCCGGCACGGAACGCACTGTCATTGTGCCGCCGGCTATCAATAAAACGTTCTGGATCGAGGACGGCAAGGCTAGCAACGACTACCTGGTGCAGATGTCCGGCTATATCGCCTACCTGATGCTGGACGTCACGCCGAAGTCGATCGAATGGAAGAAGGACATGCTGCTCAGCTGGTGCCTGCCGGAGAACGCCGGCAGCATCCAGACCCGCCAGGATCTGGAGGCGGCAAGACTGAAAAAACTCAACGCGAGTACCTACTTCCAGATGCAGCAACTCGTGCCGGACGAGGAAACGCAATCGGTCACGATGACTGGCTACCTCAAAACCCAGGTGAACGGGGCCAATACCTCTGACAACCTCAAGACCTACCGTGCGGACTTCGTCTTCCGCGGCGCGCGCGTGCATTTGAAAGATTTTAAGGAGTTGAAAGATGGAAAACCGGATACTGCCACTGGCGTGGCTGCTGCTGGGACTCGTTGAGCTCCCCGCTTGGGCCGTACAGACCAGAGAGGTCAGGGACGGCGCCACCATCGAGGCGGTCATCGCCGCACATGAACCCACGCGCATCCGCATCGAGGGCGGCAAGATCATCGACGTCGTTGGCAACATCTACTCGAGCAGCAACTGTGCTCCCAAACCGACTGACGCCAGCCTGCCCGCAGCGCCTGGCGCCGTCACTGCTGTCAATCCCGGCGGCCAGCTGTCGCTTGCCTGCGACCTGGCCAAAGGCGAAATCTATATTCAGCCGGTGGGCACTGCTGCCAAGCCGATCAACCTGTTTATTTCTTCTGCCACGGCCACTTACACCTTGCGCCTGAACCGCGCGGAGGTTCCTGCAGACACCATCGTGATCTCTGACAAGTCGGCCAGACGCCAGGTCAAGGCAGCCAATGCCGGCGGCCTCGCGCCGGCGAGGTCCGCCACATTCATCCGCTCCCTGAAATCGATGCTGATGTTCATGGCTTCCGAGCAGGTGCCCGACGACGTCCGGATGGAAGCGCGCGACGAAGCGCGCCTGCTGTGGGCGGAAGCAGACATGAAACTCATCCGCCAGTTTGAAGGCCGTGGCCTCATCGGCGAGACCTATGCACTCAGCAATATCAGCGGTGCGCCGCTGGTGCTCGCAGAACAGGAATTTGACCGCGACGATGGCGATGTCCTGGCCGTCGCCATCGACAACCTCAACTTGCGTCCGAACGAAAGCACGCGGGTCTATGTCATCAGGGCAGGGGAGTGAGCCGCCATGCGCATCATGCAAACATTGAAATCCTGCACGGCACGGTTGACGCCCAGGCAGCAACAGTACCTGGCCGCCGCCAGTATCGTGACAGCCTGCATTGGCGTCCTGTGGGCGGTATTGGCCTATTCCGAGTCCGGCAGCCCCACCCGGCAGCTTCCCAAGTCGACCGACAAACGCGCCACCGTCAATGTGGATGGTGACAGCATGATGGTGCCGGGCCAGATATCGCCAGAAGATCAATGGGTCGGCAATGCCGGCAAAAAGCTGGCCCAATATGACAGCGACAAGGAAGCGCAGGACAAAATCAACAGCGATCGCAAGGCCATCGAAGCAGCCTTGCTCAAACGCCTGGCGGATCTGGAGGCAAAAACGGCCGCCACGGCAGAACAAGGGCCGCCGCCAGCGCCGCCCGCGCCCGTCATGCCGCCCATTCCCCAGCCATCGGCGCCGGCTCCGTCGCAGTACCCTCCCGGCACACCACTTGGTGGCAACGCGCCGCCAGGACCGCCTGCCACCGACGTAGCCAGTGGCAACCCCGGCGTACTGCGGCCAAACGAACCACCGGAGACGCCCGCCTCCATGATCCGCGTTTCCCTGGGCGCCGCGACAGACGCCAGCGGGAACACCGGAGCCACCAAGGAGGCCGGGGCCAATGCGCTGAAGCCGGTAAACACGCTGGACGACTTCCTGCCAGTGGGCATCCTGCCGGGAGAACTGCTCGGTGGGATCGATGCGCCGACGGGCGGCCAGGCCCAAAGCAATCCGCTGCCGGCACTCATCAAGATTTCAACCGCTGCCATCCTGCCGAATCAGTTCCGCGCGGACGTCAAGGAATGCTTTGTGGTCGCCTCCGGCTATGGCGACATCAGTTCCGAACGCGCCTATCTGCGCACCGATGTGCTCTCCTGCATCCGCTACGACCGCTCGGTGGTCGAGGTCAAGATTGAGGGCAACATCTTTGGCGAGGATGGCAATCTGGGGCTGCGCGGTACGCTGGTCTCCAAACAGGGCCAACTGCTGGCCAATAGCCTGCGTGCTGGCATCGTCAGCGGTATTGGCCAGGGTTTTGCACAAGGCAACACCTCATTTACGACTTCGCCGTTTGGCACCCTGTCGACGACGACCGGAGGCACCGGCGATCAATTCCGCCGCGGCATTGGCAACGGCATGGGGAGCGCGCTCAACAACCTGGCCAACTATTACATCCGGCTGGCCGAACAGACGTTTCCCGTCATCGAGGTGCATGCGGGCCGCAAAGTGGACGTGGTGCTGACCCGTGGTGTGCGCCTTCCGGCGCGGCCCATGTCACGCAGCGACGCGGACCGGCAAGATCAGCTCGGCCTTGCCGAGCGCACGATGGAGGTTCTCAATGACGAAGCTGACTAGACTGGGCCTCGCCGCACTCGCCTGCGCCGTCACTGTTGTCGCCCACGCCAGTACGGCCGAGGACACACTGCTCGCCGTGCTCAAGCAGGCCTATCCCGGCACGGCCTTTGATACGGTCACGGCGACGCCGATCCCCCACGTCTTCGAGGTGTGGATGGGAGACAACGTCGGCTTTGTCGCCGATACGCGCCCTGACTACATGATCTTTGGCCGCTTGGTCGATCTGCGCGCCATGCGCGACCTGACCGCACCGAAACTGCAGCTGCGGAGCAACGCCGCCAACGCGGCAGCGCCGACGGCAGCGGCTATCGATGTACGCCAGTTGCCGTTGGCCGATGCAATCGTCTCCACGCAGGGCAAGGGCGAACGCGTCCTTTATCTCTTCACCGATCCACATTGTCCGTATTGCCGCCAGCTCGAACCGGAACTGGTCAAGGTATCCAACCTGCGCATCTACAACTTCATGGTGCCATTCCAGGACCAGGCTTTACCTCTGCGCATCTGGTGTGCTACCGACCGCATCGCTGCCTGGCGCAGCGCCGTCAGCGGCACATTGGACGGGCAGGGCGCACCAGCCCAATGCGCCCATCCGCTCGACCGCAACCTGGCCCTGGCCAGCAAATTGGGCGTACAGGGCACGCCGACCCTCTTCTTTGCTGATGGCGCACGGGAAACCGGTTTTATCAGTGCCAGCGAAATCGAGGCCCATCTGGCGCAGGCCGCGTCGCGCCACCAAGCCAGCAAGAACCCAAAGGAGTAATCATGCAACTGAATCCATCGATTTCATTCTGTGCCACAAACCTGTCCGTCACAGCGGTTTGCCTGACGATCCTGGCCGGGTGCGGCGACATGACAGGCCTGGGCGGCAAGTCCGAATATGCCTGCAAGGCGCCGGAAGGCGTGCAGTGCAACTCCGTATCCGGCAATTACTACAACTCGTTGACATTGGGCGGCGGCGCGGCGGCCAAAGGGGCAGCTGCCAAGGGCAGGCCACCTGCAGCCCCGCGCAGCATGTACACGATGGCCAAAGCGGCCTCCAGCGGCAGTTCCATGCAGGGACTGCCTGCGTTCGAACCCGCCGCACTGCGCTCGCCGCCGCGCGTCATGCGGCTCTGGATCAAGCCGTGGGAGGACAGCGACCATGATCTCCACGATCAGTCCTTTGTCTACCTGCAGACAGACTCTGGCCGGTGGCAGATCGCCCACGCGCAGCGGCAGATCCGTGATGCCTTTGCTCCCCTGAAACCGCCCGCACCTCAGCAGGCGTCATCTTCGGGTACTGCGTCTCCCTCTGGACAGGCCAACTCCGGCGCCGAAACACGGCCAACCTTGCCGCCAGCGGGAGCGCTTGCCGATCCTCCCATCGGGACCGTCACGACGGTTCCAGAAGGCGCGCCGTCTCCAGCGTCGGCGACAAGCCAATAGCGGTATTGCATTCAGAGAGGACAAAGATGCTCAAGTTCTTCACGTCAGAAAACGATGGCGAAGGGATCCGCGCTGGCCTCTGGGATCTGTTTGGATTAAGCCGAGGCGAGGCGTTTTCCAAGGATCAGTTTTCCAGCTGGCTGCCGTACGGTCCCTATGTCGACAGCGAGCACCTGTTCATCAATCGCCATCACCGGCTCGGCTTCATGCTGGAACTCATGCCCCAGGCCGGCGCCGACGAACGTATGGTGGAGGTGCTGCAAAGCCTGTACACCAACTGTCCCGCGAACACGGGTGTGCAATTTCATCTGTTTGGCTCGCCGGACATCCGCGCCCCGCTGATTCAATATGCCAACATGCGTATGGAAGACGAGGATCAATATGAAAACTCGCAGCAGTGGGGCCGGCCGGCTCGGAACAGTAACCTGTACCGCCAGCTGGCACGCCAGCGCGTGCAACATCTGCTGGCCGGGAGCCAGAAATCCCTGACCAAGGGATTTCATTTTACGCTGCGCGACTTTCGACTGATGATGAGCGTCACGGTGGACGGACGCGCCGATGATATCGGCCAGCGCGAAGCGGCGATTGGTTTGCGCGACTCGATGGCAAGCACCCTTGACGCCGCCTCTATACCCAGCAAAGAATGCGATGCGGCCGCGTTAATCAACTGGTGCGCACTGTTCACCAATCCGCACCGGCTCACAGATGGTTTCATCCCATGGATTCACTACGATGAGGGAAGGGAACTGCGGGATCAGATTGTGGACTTCGATACCGTCCAGGAGCCGACCAACGAAGGCATCCGGTTTTCGAAGCCAGGCAAGCCGCAGCAGGTGGAAGCACGCTTCTTCTCCATTAAATCGTTTCCGGGACGTTTTCCCCTCTGGCAGATGGGTGCGCTCATCGGCCACGCCATGCAACCGGCACTGCAGTACCGTGCGCCGTTCCTGCTCACCATGGGCGTGCACATCCTCGATACGAATACGACACGGACATTGATTACGGCGAACCATATCCGCGCGACACAGAACGCGGCCAGCAAGATGGCCGCCATCATGCCGGACGTGCAGAAGAAGCAGGAAGACTGGAATGCCGTCGCCAATGCCATGGATGTCGGCGGCAACCTCGTCTCGATGTACCACCAGCTGGCTATTTTCTCGCCGCTCGCCGAGGCGACGGCGGCGGCAGAAGCGGCCAAGGCCATCTGGCGCGCCAGCGGCTTTGAACTCAATGCCGATGTGTACATGCACCGCCAGGCGCTGCTGGCGAGCTTGCCCATGACCCTGACGCCTGCGTTCCACAACGACATGAAGAAGATGAAGCGGGTGACGCGCAAATCCATGGCGAACGCCATCCATCTCGCGCCCCTGCTGGCGGAATGGCGGGGAACAGACACGCCAACACTCATCTTCGCCGGCCGCCGCGGCCAGCTCGTGACGCTGGACCTGTATGACAACGACCTGGGCAACTACAATTTTGCCGTCGTCGGCGCTCCAGGTTCCGGCAAATCCGTCACCCTCAACGAGATAGCCTGGTCATACCGCTCCGGCGGTGCGCAAGTGCGCCTGCTCGATCTCGGGCGCTCATTCGAGAAGCTGTGCAAGAAAGCCAATGGCACGCATGTCGAGTTCAGCCCACGCTCGAAGATCATTTTGAACCCGTTTACGGCGGTCAATGACATTCATGAAGACATCGATATGCTATTGCCCGCCCTGGCGAAGATGTGTTCCATGAGTCAGCAATTACAAGAAGTGCAATATAAAGCCATTTCAACGGTCCTCCTGAAGCTATGGAAGTCGTACGGCAATGATCTGACGATCACGGCTTTGCGCGACGCATTCAAGACCGGCAGTATTGCCGAACTCGAAATTAAAGGCGATGACCGCATCCGCGATCTTGCCATCATGCTCAATCCATACTCGAAGGACGGGCAGTACGAACGCTTCTTCGAGGGCAAGAATAACGTCGACTTCTCGAATGACTTCGTCGTGATCGAAAACGAAGAACTCAAACGCAAGCCAGATCTGCATGCCGTCGTCAATATCCTGCTGATGTACCAGATCACCGGCGAGATGTACCTGAACCGCGATCGTAAGAAGCTCCTGATCATCGATGAACTCAAGCAACAGCTTGGCGAGATCGGGGCGGACGACCCGGTCAAGGCCGCCGTGGTGGAAGAAGCAGCCCGGCGTGCGCGCAAATACGGCGGTGCACTGGGCACCGCGACGCAGGGTGCCGATGATTATTACGGTTCTGTGCAAATGACGGCCGCTTTCAACTGCTCCGACTGGGTTTTCCTGCTGCGGCAAAAACCGGAGTCGATTGAAATCCTCGAAAGCACCAAGCGCATCGTCATGGATGCGGCCAAAAAGCGGCTGCTCAAATCGCTGCGCACGGAAGCGGGGGCCTTTGCGGAAATGTACGTCTCGTCGCCCATCGGCGAAGGCGTCGTACGCCTGGTCATTGATCACGCCACACAGCTGCTTTTCTCGAACAAACTCGCCGATAACAAGCCGATTGATGCCTTGCGTGCCCAGGGCTACTCCATCGACGAGGCCATCGCCCGGGTACTGGCCGACAGGGGACTCCAATGAGAATCATGCTGATCAATATCTTCGTATCGGCCTGCTTCGTGGCGCTCGGCATTGCGGCCTATGACCGGCTGGTGCTGCGGCCGATGCTGGTCATCGGGGTAGTCGACGCGGCGAACGTCTTCCATGCAAAACAGGAACAGTACCTCAACGTGGTGGCGGCCAGCCGTACCGACATGGAACGGCGGCAGGCGATATCTGACGCTGAACGATTCGTCCCCCGCTTTGCTGCTGCGCTGGCGCAATTGCCGCAAGAGTGCGCATGCCTGGTGGTCGACAAAACGGCGGTGATCGGCAGCCGCGCGACGCTGATCGATCTCACTCCATTGCTCAGAAAAAAGGTGAAGCTGTGACCCGCGATTTTTTTCAGCATGTGCGCAGACGCTGGTATCTGTACCTGGTTCTGGTCGTGATCTGGACACTGGCCTATGTGCGTCTGTTTATCGATGCCACCCCGCGCTTGCCTATTCTGTTTAACGTGACCCCCAGCTTGCCCTACACGGTCGCAGTAGTCGACTACCGGGCGGACGGCATCCGTCGCGGAGATTATGTGGTCTATGCATTCGAAGGGGCGGCGTACCGCATCTTCCCCGGCCTGTACCACCAGCCGTTCTTCAAGATCGTGCGCGGCGTGGCCGGCGACAAAGTGACGGTCCGGGATCGCCACGTTTTCGTCAATGGTGAGGAGGTCGGCATTGCCAAGACGCATACGACCGTTAAACACCTCCGGCTCGAACCCATCGCCGAGACCGTGATTCCGCCCTCGTATTTTTATGTGCAAGGCACCAGCCCGGACAGCTTCGATTCGCGCTACAGCATCAATGGCCTGGTACGCGCCGACGCGGTCCTGGGCGTCGTCATTCCGATCTTTTGAAGGAAAAGCAAATCATGCCATTACTTGAACCCGCACCCACGCCACGGGGTTTTCACAGCCTGCCATGCGGTGAGCTGACCAGGCGGATTTTGTCCGTCCTGTTGCTGGCCAGTGGCCTCATGGGAGCATTGGCAGAGGCCGAGGAACTGGCCGCGATCGGGCCGACGTATCCGATTGCCGAGCAAAACCTGCTCGACATGATCGCCCAGCGCCTGCGCGCGCTGGAAAAGAGCGGCCAGCTTCATAAGTTGCAGGAACAGGCGATCGCCAAAGGGCGGGCGGCAGTGGCCAATCCGGCCCCGGTGGCAGGTTTGACGGCGGCGAAGGCACCACGAACCGTCTATGTTGATCCCACCTATGTGCTCGACAGGAACATCCTCGACGCACAAGGTCACGTCCTGTTCCCCGCAGGAACGCGTACCAACCCGCTCGCGATCACGTCCATGTCGAAAAAGCTGATGTTTTTTGACGCGCGCGATCCGGCACAGGCAAGGATAGCGCGCAGCCTGCTTCAGCGCGATGGCGCGCGGATCAAGCCGGTACTCGTCGGCGGCTCGTATTTGCAGCTGATGAAACAGTGGAAGACGCGGATCTACTTCGATCAGCAGGGCAGGCTAGTACGGCGCTTTGGCATCCGACACGTCCCGGCCTTGGTCTACCAGGAAGGCATGCGCCTTCGCATCGACGAAATCGTGGTGGCCAAATGAGCCGACTAAAACACGCCATCGGTTTGATCCTGCTCCTCATCGGGGCAGGCCATGCCCAGGCGGCGCCGGCAGGTACCTGCACTGGCGCCTTCCCGAATCCGATCACGGATATTTGCTGGTCATGCATCCTGCCGATCTCCCTGGGCAGCGTCACCCTGGGCAACCTGGGCGGCCAGGAAGACACGGCCAATCCGTCCAGTCCGATTTGTTCGTGCAAAGTCAATCCGGTGATCGGCCTGTCCATCGGCTTTTGGGAACCCGTGCGCCACGTGGAAGTGGTGCGTAAACCTTTCTGCCTGGTGTCCCTGGGTGGCATCGATCTCAATCCGGGCATCCCTGCGCCAGAAGCAGCCCGGGCCACGGATGCAGGCGGCGCCCAGGACGCCTTCTACCAGGCGCATTACTACGTCAATCCGGTCATGTACTGGCTTAAGGCGGTCGCCGATTTTCCCTGCCTGGAGGCCGGCTCCTTCGATATCGCGTACATGACCGAGGTCGACCCGCTGTGGGCCGACGACGAGCTGACACTCATCATCAATCCGGAAACGGTCCTCTTTGCCAATCCCGGCGCCGTCGCCGCCTGCGCTGCGGACTGCGTTGCCGCCACGGCGGGATTTGGCCGCCCGGAATTGTTCTGGTGCGCCGGCTGTCAGGGAGGTCTTTTCCCGCTCGATGGTCACGCGGCCTATCACGTGGGCGGGGTGCGCACCGCCGAATTGATGATGCAGCGCCTCACCGCCAAGATGCACCGAGAACTGCTGACATGGGGCATGCATGGCCATAAAGGGCTGTGCGGTCCGTACTTCCTGCCGGAAATGGACAAGACGGCCTACAAATCTCAGCTGACGTATCCCGTTCCGGCCACCGACAAGGAACTGGGCAAATGCTGCCAGCCTTTTGGTCGCACCACCATCGCCTGGGGAGCGGGGAAGGAATACCCGGTCAAGGGCGAAGATTTTGCGTTTATGTTATTTCGAAAAAGGAACTGCTGTGTTGGCTACTAATCCGATCCAAGTGCCCTCTGCGGGCGCCAGGCCTGCTGCACTGCGTACCATGGCAGGGCTAGGTGCTCTGTTCCTGGCCCAGGCAGTGGCGGCGCAGGCGATACCAACGATCACCGACGCGGACATCGAACGTGCCAAAAAGCTGCAGCCGGTCATCACCGAGCAGGATATCGCCCGCGCGGTACGGGCCAATTCCATGCCACAAGACCCGCCGCCAGGGCCAACTTCCACTACGCCACGGATGCGGATCGACGCCTTGCCCCAGCCTCGCCCAACGCCACCCGTTGATCTGGGCGCCATTGCCAAAGGCTATGAAGCGGCGTCCAATCCAATCGCGCTGTCCGCGTTGAATGGCGACCGGCTGATGGTCTTTGTGACCTTCGCCATGCCGGAAGCCGCGCTGAATAAACTGGCGATGCAAGCGGCGCAGCTGCAGGCGACCCTGTTACTACGGGGCCTGGACGACGGATCACTGGTCAAAACCGTGGTGCATGTCCAAAAAATCATGGGCGAGCGCAAGGTGGCATGGCAAATCGATCCGCAGGCATTTGAGCGCTTTACGGTACGCCAGGCGCCGACCTTCGTTTTACTCAGTGCCGGCGCACCCGCCCAGGCCTGCGGGGCAGGGAGTTGTTTCGCGCCGGATGCTTATGTTCGCGTCGCCGGCGACGTCTCGTTTGAATACGCGCTCAAAACCATCGAGCAACGCGCACCGCGCTTCGCCGACAGCGCCGGCCGCTTCCTGGAGAAGATGGGAAAATAGCCATGCGCCGTTTGATCGCCCTGACGACCGCCTGCTGCTTGAGCAGCATGCAGCCTGCCATTGTCCTGGCGCAAGTCAACCAGGATCTGGCCGGCGCCACGGCTGCCAATCAGGCCGCCCGGGCCAGCGTCACCACTCAGAGCGCCACTGCCCACGTGCCCGGCTATACGCTGACGCCTCCCGAAACCGTCTACCACGGCAAGAGTAACCTCAAAAGCGATGCCAATACTCACCTGGCGGCCTGCGCCCTGACGCCTGGCGACCCTGCCTGCGCAGCGCAAGTGGGTGCCCTGAACTCGGCCAACACGCCGCGCCCGCCCGTGCTGGCCACCGATCCGGCTATCGCAGCCGCGCAAGCCATCGCCCGCGATCCCTTGAGTGCCGAGACGGCACTGGCCGCGTACACCACCGGCTGCCCCGCTGGCGCTACATGTGCGCCAAAAACGTTCTGTCTCGGTACGCAATGCTTCAGTACGAGTTATACGAATGACGTCGATTTTGCGCAGGTCATGACCTACATGGAGGCCGTGCGCGAGGCCGGCGTCTATCTCGATCCGAAGACCATGACTTTGTTCAATGGCGAGGGTAATACCTGCCGCAACCGGCTCCTCAAAAACTGCTGCTATACAGATGGCGCCGGGGCCCACTTTACTAACCAGTCCCTGTTTGGCATCGGCTCGCGCCTGGTATTCGACATCCTGATGAACAGTGGCAACCGCGAGTTCATCACGCAAGGCGCCAAGGCACTGCTGACCAGTGGCGGTTTCAGCGGCAGTTATACGACGTTTGGTGTGACGGTGGCCGTCAATGGCACGGCGCTGCCGGCAGGTTCCATCACGCTGGCCACCACCGAACACCTGGCGATCGCGTTCAATCCCTGGAGCCTGGTGATGACTGCGGTGATGTACATCGCGGTCTCGATGATGTCCTGCAACGCCGGCGAGGGCAAGCTGGCGATGAAGGAGGGCGCCCAGCTATGTCACACCATCGGCACCTGGTGCAGCTCCTGCATCCGGGTATTAGGGAAATGCGTGTCGTGCATCGAGCACACGACCTCTAAATGTTGTTTTAACTCGCGCCTGGCCAGGATGATCAACGAACAGGGGAGGGCGCAGCTCGGCATGGGCTGGGGAGCACCAAAAAATCCTGCCTGCTCCGGCTTTAGCTTGGCGCAGCTGCAAAGCATCGACTTTGCCAAACTCGATCTGACCGAGTTCTATGCCTCCATCGTGCCGACGCTGCCCAACGTGGCGGCAGTCAAGGATGCTGCCGCCCAGCGTGCGCCAGCCTGTTATCTGGGGAGAGGGAAATGCTGAATCGAACTACGACGCGCAAGGTTTCGCTTGCCCTTTGCTCTGCCATGCTCTGCGCCGCAACCTGTGCGGCCCCGGAAGCTACACCCCGCGTGGCGGTGAACGATCCGAAAGTACTGATGTTGGCGGCCATCGATGCACCAGACGGCCGTGCAGCCGGCATGCTGACGGGAGAACTGGCTGACGCGATCACCCGGCGCTTTTCTGCCTCCTCTGCGATCTTCATGGATGTGACGACACTGGCCCGCTACGCCCAGGACGGTTGCCGCCGGCTCAACGTCCGCTTTTGGCAGGAAGGCGTCAGGCTCGCACCGGGGCAGGGACCTCAAAAACAAACGATCGATATCGGCATCAATTACTGCCGCAATGGCCAGCCGCCCGCCAATCTGCGCCTGGAGAAATCGCCATGAGAAGGTACCAATACTGTCTGGCAGTGCTGCTCGCATGCGGAGCCGTACACGCCCAGGTTCCCGCCAGTGTCCCTGCACAAGGCCACGCTGCTGGCACGCAGGCCGCTGTGCGGCGCGGCTGGCATTTTTATGACGACCCGGCAATGCACGAACCGCAGAAGGAAGTAGTAACGCCTGCGTCAGTCGCGCTACCAAAACCCACCGGGCCGCAGCCGCCGCCTGAAGTCAAGGCGCTGCGTGAGTTGCAACTGCAGCTGGAACAGCTCAAGGCCGTCGCCGTCATGAACCCGACTGTCGCCAATGTGCGCCGCTACATGGAGCTCGAATCGAAGATCGTCAGGAATGCCTCGCTGTTTGCCGACCTGTCGCAGAAAGTGGCGTGGACCAATCCGGACCTGGACCCTACCACACAGGGCCGCCCCGTCAATGCCCAGGCGCTGGAGGTATTTGAACAGGTGCAGATGCAGGAGAGATATTCCGCCCTCGCCAACATCGGGAGCGACCACATTCTGATGTTCTTCTTCCGTGGCGATTGTCCGTACTGCCATGCCTATGGGCCGGTATTGCGGGCATTTTCCACGAAGTACCGTATCCAGGTGCTGCCAGTCAGCCTGGATGGCGGCGCGGTGCCGGGTTTTACCAATGCCCGCATCGATAACGGTACCGCCGCCACGCTCAACGTCAAGCAAGTTCCGGCGCTGTTTTTGGCACAGCCCATCACCGGCAAGATCATGTCGGTCGGTTTTGGTGTGCTGTCGGAAGGCCAGCTGGTGGAACGGATCGATGCCCTGCGGCCGCGCGCCGTTGAGGCCGTCGAAACACTTTTTGGAAAAACACTTTCATCTCGTTAAGGAGCTCATCATGCCTATGCGCAAACTCATCATCGCACTATCCCTGTCCAGCAGTACCCTGTACACCCATCTGGCCTTCGCCGGTGACCTGAATGCCGAAGTCAACAAGATGTTCAACGACCTCGGCGCCATCGGCAATTACTCGGCGCCGGGCGCCTTCCGTGGCCAGGTCTACAACACCTACAGTGGCGGCAGCCTGATGCTGCGCGCGCCGAACAAGACCTATCAACTCATGGCCATCGACTACCCGACGGCCAAAGCCGGCTGCGGTGGCATCGATCTTTTCGGCGGTTCATTCTCCTACATTTCGGCGGCCGAATTCAAGAACATGCTCAAGAACGTCACCTCCGCGCTGCCAGGCGTAGCGTTTCAGCTCGCGCTCGAATCGGTGTCCCCGATGCTCGGGGGTATCACCAAGTGGACCAAAAACCTCGAATCGATGATGACGAATGCGCAAATCAATTCCTGCAACACCGCAAAATCCCTGGTCTCGTCGGCCGCCGAGGCCACCGGATTTAGCTCCAGCAAGGCCTGCGAGGATATCGCCGTCTCGCTGGGCCTCGAATCGGACTATGCCGCAGCGGCCGTTCGCTGCAAGTCCGACAAGGGCTCCATTCTCGATACGGCGCGTAAATCTTCCGATCCTTTGGTCAAAAACAAGGCGCCGTTCGTCGGCAACCTCACCTGGGAATCGCTCAAGCTCGCCGGCAACTACCTCGACGACAAAGAGCGGGAAATGATCATGAGCATGGTCGGGACCGTTATTTTCTATCCGGAAGGACGAGACGACAACCCAATTGCTCCGACCTTCACTTCCATCTCCCAGCTGCTCTATGGCCAGTCGGACGCTGGCGGCGGGAACGTCCACCAAACAGTGTTGCGGTGCAACAATTTTACAACGTGTGACCAGGTTACCGTGGATCCCGCCTACGTCCACACGCCATTTACCGCCAAGGTTGAAAAACTGATGCGTTCTATCGCTTACAAAATCGAGACGCGCACACCGATTCCCAACATGTCGCCGGAGGTCGGTTTTGTGAACCAGACCAGTGAGCCTGTCTACCGCATGCTGTCGATCGGCGCATCGTTTCCTTCTGCCACAGCCAATGAGCAGCTGATTGCCACCTATCGGGATGTGATTGCCGCGGATTACGCCTACATGTTTCTCGAGAAGAACCTCAGGTTGGGTATGGGGGCGCTCGAAAAGGATTTCACGTTAAACGCCCAACAAAAGATAAGAGCGCAAGAAATCCGGCTGCGTGCCAAAGACATGCTGGCCCAGCTGTCCCGCGAAAAGGCCCTCGTCTACCAGAAAGTAGGCTCTATCACGGTGGTGTCCAACCACCTGGAACAACTGTCACGGCAAATGCGCGCCAATATGCCGCAGCAGGTACTCGATCTGCTGGGACGCCAGGCCGCCTATCTGCGTTGATAAAAAGTAGAGAAGTAAAAGAAGGAGGTAAATAGTCATGTGGGAAATTTTCGCTTACCAGAACTCGGACAGTTTGTACGGGCTGATGAATGCAGTGGCCGCCATGGTCGGCGCCAACACCTACCGAAATGCTCTCGGCATCGTCGCCGTGTGCGGCTTCGTGGCCGCACTGGTAGGCTATGCCTTCGCCCCGGAAAAGATGGTGGGCTGGAAGTGGCTCGCCTCGGTCGTCCTGGTATTTTCAGTACTCGTAGTGCCAAAGGTCACTGTCGGTATTGTCGACAAGACGGGAGGTTCGGCCGAAGTATTCGTCGACAACGTCCCGTTCGGCCTGGCGGTGCTTGCTTCGCTGACCAGTACGGTCGGCAATAGTCTGACGGAACTCGAAGAAACAGCCATGCAGGTGATTCCGGGGCCGGCCGGCATGCCGGATAAGCTGAGCTATCAGAACAATGGACTCATGTTCGGCAGCCGGCTGGTGCGCGAAACGTCCAAGGTCGTGTTCCAAAGTCCGTACTTCAGGAACGATCTGATTAATTTTCTGCACCAGTGCACGATGTTCGATCTGGCCTCTGGCTACCTGTCACCGGAAGCATTTGCGACCTCTGGTGACGTTTGGGCGCTCATGGGGGATCCCAATCCTGCCAGGTTTACCGGCGTCACGAATGCGGCCGGTACCTCGGAAGTGCTCACCTGTCCTCAGGCATATACAAAGCTATCGGCGAAAATGCCGGCCGAAGTTCAGCGCATCCAGGGCACACTGGCATTCCGCATGAATCCGACGCTTCCTGGGGCGGTAGCCTCGGCACTGATCGCGGACCAGATACAGCAAGCCTATCTGAAAGCAAAAATTGCCGACGCCTCGGCCAGCGCTGCTGATATCATCCGCCAAAACGCACTCATCAATGCTGTGAACGACACTAGCCTTCTGGCTGGCCAAAAGGACAACGATCCGGCCACGATGCTGCTGGCTGTCGGCCGCGCGCAGGCGGTGGTTCAGACCAATGCGGCGTGGATCAATGCTGGGAAAATAGCTGAACAAGCACTGCCCGTCATCCGTAACGTGGTCGAAGTGGTGGCGTACGCGATGTTCCCGCTGCTGATCCTGCTCCTTATGCTGGCTAACGGCAAAGATACCGTGGCTGGCTTCAAGAACTATGCGTCTGTGCTTATTTGGATCCAGCTTTGGCCGCCGTTGTATGCCATCCTCAACTACGCTGCGACCATGTATGCAATGCGCGATTTGGCCGCCGCGGCCAGCGTAGGCAACGGGGTCAACGCCCTGTCGCTGACTACTTCCTCGACCATTTTTTCCAGCGCCATTTCTGGCGAAGCCGTCGTCGGCTATATGACCATCAGCATTCCCTTCATTGCCTGGGCTGCCCTCAAGCGCATGGAGAACTTCGGCACCGCGCTCGTCGATGGCATGCGCCTGTTGCAAGGCAATGTGACCACTGCCACCAATTCGGCGGCAACAGGCAACGTATCTATGGGAAATGTGGCCATGGATCAGATGACCTTGGCGCCTGTCCGCTCGTCACCGTTCTTCAGAAGTCGGCAAAATGATTTTTCGGGGAACACGTATACAGGTGGTGAACTGTCTGGAATCACGGCAGGAAAAGCATTTGCCAATGAGGGGCCTGTTTCGAAGATCGTCGACGCCAAGATTACGCAACAGCACGTTGCAGCCGCTAGGAAGTCCGCTAGCGCGGCAAAGTCTGAGGCCATCGCAGCCACCAATGATAAAGCCGCAGTCCTGTCGGACGCGCTAACACATTCGCAAGGAACCTCTGGTATTCAAAACGCGTCTAAAGGTACAAACAGGGCTAGTACAGAAGGTTTTGGACAACGTACGAACGAGCTCCGCCAAGTGGCCGAGAATGTGGCCAAAGCAACTGGGGCCACCGAGCAGCAAGTAGCAACCGTCGCATTTGGCGGCGCTGTTGAGTTTAAGCCCGGCATACCTGGAGTCGGAAGCGTCGGTATATCTGCTCGTGGTGCCAAGGATTACGTCGCATCGATTGACCAACAACTAAAAGAGATCAAAAACAAACTAAGTAGTGAAGAGGTAACAAAATTTAAGGAATGGGGAGAAATGCTTGCCAAAAATACTAGCTTATTGAATTCGGTAATATCGGACCATAGAAATGGGCAAGAGATCGCTGCAAGATTGACAAATTCTGTTTCTAGATCTGAAAGAGCGGATGCAACGCTTCGAGAACAAGAAGAATATTCAAGAACTGTCTCCGGGGCATTTGAACGCGGTGAATTAATGAGCATCGATCTTGCAAAAAATCCTAAAAACATCGACTTGTTTGAAGCGCTACTCTCACATGGCGAGAGTAGCGCTTCCGCTCAAATACTATTTGATTCGCATTTAGGTAGTATCGCGAAGTCACCGATTATTCCTAGCGCAAAATCTAATCTTCCGAATTCATTTAAAGCTGTTCGAGAAATTTATCATCGTGATAAATCCGACCTGTCTTTGAATCAGGATTTAATAAAAATTCACAAAAACAACAAATTAAAGGTGAATCAAAAACCTTCCGGGAAAATAGGGGGCAGCGGGGAGGTTGCCGATGCAAGCGGCACAAGCTTACAGCGAGAAGGAAAAAGCTGGGTTGAAAAGGAACAAGTGAGAATCAAAGAATCCCCATCGCCATTGCAGAAGGAAATTTCTAACAAATACGACGCTTTAGACCGAGAAGTAAATCAATCAAAGAAGGATTTTTACAAATCTACAGGCATTAAAGAAAACCCATCAGGACACATTGCGACAGATAAATCTCTTTTTGGAAATGCAAATGAACAAGTTACTGAAGATCCCGATGTCGTTGCCAAACATTTCCAATATCTAAAAAGAAAGGCGAAAGATAATTTGAATAAATTATTAAATAAATAGACGCACATTAATTCTCCCTAGATAACCATCTAGCATCTAAACTTGAATTGCCATGCTCATCGATTCTGTATGACGGATTTTTTATGAGATTTCCATCATAAAAATCGGTATCGTATCGATGAGCATGAGAGCGCAATGTGGTTTCCCCACTGCATTTGTGAAATTTCGTAATTATATAATGTACAAGGTAAATCAATTCATATAGCATTACAATAAAAATGAAACCAATTATCGAAAAAATGGCTGTTACCGTTGTAGATTCGCCATATCCGAGAGCGCCACCGAAGATCGATCCGACGATTCCACACACCAATACTTTCTTTAAATGAATCATGAACTTCCTCCACGAACAGGTGACCAAGAAAGGAAATAATAGTGATATTTTTTCTTTTTTCAAGTATGTAAATATAAATTCAGACTGAATAACTTTACGGAAGGACATTAAAATCATGTATGGCTGGAAATTTTTATCAATTATGATTTTCCTTTCTTTAAGTCTTTTTTCAACTTCGTCGCATGCTGTAGCCTTCGCAAAAAAACCGACGGATGACTCGGTCTGCGATTTAGCGCCGAAGACCACGAGTCGGTTAGGGCAAAGGACCTTCGTTGAAGCCGGCACGCGCGATGAGAGCGAAATTTATGCTCGGCTCGCCCTTCGCTTCGTCACAAAGGCGTGTACAAATGGCCAGGTTTTGCTTTTGCACTCCGAGGATGGAACAGAATTCGACGAGCAATATTTTCGCGCCGTTACAGCTCAGCTATGTAGCGCCTCTGCGGTAAAACGAGAATCTGCCGCTACTCAAGAACGCCCACATGCTTTCATGCTGGAATGCCCGATCTCGAAGATCAAAGAAGCCACCGCAGCATTAGCCGAAATGGAAAAAGCAAAACCGACGGAAGCCATGATCGCGGACGGTGCGCCGATGCGAAGTGCACAGCCAAACCGGAGAGAAGAAGAAAAAAAAACGTGCGGTGACAAGATGACCTGGGAAACTGTCGTACTGGGTTGGGGGGGCAGTTGTCGCTAACTTCTCGCGCCTAGCCCCCCAAGGAAACGCCATGGAAAACAAAGACCATAAGAGTCAAGCTGAACTGCAGGCCGCCAATCTCGCACTACTGATGTTGGCTGAGATACGCGAACAACGCGCGGGATTCAGGGAAGAACGCCTGGCGCTTGAGCGGGATCGAAAATTTGCTCGCCGCCTCACCTTGACGCTGAAGTCGTTGCTCGTTCTCATGCCACTCTTGCTCGGCCTGTACTTTTTCATGCAAATGTTGCAGTTTAAAATAGGTCCCTTCAGCCCGGTCATAGGCATTGTGCACATCGAAGGCGAGATCGCTGCAACCTCACTCGCGTCCGCAGACAAGATTGTGCCGGCCCTGAAGCGGGCGTTTGAGTCCGGCAACGTTACGCAGATAGTTCTGGCGATAGACAGTCCCGGCGGCGCGCCGGTCGAGGCCGAGCGTATCGGAAACGCGATTCACTCTTTCAGGAAAAAGCACCCGAAACCGGTAGTGGCGGCGATCAGCAACGTCGGCGCGTCGGCTGCCTACATGATTGCCTTGCACGCCGACAGGATCATCGCCGGGAAATATAGTCTGGTGGGATCGATTGGCGCCATCATCGCACCATGGCAGCTATCGCGTGCGCTGGATCGGATGGAAATCTCGCAGCATGTATATGCATCCGGTCACCTGAAGGCATTCTTGAATCCGTTCACGCCGCCTAGCCAGGATGCGCAAGCCAAGGCGCAGGATTTGGTGGACAGGGTAGGGCGAACCTTTTTGCGCGAACTTGAGGAACGGCGCGGCCGCGTCCTGCGGCACGACGTCAACTACGCCAGCGGGGAAATCTGGAGTGGGTTAGAGGCAAAGGAAATCGGCCTGATCGATGCCATCGGTACGGTGGATGACTTCGTGGATGCTCAAAAGGAGGGGACTGCATTCAACTTTGGACCACACCCTGGCGGATTTGGCCAAATGGGTGCCCTGATCTCAACCTCGCTCATTTCTTCGCTCGACGACATCATCGCGAGGCAGAGGTTTCAGCTCAGGTAGAGGAGGGAGAGCGGAGGTGCAATTCAGTACGGTATGCAACCCATGTCAAGCAAAAATACGGCGCAAATTGGCTAGCTTTCTTGTGGCCGATACTGCCTTCACACGAGTAAGCTTGAAGAATCATGGAAAGATATCAAGCCTACGGGTTCGAGTTGAGACCAACCGGCGAACAGGAGCGCGCCATGCGCCGCTTCGCTGGTTCGTGCCGGTTCGTCTTCAACAAAGCCTTGGCTCTGCAAAAAGAAAATCACGCAGCCGGCAACAAGTTCATCGGATATGTGGAGATGTCGAAATATCTGACAGCATGGCGCAACTGTTGCGAAACTCCTTGGCTTGCTGCCGCACCTCGTTCAGCACTTCAATATGTGTTGAAGGACTTAGAGAAAGCTTACGCGAATTTCTTTGCTGGCCGTGCAAAATTTCCGAAATTCAAGTGCAAGGGCGATAGAAACTCCTTCCGCGTGGCAGCAAAAGGGGCAATTAGAATCGAACAAACCAACAGCCGCCTGCGTTTTCCCAAATTAGGATGGCTGCGGTACCGCAAGAGCCGGGACATTGTTGGTGAACCTGTGAATGCAACCATAAGCCAGGCTGATGGTAAGTGGTTCATTTCAATACAAACCCGGCGCGAAGTAGATCCGGTGGTTCCTATCGCTACGAGTGCAGTTGGAATAGATGTCGGCATCGCTCGCTTCGCCACCCTAAGCGACGGCAGCTTCATAGCGCCGCTGAACAGCTTCAAGAGACACCAGCAGCGCTTGGCGCGGTACCAGCGCCGCATGGGCCGCAAGGTCAAATTCAGCAATAATTGGAGAAAGGCAGTCGCCAAAGTTCAACGGATTCACACCTGTATTGCGAATGCCCGGAAAGACTTTCTGCACAAGGCTACAGCAGCGATTAGCGAACATCACGCGCTTGTCTGCATTGAGGATTTGCAGGTACGGAATATGTCCAAATCGTCAAAGGGATCGGTTGCACAGCCAGGCAAGAGGGTGCGTCAGAAAGCCGCGCTGAACCGTGCCATTCTCGACCAGGGGTGGGGCGAGTTTAGACGGCAGCTCGACTACAAGATGGAATGGAGTGGGGGCATGCTGCTTGCCGTGCCTCCGCACCACACTAGCCAGACGTGCCCGACTTGCAGGCACATATCAAAAGACAATCGGCAGACCCAGGCGAAATTCCTGTGCGTCAATTGCGGTTACGCAAATCATGCAGATGTAGTGGGAGCTGCGAATATACTGGAGCGGGGGCACCGCTTGCTAGCCTGTGGAGAGATGGCGCAGTCAGGCCGCTCGAAGAAGCAGGAACCCGCCGAAGCGCTTCGCAACTCATCGCGCCGCGCGGTAGAAATCCCTGTCCTTTAGGTAGGGAGGATGTCAATTTAGCCTGTGGAGAGATGGCGCAGTCAGGCCGCTCGAAGAAGCAGGAACCCACCGAAGCGTTTCGCAAGTCATCGCGCAGCGCCGTAGAAATCCCTGTCCTCTAGGCAGGGTGGATGTCAATCCAAGAGTGGGCAAATGCTGGCGAGAAATACTAACTTGTTGAAGTCGGTTGCCGACGTGCCTGCCGGCCCAGGGATCACCCGCATGGCCGCCTCTTCCAATTTCATCGGGCTATTGCCGACAGTGCTGGTCAGCGAGGCGAGCACCGCCAGGCCGAACGGGACGTTTTCGGCGATGACTTCGCACCGCGCGGGATATGACGGTAGTCGGTACCACACCAGCCAGACGTGTCCGGCTTAGGGGGCGGCGGGGCAATAACGGCGCGTACGTCACCGCTTCAACAACAAGCTGCTCCGGGCCTTACGAAAAGCCGCATGTCAAACGACTTGCGAGTCGTCTAGTGAGTTCATGCCGATTCAGACGGACAATTTCCTTGTTGATGAATGATTGGATCGTGATCGCGGCCAGTGATTTGATTACGACGTATTGAATTTCTACCACTTTGTAAGTTTTGTTCTTACAACCTGATAGTCTATAGTCATATCTTTGAGAGAAAAGGTAATGGCTACGCCCAAGCGGGCGCTTGCCACTATGGAGACAGAATGACGATTATGGAACTGATTGAGCACCTTCTACCTGAGGGGGCCGATGCCTATGACTCTATGAAGGAGGTTCAAGAATATCCACTGAATATAGACAGGGACCAATGTCCGACCTGGCCGATCGATCTCTTCGCAGTTGTTGGCTCAATCATTGAAAGATCTGGTTGTTACACGCTCGCTAGTCCTGACCGCGCGCGACTTGTTGCTCATGCCGAGTATCTTGATTTAATCATTGAGACTGCCAAGGAGTGGAATGCCAATGTTAGTGAAGTGCCCGCCTTGGTGAAAGATTGGTGGGCTGCGGTCGTGTTGGTCTATGCGGAGACACCAATCGATCGAATTGGACAGAATTTAAACTTGGTTAAATTACTCTTGAGCTTGTTTGCAGTTGCCGATGAAGCATGTATCGGCATGGGATGGGACGTGAATCCTGATAATGCAATGGGCCACCAGTTTTCATCCATCGCTTTTGCTGCGCTGACGAAGGCCAACCCCGCATTGGCTCTGCCCTACGTTCCTAAATCGTTATGTGTTATGGTTTCCCCTGATCTCGCTGTAGTCTTACCCAAATCGATCAACTCGGCGGTAGGTTGTACTATTCGTAGTCTTTCCCATTATTTGGCGCTTTTGCCTCCCAGTTCAGTGCTGGATACGTCTTGGATTCTGTCCAGTAAAAAATCGGTGGTTGTAGTTGGATCTGATCTCACCGCTCCGTATGACATGCGACTTTTGCTCATCCCATTTCCCTATACGATCGATGCGAGTAGTTTTAAACGAAGCTCACCACGCACGCCGCTCGGGAAAAATCATGTGCCTGCTTACTTCGAGTTGGTCACCCGTTGGCTTAAATCAGAAGGGAAGTCATTAACAGGTCAGCAATTGGCGGACGATTTAATCGTGCCGCTTATTGATCAAGCGTTTGTAGAAACAGGGGAAAAACCCAACGGTATCATTCTTCCTGAGTGTGCTTTGACGACAGCGCTTGCTGGCGAGTTAGCCGAGGCGCTAAGAAATACTGGTATTGAATTTCTTATAACAGGTGTTCTTGATACGTCTGATGACGGTACCCACTACAACCGAGCGCTCACGATTGCGTTTCAAGAGGGGGGAGATGTCACGATCGCTGAGCAAAATAAACACCATCGTTGGCGGCTCGATCGGGGTCAAACTGAGCGGTACGCTTTACATTTCGATGATGATGCTGGGAATGATAAATGGTGGGAAGACATTGATGTAAGTCAACGTAAATTACCTTTCCTGACATTGCGTAAAGACATGTCACTTGCCACTCTAATATGTGAGGATCTCGCGCGTACAGATCCAGCCATGACGGCCATTCGTGCAGTGGGGCCTAACTTAGTGGTAGCATTGCTGATGGATGGGCCCCAATTGTCCACCCGTTGGCCTGGCCGTTACGCGACAGTGCTCGCCGAGGATCCTGGTTCGGCGGTGTTGTCGTTTACGTGTGCGGCGATGGTGGATCGGTCAAACTGGCTAGAGGCCAAGCCCGCTAGATCGATTGGATTGTGGCGCGACGGTGCGGGGCGGACACAAGAGATCGGCCTCCCTGCTGACAGCCTAGGTGTTGTGCTCACCTTGCAATCCAAGCAAAAGCACCAAAATACTTTGGACAATCGGTCGGATAACTCCCTATCTCGACAGCTGACATTACGTACGGTTGTGCCACTTTTTCTTGTGAAACCACCGCTTTGGATATAGACTGAATTCACTATGTCACCTCCTAACATCAAAATCCATTCTGGAAGTCGGAAACCATTTGCCGAAGAGGCGCCTGTTGTCGAGGCGGCACGTCAAGCGGCGGCCGATATTGCTCAGAAGTACGGAAAAATCGAAGGAGCAGCTTTGTTTAAGGGCTCTGCGCACATAGCTGCTCTACCTACTGTTCATCCACAGGCCGTCGATATAGCCCGTGAAGCGCTCTCCAGGCTGTCTAATGTGTCGAACGGTATTATAAATATTCCTATGAGTGTTACAGGGCAAAATGCGCTGACAGCGCTGGAGATCGCAAAAAAAAGGAGCGATCCCGCGACCGTAAGACTTCGCGAGGCACTGACAGAGGCAGGGGCGGGACAGAGCATGCTTGAATCGCTGCGGCGGTTGGGCATCAACGTGTAGTGTGATACCTGAGAACTAAGAAACGGCCATTAGGCCGTTTTTTTTGCCTCCCATTTGTCAGGGGGGGGCGACATTGGGTAATCCCCCATTTTTAGAGCGCTCTAAAAATACAGGTTAAGCGGCCGTGGCAAGCTTCTGTTTTGGCGTGATGCCGCCAGGTGCCATGTCGTGCCGGCCGTGAGCGCAACTCCATCGCCGGCGCGCAGAGTCCCCGATTAGATCGAGCGCGCGAAGCAGATGACGGGCTAGTTTATCGTAGCCAACTGTGCCGCTTTCGCGCGCAAAAACAGGCGCTCTGCTGCTGCCTTAGTCAGCTATGCCATCCTTCGCCGGCAGTTATGGCTTGGGACGGCCTGCTTTTGCTAGAGCGCGGCAGGAGTCTCTGCAGGGCAGGGGTGATAGACAGGTCAGACTCGATTTCGTCGGTGGATCAGGCAGCTATCGCGCACCAAGAGTCTGGCAGGGTGTCCATGCCCAACACGATCCATTGGTTTTTCATCTTTCAAGAACTGTGAATCACGAGAGACTGACCCAGCGGTGGCAATTCAGAGCGCTAATCGGCCCCATCAGTTTCCGCCCTATAGCTGACATTGCGGCGTGGACCTCGCTGTGCTCAATTGAAGTACGAGTGCTCTCTTCAAACGCGTCCCAATGCGCGGATAGGGAGGATCTCCCCAACGGAAATGGGAAGGTCTTTCGCATACATCATCGGCACATCTGTGTTCGTGACCAACCGTCCTTGAACAGCCGAAATCTTGGCGGCTCGGTCTAAGCCAAGCGCACGTGGGATGCCGGATGGCGATGCCTGGAGCCACGCCAACCGGCTCAAATGCCGCGCCAACTTATCTTTCTCCTCACCTGCGAATTTCTGTAGTACGTCGGCGACCTCACCAACAGTCCGTGCCGGCTGTAGGCGTTTGCATTCAATAATAAGAACCCGGCTATCTGGGTGCCTGGCGAGAACGTCTACGTCACCCATTTCTTGGGTCCCGCCAAGTTCCGTCATCTGAACACGAGCGCGCGCCACCCACCCGCATGCCGTCAGCTTTTCAACGACTTCATCTTCAAAGGCCCCTCCCAACACATGCGCGGTCTTGCCCGAAAAAGCTTTCATCGCTTGAGAGACAAAGTAATCTTGCGGCATCCAAGCCCTGCTGGAGCGGCTCATCAGGTAATTCCACGATTGCAGCACCTGACTAACACCGAAATAAGCGAGGTCCTTATCTGTAATACCCGTACACACCACTGGTCGCGAGATGATTGAAAGACGGCGTTTGAAGAGCCAGGGCCAAGTGTCCTTCGCCAAAAAGCCTTTCGGCGGTTTGTCCCATTTTAGTCTGCGAATCAACGCAAAGCCGCTGACAAACGCATTGCACTTTTCCGAGCTAATTCCGCGCCTCTCTATGAGCCGCGCCTTTAGAGGACCAATCTCCATCTTGACTACCACCCGGTCCAAGTCAGTTGCCATATCAACAAGCTCTGCAAAGCAGTCGATTAATTCATCGGGGCTAAGGCCATACTCTCTCTCAAAAGCTTCCACGAAATCTTCTCCATAAAACTCGGATGCGAGGCTGCGCCCGCTACGTTCCTTTTTTTGGTAATACGACGCGTAGTCTGCAGCCGCATCTCTATACTCATCAGAATACTGATTTGCTACGAACGGCCGCATTATTGAGGATTGATAAGAGCGGTCAATTTCGTATTCACCGTTCGGGAACACCGTGAGCTTGGCCGGCGCAAGTTCTCCGCGAATTGCATCAGAATCGTAGGCGACTTCAATTAGCAATGAGGTTCGCGCAATCAACAATTCGAGTTCAGCCCGCGTTACCTGAGGCTTGCCTATTAATACACACTCACACACAGCCATCTCCGCAAGCACCCGAGTAGCCAAGGAGGTCCGATTTCTTTTTTGCTCGCGGGTAAAAGCCGCATCAAGCCCCTCGCCATTATCGTTCAACGACAGAATCGCTTTGGCGGTCCGCCGCCAATGCATTCTATCTGTGTAGATGGCTTCATTTGATGACATCAGAACGTTTAAGACCGAGTCCAAATCTAGCTCATTGAGCTGACGCTTAATCTCATTCCAAATCCTAGCGACATAACTGTTTAAAACCTCAGTGCAGGACGAGCTTCCGATAAGCACTTTCACTTTAGCGGGCGGCTTTGCATCTAAGCCAATTCGGACAAAAGCAGCATCGGCACGGCTTAACCAAACCACTTCAGCGCTCGAGGTCCAAATCAGATGGTCCGATTTTAGAGTGCTACTGAAAAGATGAACCAAACGAGCGCCATCCGAAGGTAACGCAGCAGCGACCGCTTGCTGAACAAGATTTTCCTCTAGCGGAACAACCAATTTGGACGCTGTCTCCAATGCTGAAACAAATGCCGAAACCAGTGTCTGTTCTCCTTCGTTCCCAACCCTACGGAAAATGGCAAAGAAGTCCCTCGGTAGGCTAACAGTAGCGCGTCCAGCCGATGCCGAACTAACGATAGGCTTGATGGCCGGGTCGTCAAGGGCCGTGTACGATACCGATTCGAGGTCTACCATCCGCGTACAGTCTAGAAACACCTCTAATACGCCTTCAGGTATGGCACCTTGAGCATCGAGGAAGAGAGCGACCTCAGCGAAGGAACCGAGAAAATCAGACCAGAGCCGGAACACATATTTTCGCTTGCTGGCGTCATATTCCTGGTCAGCACAAATCAGCCATCGTGGACCTTTCGAGGTTTCCACCGCGACCGCCAGCGTCAATTGTTCGACTACGCTTTCGCATATAAAAATAGGTTGCTTAGCCCGACTGTCAAAATAAGAATCTCGTCCGTAACGCTCGCATACCATCCACTTGCCAGACCAAGTTAAAATTGAATGTTTGTCGCGCGATTTTCGAACTTTTTGCCTGAAGCCAAAAACCGAATCCGATGGAACCATTACCATGGCCCCCTTTCTCAACGGTAAATCTCGCGGCCAGATACTAAAATCGTCTTGTACCCACTGACAAAACGAGCTGAAGCTGCCAAAGCTGAAATGCTTTGCTTGGTGCGAAGCCACCCAAGTCTCTTGGCGCAAAAATCTAAATAGCAAATCGACAGCTTTATCCTGATATGCAGCCAGCATGTCGAGGTCTGCAAGTCCCAGAAAAACCACGTCCCATGACAAACCCAGTCGCGGCAATGATGAAGCAAAGCCGCGACCAACACCGGCGCGAATCACGATTGTTGTACCATGCTTAAAGCCAGGTTCCGCCTCACAGCGCGTAGCACTACAATTCATGAAATCGTCGAACGCAGCTTGCTGCTTCTGACTTAGTTTGCTGGAGAGCCCCCAACCTTGCTCTACACATTCACCAAGGTCTTCATGCAAAACAACTACGTGGACATGCTCGGACATGTCGCGCTTAAAACACCAGCTCTGAATCTGCGGCAAATCCTGCTGGGTTTCTGTCGACAGAAGAGAGGGATACTCCTCCCCAATATTTTGCAGCAAACGCCGCACAAGAGTCGCCTGCCGCCGACCTAACGCGCCATCAAAAACCTTAAATGCCCGGGCTTCAACCACTTTTCTGAGGATATAAGCGCGCAGTGCCGAACCAACCCCTGCTGGTAGCGCTAGCACGTATTCATTCCCGAATCGAATGACAGGCCGCAGTTCAAGTGCTGTCTCCTGGGTCACCGCTTGCAGTGGCAGAATCTTCACGTCCTCATCCGTAAATAGAAAGGGTTCTAATTCTGTCAGCTCAATTCCCAAGTGGTTCAGTTCTGATTCGGTAAAGGTAATCGCTGCGGCTCTCTGGTCGATATTAGTATTGGGGCCAATGACCAAGATGCCAGCGCGAGACGATGGTTCCGCATGCCACCGCACTATATTCAGCCTCGCAGCGACAGCATCTCCCATCCGCAATAACGCATAAACATTACGAAGTGCAGACGCGATGGGCGCTATGGACACCGACAAGGCCTCAGCGGAATCAAGCATCTGCTGTAAATGGAAATCGCTGCTTTCCCAAGTACCCTCGAAGAGTCGGAAGTTACCCACTTTGGAGCAGATGTTACTAACGAAAACATCCTCGGGAGGGTCCTCTGCAGTTGCCACAGCAGAATTCCCAAGGTTGCGATTTAGCCACCGGCCGATATCCGAAAACGTTGGCTTCCTGTTCCCTGTACAATTCGCTACCGCGAGATGAACCATCATTTCGATACGAATGGTATTTGCGTGAAATGCAGGAACCGTTAGCAACCCCGCGCAACGGGCTACTGTCGCCTTGCGGTCGAACTGTTTGAGCACTCTCGAGAGCGTATGGTTTTTATCCGAGCCGACCTGATACATAAACGAACACCTATAAATACGTGAATTGCTGGTCTACCGTCTTCAATACGAAAACGCATATAAAAAAACAGTCTAAAATTTGACATTCCGAGGAAACTGCAAAGTTTGCGTTAAAACACCAAAGCAATTGTCCCCTCGCTAACTTCCTGGATTCCATTGGCGTCGCATTGACAGATTTTCGCCATAATGCGAATAATTGTGAAAATACAAGAGGATTGGTGAGTCTCCGCTCCTTACTGCGGATACAATCGAATCACGCAACACTTTAACTTAAATGCATCGTTGCAGAGTGGAAATGATGCGAAAGAGAACCCGAATCGATTGCGCCGCGCCCCGCGAACCCCGGGATTAATGTTGCAGGGGGGGAGCCCCGGAAGAGTTCATGGTGGAATTCACCGAAGCTCAAGCAGCTTGTGCTAGAGCGCGGCATGAGTCTCTGCAGGGCAGGGGAGATAGACCCAGACCCGATCTCGTCGTTGGATCAGGCTGCTACGAGATCGCACACCAGGTGCCGGGCTGGACACCCAGCGCCCTAACGGATCCATAGGTTCTCCATTTTTCAAAACTATGGATCAGGAGAGTCTAAGCTACGAGTGGCGATTCAATGCGATGATGCTGATCCAGCACATGCTGGAAGCGTTCATGGCAGGGGACCGGGGATTCAGAAAAGGGAGAGCGACCAAAGCTGTGCCGTTGAAGTCTTCTTGACGAGGCCAAAGCCCACGCCTGCATGTTCAAACCGGAATGGACCTCCCAAGCGAGCGGTCACAGCAAGGCCGGCGAGGTAGAAGATATAAGGGCCAGCATTGAAGAAGACGTGGGCTGCAGCACGCTTCCACTTCTCGATAAATTGCTTGTTCGGTCCCATCCAGTGCATGACGGCGAATTCCTTGCCGTCGAGATTGATGACGCGCGAGCTGAGGTCGAGCGACATGCTGAAATGAGTTCGCAAAAAGGAGCTTTCGCTGTGTATGTGTACCAACCAAAACATTCGATGCTCGCGTCGATAAAAGGCTTCTCGTGCGATTCGCTCATCCTCGCTGATCGAAGAATGCTGCAGCTCAAGCACAGTTGTGCGCGGGGTGCCGCTTCCGACCAGGATGTCAGCTCGGTGCAGTTCTCCGGTCGCTGAGTCGCGCAATGCGACTTCGAGGAAGGACATATCGAAGTGTTCTTTCCAACCGAGGTGCTAAGGTCCTTCCGGCTCAGTCCAGGGATCACAGTCGCCCGGCTTGTGCCGCCAGTTGGGCGCATTCTCGATAGGCATAACGGCGGTTAGCACGCGCCACAGTCGCGGCAGGTGCGCGCTTCTGGTCATCGATCCAGGCATAGAGCATCTTGGCCGTTCCCGTTTAGGCATCGACAGCCGGCCAGCGCAACTTTCCGCGGCCGACGCGTAGGGCATCCACGAGCCGGGTTTTGCCCGGCAAGCGTCCCGAGAATAGGCTGGGCTTGGGATCAACCGCTGGCTTCTTGAAGACGGCGATCCGCTGGTAGTCGGGGGTTGCCAGCCAAGTCCGGCCATCCCCTTCGTCTGTGACGATTCGATAGAGGCCAGCGGGCGGGGAGGACTCGGTATCGAGCAGGCGCTTGTAGCGTTCGACGGACCATTTCTGGATGCTTCCGCTGAGAGCTTCGGTTCGGAAGCGGGCCCATAACGCGGAGGTCTCGGGTGTTGGCCAGTCGCCTGCGTCGGTTTTGGCAGTAATCTCGTCGGATTCAAGCCAGGCCCGCATTTCTGCGGGCGTGACGAAGACTGGCTCAGCATCTTCGATGGCTGCCATTGCCGCGCGCCGTGACGGTAGGCCTGCGCGGATCAGCATCGCCATCATGAACTGCGGGACACCGGTTTCGACCGTAGCCGCAGCACCGCCCGCCACCGTATCCGGCGACCAGCCGAAGGACATGCGCCGGGTGCGGACGGCTTCTAGCGCCCAGACTAGCCGATAGGTGAAGGCATCTTCGACCGCCCGCATGTTCTGTGGTCCAATCTTGGAGACTTCTTCCCCGGACACCCAACTACGTAGGATAGCTTTCCAGTTCGGCGGCAGCGCGTTCGCCTGGTCGGGGATGAAGGGCCGCATGAACAGCAAGCGCTCGCCGAGTCCGCAGAGAGCATCGGCGAGTTCGTTGATGTCGCCGTTTAACGCTGCACTATCTGCCTGGTCGATGAGTTCGGCCAGCTCGTCCGCCATAGCATCGATGAGGAGGCCAGCTTCGAGTCCGACTCCCATAGCGAAATGCCCGCGTCGCGTCGGGGCCGTGGTGGCTTTCCAGATGAGACCAGCGCGTGCTTCGAATACCTTCCGGTGCAGTGGAGCGACATCCTCGTCCTCCCGAGCAATTTGGCGAGCCCAGAGCGACCCCCTGAGCGCCTCGTCCAGAAGCTTAGGTAGATCGGCGCGATCAGCGTCTAGGGCTTCGATCAGACCGAATACGGTGGCGTCGAGGCGTTCGACGAGCTGCGACAGTGGCTCCTCGTCGATGGTTTCCTCCTCGTCGTCCGTCTCGTCTTCATCGTCGGAGATAGCGTCGTATTCCACTGCGGCGGCCAGTCGTTCTGCCACCTCTGCTTCTTCGTCAGGTGACCTCCAAGCCTTGCGGGCGTTGGCGAGATATTCCCAAGCGTCATCTCGATCCAGGACGCCCTCGCGCGATAGCCGCTCAAGGATTTCGGTAACGATTTGGATAAGGCCGCTTTTAAGCGTCCTGGCCTTGGCAGAGACGACCAGTTCCCTCCATTCTTTCTTTCGCCAATTGATTTTGTCGAACATGACATGGACGATCAGCCCCTCGACATCGACGAATGCACGTCCGGCGCGGCCGGCCACGTTCGCGAACTCCTCGCCTTTGATCTTTTCTGAGGCGCGATATAGCGCGGGCACAAGCAGCACGGCAGCGTTGAGATTGAGGCCCTGCGAGAGCGTCGGCGAAGCGACAATGACCTTTAGCGCTCCTTCGGATAGGAGCAGTTCCAGTTCCCGAAGGAACGGGCTCGGCAGTCGGCCGTGATGAATGGCAACGCCCACCTTCAGGCTGGCCACGGCTGGGTGATCCTCGCCCAGCCATTCCTTGCCGACTTCCAGGGCGCGGGCGATCGAAGCCTCGTCTTCCAGCAACGAGTCCAGATAGCCGCGCTTGCAGAGGTCCACGACTTGTTTGCCGTAGCTCTCTACCCAGTTTGCTTGGGTAGAGAAGATCAAGGTGCGCTTGCCCTGGCTCGCGAACTCCCATGCCGCGAACAGAGCGAGGTGCGAGTTCTTGCGTGGATAGGGCTTCTTCTCCTTTCCGAGCGCTGTTTTTTCCGCGACGAATTTGTCAAGGAAGGGGCCATCGTCGTCTAAATCGAGCCGTAGTAGCGCGTCCTTGCCTCTCCAGGTAAGCGCGCCGAATCTCTGGCGCGTTGGGCGCCAGTCGGAACGCACCGGCTCCCCGGGTTCGTCGGAGCGAATCCAGGCGGTAAGGTCGTCGAGTTCGTCGCCGCTCGGCAGGATCGCGGAAA
This sequence comes from Janthinobacterium sp. GW822-FHT07H10, assembly GCF_058798675.1. Lineage (NCBI taxonomy): Bacteria > Pseudomonadati > Pseudomonadota > Betaproteobacteria > Burkholderiales > Oxalobacteraceae > Janthinobacterium > Janthinobacterium sp. GW822-FHT07H10. The sequence continues at coordinate 334,025 of NZ_JBXAKS010000005.1, forward strand.
GGCAAACTATTCGGCGTTCTGCCGCATCCGCGCGCCGGAGCAGGCGCTGCACGAGAGTCTCATAGCGGATTTCGCGCTCACTAGGACCGATCATGTGGCCTTCGTCGAGTACGATCAGGCCGACATCGTCAATCAGCGACTGGTCGCTTCTCAGCGCGAAGTCGAGTTTTTCGGGTGTCGCAATGATGATCTCGCGTGTGCGGAGGGCGTCTTCATCACCGGCCGAAAGACCGCTAGCGCCGTAGAGAGAAGAGACGCCGAACCCTAGTGGCGCGAAGGTCTTCCTGAAAGAGCGTTCGGTCTGGGCCGAAAGAGCGCGCAGCGGTGTGACGATCAGCACCCGGCGTGCGGAGGATAGGGTCATTAACGCGGCAATCTCTGCCACCCGTGTTTTGCCCGCGCTGGTCGGCAGGGCGACGACCAGATCGTCCGTGACGTCTGTGGAGCGCTGGGCGGCTTCGCGTTGCGAGGGCCATAGCTCCACCTCCGAGGTCTTGCGGGCGTAAAGCGAGGAAATGAATAACCGCCGCAGGTCGGGATATTTTTCCTCTGCACCCTCGGGCGGCTCAGTCGGTAAATTCTGGTGTAGCGAGTGTTGCCACAGGTCGTCGATCAGATGACGGCATAGGTTCGAGATCCACCACAGCGGGACGTTCTCAGCGTTGTTGGCAAGCCCGACAGCGGTGGTAAGCAGCACTCGTGCGGCTTCGATCGGCTCGACCTCGCCCGTCTCAAGCCCGAAGTCGAAAAATGCCAAGGCACGGCAGATCGTCGTATTGAGAATTGTCGACAGTACTTCGTCGACGTCGGCGTCTTCGCTCTGCAGCGCCGCCGCGATCTGCTCATCGCCGTGAGCCCCGTCATCCAACCAGTCGCGAACGAAGCCGCGAAGTTGGTCGAGATCGCGCAGTATCAGGTGTCGGATCGCTATTTCGCCTGGCGAGACGTTAAGGTCTTCCTCGGTCTCGTTGAATATCGAATAGGCGACGGCCGAGAAGCCTGCTAGGTGGTAGGCTGCAGCAGCAATGGTGCGGCGGAATCCGCGATCAGGCGACTCTGGGTCGCCATTGCGCACGAGGGCTTCGAAGGCGTTGGCTGCGCGCTCAAAGGCCTTGCCAGTGAGTTCCGAAGCACCAGCCCGAGCACGCAGGGCCATTGCGCCTCGAAGCAGGGCAAAACCGTGCTCGGCAAGATCTGTTTCGATGGTTGCGCCAAGTGGCGGAGCGTTTTGCGGCAATACGCCATCCTCGCGCATCAACGACCAAGCTGCACCGCGATAGAGGAGGCGCCCGAGGATACCGTCAACAGTAGCGGCCTTAAGAAAGGCGCTTAATTCTTCAGTTGTCTCCAAGATCTTCCGCCTCCAGGTACATTGCCGCAATGAAATCCTGATGGTCCTCGACGTGAATGTTCACGACGTAGTGGTCCCTGTTGGTTCCAGTGGCTTCAAGGTTCTCTTTCAGGGAAGCGTGAGGGCCGTTACCCGACACGGTGAAGAGCATGTGGTCGATGCGATCGGCGCGCATGGACTTAAGACCCACTTCGTCGCGAAGATCGCGACCCAGCGCGTTATCGCCAGCGTCGTTGCTGTCCAGCAGACGATTGGCGACAAACAGCAGCGAGTCCGGCGTGCAGCGGCCATTGTCGCGGTCGAGGACCTTGCGGGCGGCGGTGACTGTGGTTTTGCCAAGCTTTTGGTTACTTTTAGCCTCACCCTTTAGTAGCCAGAGCTTATTGTCTTGGCCGTAGCCCGCGCCGATGAAGTCATCGCCGCGCATGGCCATGTTACGGCCGTCCTTGTAACGGAGCCGGCGCACCGGCACCCGCAGACCGATCTCTTCCTCCACCAGTTCAGTCGCGAGGATTTCGCCAAGATCGCCAGAGCGCCCCGTGGCTGTCTGAGGCATTGCCTCGCTGAGGATCTTGGCAGCAACCTTGTATCCGAGCCGCCCTACATCATCGGCGATGCGTTCGAGCCGGTCATAATGCGAGCGAATAGTCTCAACAAGATCCTCCCGGATATCGTCACGGCCGCCGACCTTCTCGACATAAGTCCAATAATACCTGCGCTTGTCATTTTCTTTAGTGGACTCACACCACTTCTCATATAGCCCCACGGCACTTCCCCCCGATCAATCAGTTCCAGTTCTGATAGCGGTCATGGGGCACCGGCGAGCACACCGTGACGACTGCTATTACCTAATATCCACTCCACGAGCACTTCCAAAAAAGCATCGTGAGTTGGCGCGCCGTATGCATCCGATCACTATTCACTGTAACCGACGTAGGATGTAACGATGGCGACCTCACAGATGATGGAGGTGACGGACAAGGGCGAGATTAGGCCAGCATGGTGGCGCTGTCAGCTTCCTGCTGTGCGCGCTGATCTTTGATGATCGCGCGGGTTTGCTTGGCAGTAAGCGGGGCTTTGGTCTTCGAGTCCTCATAGAGATCGCCATAAGCCAAGACTTTGGCAACGGTGTATCGCTTCCCATTCGGGCTGTTTTTTGTCATTTGCAGTGCGATGACTTCGGGGTCAACGTTCTCTTCGAGCATGCGACCGGCGCGCTCAACAGCAGAGCCTGCCCGCGATGCCGGGCTTGAGACTTTTTCGATTAGATCGGCGGCACCGTCAGCGACGTTCCCCACGAAGTTAGTAGATTTCGACATGCTTGGACTCCTTCTGAACGCCCACTAAGGGGCCTTGCTTGGTGAATTTAGGCAGAAGACAATTTCTTAATCTGTGCCACGCGTGACTGAGAAATACCAATGCGCTTTGCTACGTCCGTCTGTGTTAGCCCTTGGTTGAGCAACGACAACACAGCGCTATTTCGATCTTCAATAGTTAGTAAGTGAGGCGCAAGTTGAGTCGCCTGACTTACATCACTTGCTAACCATTCGTTATGCTGGACACGTCCATCCCGATGCTGCACGTTCGTTGACACCATCCCGGTTCGGTTATCGACCTGAAGAGAAAAACGCACGACATCCGGGTTGTTAGTCAGGTGCTGCGCCAGCTCGCCGAACTGCTGATGAACCTCATTGGCCTGTAAAACCGGAAGTGGTACGGGCGCCATAGGCCTTGGCATCTTGATTTGCTCCGAGATGTTATTTCTAATATTAACTATATTAGAAATTCCTGTGGCATGTCAACATCGCTCGCAGATTGTTGTGCGGCATGGTGTCGGGATTGTTGGAAGACCTCACAGAACCTCGCGCAGTTGGCGAAACTCTGCTGTCGGCCTTGTTCGACGTCATGGCCCCAGTGGGGGCTAAGTTCCTGCGGAGAGGGGAAGCAGGTGCGCAGCAGTTATCGAGAGCGGACGTCCTCGCATTGACGACCGCGCCGCTTTGACCGACATCCTGTTCGTCCTCAAGACAGGCTTGCATTGGGAATATCTTCCCCGTGAACTGGGCTGCGGCAGCGGCATGAGTTGCTGGCGGCGCCTGCATGCATGGCAACAGGCCGGTGTGTGGCAACGCATCCATGACGCCATGCTGCAGCACTTGCTGGAATACGACCAGGTTCAATGGGTACCCGCCAGTGTCGACTCGGTCAGCGTGTCATCGCCCCCTCGGCGGACGGAATACCGACCCTAATCCCTCCGACTGCGGCAAGCTCGGATGCAAGCACCATCTGCTCGTCTATCAACGCGGCCTGCCTCTGGTGGCGAGCATATCGGGGGCTCAGGTACAAGACTCACGGATGTTGATCCCACTGCTTGACGCAGTCCCTTCAATAGCCGGCCTTGCGGGCCGACCACGCAAACGTCCGGCCAAACTGCATGCCGACAAGGCCTATGCCTCGCATGCCCATCGGACTTGGTTGCGCAGCCGTGGCATCGCTCCACACAGAGTCCGTTACGGCATCGAGTCGCGCGATCGCCTGGGTAAATGGCGCTGGCTGGTCGAACGCACGCGGGGCTGGTTGCACCGCTTCCGCCAATTACGCATCCACTTCGAACTCCGTGCCGATATCCACCAGACGATTCATTCAGCGGTTTTGTTAGCGTTCTAAGTAATTTTCCATTTTCACTGTCTAAAAGTTTGACTTAATGTTTATAGCGTGAAGGATAGGCGAACTGAAAATTGCGGAAGAAATCGAGATGGTCGATTTTTAGGAAGTATGGCTCAGGTGATAATTTGTGAGTTTTTCAATTGAGTAATAATGATATTATCTAGATAATAGAGCTATCTTGGAAATTGCGTTGACGTGGGTAGGACAAACGATAATAGAAGAAAGTAAAGGAGTACGGTGCCTAGTTCATTTCCGATTGTCTCAGCAGCACAGTTTTCAACTGCTTTAGCCTTAAGGCCTAACTTGGTAGCCTGGTTCTTGGGCGCTGGAGCATCTGCAGCCTCTGGAATTTCAACCGGCTACAATATGATCCGTGACTTCAAAACGCAGATATTCTGTCGAGAAAACAATCTCACTAAGCGGGAAATTGACGTTGGCGATCAGGTGTGGATTGACCGAATCGACGATTTCTTTAGACGCACCTCGATCCTTCCTCCGGACGGTGATCCCACCGAATATGCCGCAGCATTCGAGGCGGTTTATCCTCACCCAAGACACCGCAGACAGTACGTTGACGATGCCATCGCGAAGGGTAAGCCATGCTTCGGGCACCGAGTACTGGGCAGCTTGATTGCCGCTCGTAAGGTCGATTGTGTGTTCACGACAAACTTCGATCCTCTGGTTGAAGAGTCCGTGGGTTCAGCTAATACGCTGCTGCCGGCTATGGAGCAGGCGAGACCGATAGTAGCGGCCATCGACTCGGGCGAGCGCGCTATGCGGTGCTTGAATGAGTCGGACTGGCCCCTGGTTGCGAAGCTCCACGGCGACTATCAATCTGTCGCCATCAAAAACACAGGTTCCGAACTGGAGAAGCAGGACGAGCGGATGCGACACGTGCTGGTCGAGGCCAGCAAGCGTTTTGGAATGGTATTTGTCGGCTATAGCGGCCGAGATGCTTCGGTCATGGATACTTTGGCGTCTGTCCTGAGGGAACCTGCGCCGTTCCCTAACGGCCTTTACTGGGTGGCTTCATCGGCATCTCGGCTATTACCTGCGGTCACTGAGTTTCTTGAGCATGCACATCTCGCTGGTGTGGATGTGGCTGTTGTCGAGTGCAAGACGTTTGATGAACTGGCAGCTGAAGTCATTAAGCATGTTGACCTACCTCAGCCGCTGATGGATCACGTGATGAAGGGGCGAGCCACTCCACGCTTGGTGCCAGTTGTACTTCCTGATGCGCAGGCGAGAAAGTTTCCTGTGCTTCGCTACTCGGCGCTCCTGGTCGAGTCGCTTCCAACAAAGGCACGGCGAATGACGCTCACGCAATCCACGACCTCACCCGAGGTGAGAGCACTACTTAAGGAGCACCAGTGCAGGGCGGCTGTCGCCGCGAATGGTCATGAGCTAGCGGTATTTGGGAACGATCAAGATGTTTTGGCCTCGCTCGCGTCTATGGGCGCCACGATAGCGGGAACCGTGGAGCTGGATGCAACCAAAGATAGCTGGGCGCACGGACTTCTGTATGACGCTTTGGTCAGAGCTTTGTCGAGATATCGTCCACTCGCTCCACGACTCAAACGTTCAGGTCACTCGCTTGTCGTCGCGGCACCTCGAGACAACGAAAAGGAGGAGCGCGCGGTAAGGCGTGCCCAAGGACTAGCCGAACTTCGGGCCGCGTATGGAAGTCCCTTGACCGGTATAGTTCCAGGTCTCGACTTCCCATTCCAAGAGGGAATTTTTCTGAAATTAGAGCTGATTGAGGATCGCTGGTGGTGCGGCTTTGAACCGTACACCTTTGTGGACATACCCAGAGCGCAGACATCTGAGCTTTCTCTACAAAGAGAGACGGCAGGTGTCGAACACATTGCATTGGACTTATCTCGGGAACGCCGGGGTGGCGACCCTGCAGGTGACTGGCGTAGAGAGCGCTGGGCGCAAAAGTACAACAGGAACTGGGCGGCGATTATTGATGCGTGGACGAAGCTGTTGACGACAAGTCAAGACGATACAGTACACGCCTTTGGGTTAGATGAAGGTGCAGGTATTGATGCAATGTTCAAGATTTCGAGGTTCACGGGGTGGAGTAGACCTAGTCACCATCACACATACTTTGATAGGAGCAAATGATGGCCAGCTCAGCTCAGGCCTCTATGCTCCCGCCATATTCATTGTTAGAAGAGCCGTTACTTACCTTTTCTCCATCCGATCCTAGCCAGGTAGACGTACACCCGTTGAGGGGGCTCGCCAACTTTGGGCCATATTCGAAAGGCTCCTTTGGTGGGTACACCTCACGGATACGGATTGCTACCGTTGGACCGGAAAGCGCATTCAAGCGCCGCGGCCAACTGATGGCATCTCTTCGTGCATCGTATCAAGCTAGCGACCGCTCAGAATACGTGCCACTGTATCCTGGTTTTGAAGCGCTCTTTCATGTGAAGATCGATGCTGCAGTCGGCGCGCACATCAAGTGGCCTGATTCCCTGAGCCAGCTTCCTGGTGAGGGAGACCCGCAGGCAAGGCTGTTTCAAGCCATGGACAGCGCTCTGCGTCGCTTAGATACCGTACGCAACGAATTCGACGTTGTGCTGGTGCACTTTCCAGATAGCTGGGCCCCCGCGACGCGAGGTAAGCTCTTCGACGCGCACGATGCGCTCAAAGCGCTCGGGGCAAAGTACAGCATCCCTACCCAGGTGCTCAATGATCGAGCGTTTACGTTCGCGCACAAGGCATCACTTGCCTGGCGCCTAGCAACGGCACTTTACGTGAAGGCGGCAGGGACACCTTGGAAGTTAGCGCCGCTAAAAGGAGTGCCTACCGATACCGCCTATATTGGCCTTGCTTATGCGCTGCGCGGCGATCAACGTGATGCGCACTTTGTGACTTGTTGCTCACAAGTTTTTGATATGGATGGTGGGGGTATGCAATTCGTGGCCTTTGAGGCTCGTGATCCGGTATTGAATGTCGCGGAGGCCAGGAGGAATCCGTTTCTGAGCCGTGACGATATGCGTGCGGTTCTTGCTCGAAGCCTAGAGCTATACCAAGGGCGAAATGGGGGAGGCTTGCCTAAGCGGCTGGTGATCCACAAGACCACGGCGTTCAAGCAATGCGAAATCGACGGGGCTTTCGATGCACTGGCAGGTGTGCCGGAGATCGAATGTGTCGAGATAGGCGCTGCATCCTGCTGGAGAGGTGTCTGGCTGATCCAGAATAACCAGCTGCAGCCTCCAACAAAGCCTTCGGGCTACCCTGTTCCGCGCGGGACTATGGTTATCCGCTCGGGCAATTCGGCGCTCGTATGGGTTGCTGGCAATGCACCTCAGGTCTCGAGCAAAGGTGACTACTACCAAGGAAAGAAAAGCATTCCCAAACCCATTCAAATTATTCGGCATGCAGGCAGCGGACCGCTCGAGCTTATCGCTCACGAGGCGTTGGCTTTGACGAAAATGGATTGGAATAACGACGCCTTATACGACCCTGTCCCTGTCAGTATCCGGTATTCCCAGCGACTCGCGCGAACCATTGCGAACGTCCCGGATTTGCCAGGTAATGTTTATCCTTATCGACTTTTTATGTAAAAAGAGAGAGGGTACGGTGCGATTACTTTGTGTAGCTTAAAAGCTTCCATACTACCGAAAAAACTTTGGTAGAGTTTATTAACATTGAATCGAAAGGTGCAGATGAACTTTAAAGAGCGAAAACCTGATGGGGATGGAAAGCCGAGCAGTCTTTACATCATCGGAAATGGTTTTGACTTGTGGCACGATATACCCTCTGGATATGAGCACTTCAAGGAATATGTGCGCCTGCGTGACCGAGATTTATTTCAAGCTGTCGAAAACTATCTTCCTGCAGGGGATGAATGGTGGTCTCTTGAGACTGCACTAGCCGAAATCGATGTTGTGAACATCATCGATGACAACAGCCACTTCATGTCATCCTACGGTGACGATAACTGGAGCGATTCTGGGCATCACGATTTCCAATATGAAGTTGAGCAAGTTGTTGAGCGGCTTTCAACCCAGCTTAGAGCGCGTTTTGGTGAGTGGATAAGGAGTCTGCCGATCCCAACCCCTACGACCGCACTAAATCTCCTTAAACGCATTGATACGAATGCGGCATTTTTGACCTTTAATTACACTTCAACACTTCAGAACCTCTACGACGTGCCTGAGTCGCATGTGCTGCACATTCATGGTGAAGCAAGAATGCCGGACAGCGAGTTAATCCTTGGTCATGCATGGAATCCTGCGCAGCACAAATCTCTTAATGACCGTGATGATATTGATGAAATTGACACGAGGTTGATGGAAGTACACTCTATCTTAGACGGCCATTTTTTGCGGACATTTAAGCCTTCAGAGCAGTTAATTCAGCAACATCGATCTTTTTTTGATTACCTCGATGAGGTGAGCTCGGTGTATGTGCTTGGACACTCACTATCAGACGTCGATCTTCCTTATTTCCAAGTCTTGCTGAAGAGCCCGAAAGTCGCGTCAGCAGACTGGCATGTTGCCTGCCGCAAAGCGCATGAGAAATTAGATAAGCGTGAACGATTGATTCAGTTGGGGGTAGGCGCCAAAAATGCGGTGGCTGACCTGTGGATAGATTATTGCTAATCGGGCGAAGGCACGGGCGTTTAAGAACGCCTAACAAAACCGCTGAATGTATCTCCTGCAGATGAGTATGCAGGCAGGCGAGAGAAGCGCCTGGTGGATATCGGCACGGAGTTCGTAGCGGAAGCGTAATCGGCGGAAGCAGTGCAGCCAGCCCAGTGTGTGTTCGACCACCAAGCACCATTTATCCAGGGGGCGCGCGACTCGATGTCGTAGCGGGCTATGGCTGGAGCGATGCCATGGCAGCGCAACCAGGCCCGATGGGCACGCGAAGCATAGGCCTTGTCGGCATCCTTGGCGGCCTAGCGGGACAGGTCGGAGTCCTTGATTTGCTAGCGGATGTTCGGGGAGGGGGCAGGCTTGGGGATGAATGCGTGAGCTCATGGACTGAAGTTTATGCGATGTGCTGCAACCGGTGGGACGATCTCGGTGGCAAACCGCCGATCAACTCGTCAAGCACAGCTCTGGCGCGAAACAGGGCCATGCTGAGACGAGGAATATGATCGCACGAAACTAAACATCTATGGACACGACCAGCTCTCCCTTAACGCCTTATTTCCTGGGGAAAAAGCGTATGCCCAGAGACTATCTATTCGTAGGTATTACAATCGGGGCCGTTTGTTTCTCTGGGCGACATTTTGTTAGACGATGTTAGTCTGGAACTAATACGGAAGGTAGTATCTGCGCTAACACAGATTCCTCAATAGACCTTCGCTCGTAAATATAGCGTGCACTACCAGATAAGGGTCCAAGCACCAGTGGAGCCGAATCTGAGACATCATGCGTCAAGAGGACGGTACACGCTGGTTGCTCACCAACTCGTACTGTTTCATGTAAAACGCCGGTTTGGACATCGTATGATGAACCAATGTTGTATGTGACGCGACTACACTCCTCCAGCCTAAGCTTTACGTCCGTTTTCACCAGTATAGATCGTTCATCTGAATATTCAGTGCGATAAGTAGAAAACTCAGGTCCATTGCGGGAAATTTTATACTCAACATTTGTCACCGCACCAGCAAGTATCCAACTTCTAAATTCAAAGAGGTGATCATGAATTTGACATTCAGCGGATTGTTGAGCACCACCGACCACCGGCCAATAGTGTAGGCGAAGCTTACGGGGACCTTCAATAAGAAGCGTGCACGCGATGAAGCCTAGTGGATGCATCTTAAATGGCACGCCAAGTTCACGACGAAGTGAAAACAATTCAACGAGTCCAATCTGATTCCGATTCAGGAGGCTTTCAATCTTTTTTATCGAGAACGTCATTTATTTAATAAGGATCATTTGGAGAGTTTATACACGCAAGCAACCTGGCGACATTTAGATTCGCAAGATTTACCTCATCGAAAATATTCGCACAATTAATTGCTTCTCGCAGTTTAGCCTCGTCCAGTACATCGGCAAACTCCAGTTTTCCACAGCACATCATTTCTTTTGACTGTCGTTCCGTTAGACGAACTTCGTCTTTATAAGAATCATAGAAGTACGTCCCTACGTCTGCCCTTAGTGCAGACGCTTCCTTGTCTTCCTTGGTGACTACAACGTAAAGATCAGAAATATCCAACCGAAAGGCGGAAAAGTGATCTACGAAAAATAGACGAATACGTAGTTGCGGTTCGGAGAACTGAAATTTGAGAGCAGTAATTGCAGTTGCAAGTATTTCTTCTTGTACGACCTGACAGGTCCACGCAGTACCTGACTTCCCGGATTTCAAGCTCCTTCTATAAGTCGCATAGGCAGTGCAGAGTTCATCGTTCTTCGGATTTAAAATGCAAATTGTAATATCCCTTCCAATTCCCTCAATTCTTGCCGCTTCAGCTAGTTTTGGAATAGTTGTAGCCCGCGTGTACCGGCCACATGCTCCTTTATAAATCCAGGAACGTGTTCCATTTGCAGCGGTCTTGAGAAGTGGATTAATTTGCTTTGGCGCCACGACTTCAATTACCGAGCGCTTGACAATGCTAGGCGTTAACCAAAAGACAAAAGCACCTATGAATACTGCTAGAAATAGGGAAACGACGAGATTATCAAGCAAGGAGCCAAACAATGAAGTAATGGTGAGTAACAGTTTTGGATCGAAGTAAGGCAAGACAAAAAAACGTGCACTAAGCGCCAACAGGAGTATGAGCAACACAAAACCAAAAAAAGTTCTACGGTAATGCTGTTTCGAGAGGATTTCGTCCATTGATATCCAAAATTAAGAATAATTTAAACACGGAAGGTTTGAAAGCTTGAAAATGAATGATATATTGAAAAATATTTACTCCGGCCGATTCCTGATCAGCGTCCCATTCAGACCTGTTTACACCAAGTTCCACGAGCGAGTCAATATTTCTTTAAGTGGAAATGAAATATCCCCCTCTGGTTGCAAATTTCATCATTTTTAGTGCGCGATAAAAGTAGAGGTTACCTGGCCAAGACAATCTTCAATTTTGGCACGGCGCCACAAAGTGCCATGTTAGATGAGTCATAACCACAGCCCCGCAACCAGCGAGCAAAATCCGAGGTCACATCGAGAGCCACAAGCATATGACAGGCTGTATCTGTCGGATACTCTATCCTTCGCCATCCGTTATAGCGAAGGAAGGCCAGCTTTTGCTTGGTCACAGCAGGGCAGGGGGATAGACAGGTAAAACCCGATCTCGTCGTTGGATTCGGCAGCTCCGCGAGTCAGGCCACCGTCAAGGCTGGTCAGTATGCAAACGATTAAGGTAGCGTGCTCATTGTGAAATTCCAGCAACTGAACAATCAGCAGCCTCAAGTTGCTTCCACTTGGCATAGTTGCTGTCATCTTTAGCCTGCAGATACGCTGCCGAAACCATGCTTGCTTGTACGCACACATCCATCTGCGCTCCTGACGCCTTGGCAATGTTGTACTGCTTTACAGCATCGGTGGCGACTTGGGCCTCGATACTGCTCATGTTCTTGGCAGCCTGTTTTTCAAGTCCGCCACCGAAGTAATACCAGACGATGCCAATGGCAAACACAGCCCCGAGCACCTGCGAAAGCATGTTTGCTTTATTCTTAGGGGTAACTCCGCATTTAGGGCAGGTCTTTGCCTCGCTACTGACCTGCGCGCCACATTCATGGCAAGCTTGTAGGGCCATATACTTCCTCACTCTAGAGGCATCTTTGCGTGCCTTATCGCGCAGGAATTATAGGGAAATCGATCTTGCTGAATCTATTCAATTGTCACTTTGCGTAATTCTCAAACCAGTCTTAGAATCTTCATAGTGAATCGCCACGAGTTCGCTAGACGCTCTTCAGACGCTCCAAATACTGCTTTTCGCAATTGGGCGGGTTGGGCGGCTCCTGATGGCCCGTCCACCACCAGCGCGTGGCCCAGCGCACGAAACTGATGATGGGCTAGTTTATCGTAGCCAACTGTGCCGCTGAAGCGCGCAAAAGCAGGCGTTCTGCTGCTGCCTCGATCAGATAAGCCATCCTTCGCCGGCAGTTATGGCTAGGGACGGCCAGCTTTTGCTAGCGCGCGGCATGAGTCGCTGCAGGGCAGGGGAGATCGACAGGTCAGACCCGATCTCGTCATTGGATCAGCCAGCTACGAGATCGCACGCTATCCGTTCGACAAACTGCGCAGCAACGTACCCTTTCGTAGTTGCTCTGGTGGGTGACCGCCCCAAAACGTGAACGTCTCCTTTCCGGCAAAAATGGACCAACAGCGGCATTTGTGTTGGATCCGGCTCAAAGAAATGCGCCGAAAGTTACCGTCCAGCAGCTACTGGCTATGCGGTGCCAACATCTTCCCGGCTCGCCGGCTACACTTGAATGTACTGGTATGCCCAAGACATGTAGCGGTAGACAGAAAAAGCTTGACCTTCCCGCCATTGGAACGATTACAGTGTGAATATGGAAAAGGACTCATAATTTTCGACTCGTATCTCAACCAGGTTGGCTGCATTCCTTTAAAACGTTGATGAAGACTACTCGCTCCACGCGCTTATTGACGATGTTCGTCGCGATACTCAGCATGCTGTTCATGCAGCATGCTGCAGCAGCGTACCTGTGTCCGGGCGCGCCGCAGGCGGGGAGTAATCAGACTGCATCCATGCATGCAATGATGATGGCCATGCCGGACATGCCCGGTTGCACCGGCATGGATACGGACCAATCGACCCTGTGCCATGTCTACTCGCATGGCGACGCCGCCAGACAATCCCTGGACAAGATACCTGGCGCCGACCTGCCGTCTTTCGTCGCCATTGTCGTGCCGCTGTTGTGGGTGGTTCTTGACGTACCCATCCTGCCGGAAGTCCGTCCGCCCTTGGATGTGGCCTTGGCGCGCTCCACCGCACCGCCCATTGCCATCCGCCATTGCTGTTTCCGCATTTGACACTGCAGATTGCCTAGAACGTTGCCGTCTCGCCATCTTTGGTGTGACGCTATTGTCCATTGCATTCTGGAGATCCCATGTCACTCTCGTACTGCGTGCAGACGCACGCACGCGCAGCGCGTCTTCGCCCTTGGCGAAAGACGGCGCTTGCATTCGCCCTGGCATTGCCCTTGCTGGCAGCGGCCGCGCCGCATCCACTGACTTTCAACGAGGCGCTGCGGCAGGCCGTCGCCCGCTCGCGGCAGCTGCCTGCGCAAGACCAAGCGGTGACCGCCGCGCAGCAAATGGCCATCGCGGTTGGGCAGCGGCCCGATCCCGTCCTCAAGGCTGGCATCGACAACCTTCCGCTGAGCGGCCACGACCGTTTTAATTTGAATAGCGATGCCATGACCATGCGGCGCATCGGCATCGCGCAGGAACTGACCAGCACCGATAAATTGCACTGGCGCGCTGTCCGCCAGGAACGCGAAGCGGGCAAGGCACAGGCACAGAAGCAGGTGGCCCTGGCCGCCATCGAGCGCGAGACAGCAATCGCCTGGCTGAACGTGTATTACAACCGGAAGGTGGCCACCGTGCTGGCCAAGCAGCTGGAGCTGTCGCGCCAGGAAATCGACGCTGCCGAGGCCGCTTATCGCGGCGGGCGCGGCAGCCAGGCCGATCTGTTGGCCGCGCGCGCCGCCCTGTTTGTGCTGGAAGACCGCGGCAGTCAGTCCCGGCGTGACCTCGACGTGGCCGCCAATGTGCTGGCCCGCTGGACGGGATACGAAAGCGAATTGGCAGAATCCGACTTGCCGGACCTGGACAACATCGGCCTCGATCCGGCCATACTCGACGCCCAAAGCGCGCGCCGCCCGCAGATCGCCGTGCTGGCGCGGCAGGAAGAGGCAGCGCAAGCTGATGTGCACCTGGCGCAGGCGAACCGCCATGCGGACTGGAGCGTCGAGGTAGCCTTCCAGCAACGCGGCAGCGCCTACGGCAACATGCTTTCCGTGGGCCTGTCGCTCCCCCTGCAGTGGGACCGTCCGCAACGCCAGGACCGCGACCTGGCGGCGAAACTGGCCTTGGCCGAGCAGGCGAAGGATGAGCGCGAAGAAGCCATGCGCGACGATGCCGCCACCACCCATGCCTTACTCATCGCCTGGAAGAATGGGCGTGAACGTACCGAGCGCTACACGCGGCAACTGCTGCCCGTGCTGGAACAGCGCAGCGAAGCTGCCCTGGCAGCCTACCGGGGTGGAAAGGGCACGCTGGCCGACGTGCTGGCCGCCCGGCGCGGCACGATGGATGCACGTATTGAATTGGTACGACTGCAGATGGACACTGCCCAGCGCTGGGCGCAACTGCGTTTCCTCTTTCCTGACACCCAGCAAGACCTGGAGCACCCGCAATGAGCAATAAAAAAACACTCGCCATCGTCACCGTGCTGGCAGCCAGCTTTGCCGCCGTCGGCTACTCCGCCTATCAGTTCGGCGCTGCCAACGGCACCCACGCTGCACCGGCAGTTGCCAGCAGCAGGACGCCGCTGTACTGGCACGACCCCATGGTGCCGGGCCAGAAGTTCGACAAGCCAGGCAAATCACCGTTCATGGACATGCAGCTGGTTCCTGTCTATGCAGACAGCGATGCCGCCAACGATGACAGCCGCAGCATCCGCATCGATCCCCGCGTGCAGCAAAATTTGGGCGTGCGTACGGTGCTCGTCACTTCGGGCGCACTGTCCGTACCGCTGGCGGCCGTCGGCAACGTGGCCTACAACGAGCGTGACGTGGCCGTCGTGCAGGCGCGCAGCGGCGGCTTCCTTGAGCGCCTGGCCGTGCGCGCGCCGTTCGACCCCGTGCGCAAAGGCCAGGCTTTGGCTGAACTGTATGTACCGGACTGGATCGCCGCGCAAGAAGAATTCCTCGCCGCCCGCCGCATGCGGGGCGATGGTGCGGCTGGCCTGGCTGATGCAGCCCGCCAGCGCATGCGCCTGGCAGGCATGGACGAGGCGCAGATCCGCCTGGTGGAAACGAGCGGCACCGTACACGCGCGGCTGACGGTGATGGCACCCATCGGCGGCGTCATTGCCGAGCTGGCGGCCCGCGAAGGCATGACGGTCACCGCCGGCGCACCGTTGTTCCGCATCAACGGCCTGGCCAACGTGTGGGTTAACGCCGAACTGCCCGAGAGCGCTGCGGCCACGGTGCGTCCAGGCACGCCGGTCGAAGCACGCGCGCAGGCGCTGCCCGGCAAGGTTTTCCATGGCAAGGTCAGCGTGATCTTGCCTGAAGTGAACGCAGCTACCCGCACCGTGACGGCCCGCATCGAGTTGGCCAATCCTGGCAGCCAGTTGCTGCCCGGCATGTTTACAACGCTCAATTTCGCGCCTGGGGCGGCTACCGACGTTCTGCTGCTGCCCTCGGAAGCTGTAATTCAGACGGGTACGCGCAAGGTCGTCATGCTGGCCGGGGAGGGCGGCCGCTTTACTCCGATCGAGGTGCAAACCGGTGCCGAGGGCAATGGCATGACGGAAATCCGTACAGGGTTGGCTGCCGGGCAGAAAGTGGTGGTATCGGGCCAGTTCCTCGTCGATTCCGAAGCCAGCCTGAAGGGCACCATCACGCGCATGGGCGGCATGCCTGCGGCCGACGCGACGCCCGCCGTGGCGCAACATCACGCGGCGGGCACGGTGGAGCAGGTCGGCCCGCAAGACATCACCATTTCCCACGGCCCTGTCGCGTCGCTGCAATGGGGACCAATGACGATGGCGTTCAAGCTGCCGTCGGGTGGTTTGCCGGCGCAGCTCCGCGTGGGAGACAAGGTGGACTTTGCTTTCAGCAAGGGCGCGCAGGGCGGCTTCGTCATCACAGCCATCCGGCCCGCCGCCGCATCCATGGGCAGCATGGCGATGCCGGGAGGCAAGCCATGATTGCCAAGCTGATACGCTGGTCCATAGGCAACCGCTTCCTCGTCCTGCTGGCGACTATTTTCCTGGCGGCCTGGGGCGCCTGGTCGTTGGCGCACACGCCGCTCGACGCGATCCCCGACCTGTCCGACACGCAAGTCATTGTGCGCACCAGCTATCCGGGACAGGCGCCACAGATCGTCGAAAACCAGGTCACGTATCCGTTGACGACCACGATGCTATCGGTACCGGGCGCAAAAAGCGTGCGCGGCTATTCCTTTTTCGGCGATTCCTTCGTCTACATCCTGTTCGAGGATGGCACGGACCCGTACTGGGCAAGGTCGCGCGTCCTGGAATATCTGAGTCAAGTGCAGTCGCGTCTGCCGGCGCAGGCGAAGACGGCGCTGGGACCGGATGCCACGGGCGTGGGCTGGATCTACGAGTATGCGCTGGTCGACCGCAGCGCCAAGCAGGACCTGTCGCAACTGCGCGCTCTGCAGGACTGGTTCCTCAAGTTCGAGCTCAAGGCGCTGCCGAACGTGTCGGAAGTGGCCAGCATTGGCGGCATGGTGCGCCAGTACCAGATCGTGCTGGATCCAGACAAGCTGCGCGCCTACGGCATTCCACACGGGAAGGTGATTGCCGCCGTGCAGCGCGCCAACCAGGAAACGGGTGGTGCCGTGCTGGAACTGGGCGAGGCGGAATACATGGTACGTGCCTCGGGCTATCTGCAGTCGCTCGATGATTTCCGCAAGATTCCTCTGGCAACGACGGACGCGGGCGTGTCAGTACGCCTGGGCGACGTGGCCACGGTGCAGCTGGGGCCAGAAATGCGGCGCGGCATTGCGGAACTGAACGGCGAGGGCGAAGTGGCGGGTGGCGTGATCATTATGCGCTCGGGCAAGAATGCGCTGGAAACCATTGCCGCTGTGAAAGCCAAGCTGGCCGTACTGAAAGCGGGCTTACCGCCCGGCGTGGAGATTGTGTCCGTGTATGACCGATCCAGCCTGATCCAGCGCGCCGTGGGCAATTTGCAGCAAAAGCTGATCGAGGAATTCATCGTCGTGGCCCTTGTCTGCGCCGTGTTCCTGTTTCACTTGCGCTCGGCGCTGGTGGCCATCGTCTCGCTGCCGCTGGGTATCCTGATCGCCTACATCGTCATGCATTACCAAGGCGTTAATGCCAACATCATGTCACTGGGCGGCATCGCTATCGCGATCGGCGCCATGGTTGACGCGGCCGTTGTCATGATTGAAAACGCACACAAGCATATCGAAGCCTGGCACGACGCGCACCCAGGACAGCAGTTGCAGGGTGAAACGCACTGGAACGTGATCGGCGACGCTGCCGCCGAGGTGGGCCCCGCCTTGTTCTTCTCCTTGCTGATTATCGTGTTGTCGTTCATTCCTGTGTTTAGCCTGGAAGCGCAGGAAGGGAGACTCTTCGCCCCGCTGGCGTTCACCAAGACCTATGCCATGGCGGCCGCCGCCGGCCTAGCCGTCACCCTGATCCCGGTACTCATGGGTTATCTGATCCGCGGCCGCATCCCTGCTGAGCACAGCAATCCGCTCAACCGGTGGCTGATCGCGTTGTACCGCCCTTTGCTGGACAGGGTGTTACGGCGTCCGAAAACTACCTTGCTGCTGGCGGGCCTGACTGTGCTGCTGACGGCGTGGCCGATGTCGCGCCTGGGCGGTGAATTCATGCCGCCGCTCGACGAAGGCGACCTCTTGTACATGCCATCGGCCTTGCCCGGCTTGGGAGCGGGAAAGGTGGCCGAACTGCTGCAGCAGACGGATCGCCTGATCAAGACTGTACCGGAAGTGCTGACGGTGTTCGGCAAGGCGGGCCGTGCCGAGACGGCCACGGACCCGGCACCGATGGAAATGTTCGAAACGACGATACAGTTCAAGCCGCGCGCGCAGTGGCGGGCCGGCATGACGCCCGACAAGCTGGTCGAGGTGCTGGACCGCGCCGTGCACGTGCCGGGCCTGACGAATATCTGGGTGCCGCCCATCCGCAATCGCATCGACATGCTGGCCACGGGCATCAAGAGCCCCGTCGGCATCAAGGTGGCGGGCGCCAGCTTGCAGGAAATCGACCGCATCACGGCCGGCATCGAGCATGTCGTCAAGCAGGTGCCCGGCGTGTCCTCGGCGCTGGCCGAGCGCCTGAACGGCGGGCGCTATGTCGACATCAAGATAGACCGCGACGCGGCGGCCCGCTATAGCTTGAATATTGCTGATGTGCAAAGTATCGTCGCCAGCGCCATCGGCGGTGAGAACGTCGGCGAAACGGTGGAAGGCTTGCAGCGCTTTCCCATCAGCGTGCGCTACCCGCGCGAGCTGCGCGATTCCGTCGAGAAACTGCGCGAGCTGCCCGTGCTGACGGAGCGGGGCGCGCAGATACGCCTGGGCGACGTGGCCTCCATTCGCATCGCCGATGGTCCGCCCATGCTGAAAAGCGAGAACGCGCGCTTGTCTGGCTGGGTGTACGTGGATATCCATGGGCGCGACCTGAGTTCGGCCGTGCGGGAGATGCAGCGCGCGGTCGCTGCGCAGGTCAAGTTGCCGCCCGGTTATTCGGTGTCGTGGTCGGGGCAGTTCGAATACCTGGAACGGGCCACGGCGAAGTTGAAAATCGTCGTGCCCGCCACCTTGCTGATCATTTTCGTGCTGCTGTACCTGACCTTCGGCCGCGTCGACGAAGCCGCACTGATCATGGCGACCTTGCCGTTTGCGCTGGCGGGCGGCATCTGGCTGCTGTGGCTGCTGGGCTACCACCTTTCGGTGGCCAGCGGCGTGGGCTTCATCGCACTTGCGGGAGTGTCGGCAGAATTTGGCGTGATCATGCTGCTGTACCTGAAACAGGCATGGGAGGCGAAACAGGCGCAGGGCGCGCACGGCGAGGCGGCCTTGCTGAACGCCATTCGCGAAGGCGCTGTGTTGCGCGTGCGGCCGAAAGCCATGACGGTGGCCGTCATCATTGCCGGGCTGGTGCCGGTGATGCTTGGGACGGGAACAGGATCGGAAGTGATGCAGCGCATCGCCGCACCGATGGTGGGCGGCATGATCACGGCGCCGCTGCTGTCGATGTTCGTCGTGCCAGCGGTCTACCTGTTGATTCGTCGTAAGGCGATGCGGTCTGCAATGGGCAAGCGGTTGTCTACAGATGTTGCTTACTAGGCAGGCGCAAGGTGCTCGCAGCTTGAGAGAGCTTGTGGGAGGAAATCTATTTTTTAGTTACTCAAAGGAACCATCATGAAAAACACTTTACAACTCCCTTTGCTACTGGTCATGTGTATTGCCGGTCCGGTGTTTGCACAAGCGCCAATGGCAGTGAAAGACGGAAAAATGGAACGGCCAGGTTGCCAGGCTATGAAGGGCATGGCGACCAAAGATTGCACAGAAATGATGGCCACTACCGACGCCAGTCACCGTCCTACAATCACCCATAGCGCCGTCGCCACCGTCAAGGAGGTCGATGCGGCCAAGGGCAAGGTGATCTTGGCACATGAAGCGATTCAAAGCCTGAACTGGCCACCAATGACGATGGGTTTCACAGTAAAAGATCTGGCTCTGTTTGGCAAACTGAAGGTGGGGAAGCAAGTACATGTCGACATCAAGAAAGAAGGTGCTGAATATGTTGTTGTCGGAGTAAGATAAGATCCGGTAGGAGGTGATCTCGATACGAGGTAGCACCTCCTTTAACAATGTCTATATATCGATTGCGACGAGATGATCCGAAACGATGTGATCTTGCCCCCGTATAACCAAACTCTGCTCTTTGAACCATGAGGCGATCACGAACTGGGTAAAAGAAAATGTACCAGGGCAGGTATCGTTCAATCGCTTGTGTCAGCGTTGTGAGCCGGATGCACCCTGCGATGAAGCCGCAGTCATTCGTGACGATTTTGAAAAGCGAACTCGAAAAGTGATGAGCGATGATCGCGATGCTCGACGAACTCGGTTAGCTGCAAAGAAGATCCGGAAGCCAGACGTTCGCTATGTGATGACAATAGTATTTGATCGAGATCCTGACGTAGTCGCCGAAGTTTTAGAGCGCGCATGCGGTAAATGTGAAGGCTGTGGGGCATTGGCGCCATTTATTAAAAAGGCGAATGGGGAGCCATACCTAGAAGTTCATCACATTGTCCCACTCGCAGAACATGGCGACGACATGCCCGAAAATGCACTAGCGTTATGTCCAAATTGTCATCGTCAACGACACTACGGGAAAAAGCCGTGGAGATCAATTTTCGTGGGAAGTTGTTAGTTGGGATGAAATCGACATTCGTTGTTGCGGCGCGCAGAGGCGTTGGTGCGGCAAAGAAGCACCAACGTGTGAATGAAAGCCCTGTTAAGCAAAATGGGAGATCGAGGTGTTTCGCGGCATCAGCGCGCTTTGGATATCAGCCCCCCCCGCACTGTGCACATGCGTCTCGAAATGCTTTCCGCAAGTTGGACTGTTTGACGAGTGCTGTGGCTACGTTCAAGGTGCCGGCACTTCGGCTTCGGTGATACGGGCGAGGGCTGGGCTCAGTTTGTGATCCCGTGCGATTCTGTGCACACGCTATTTTTCGTCATAGGTTATGAATCGATGTCCTGCTGCGGTCAGCAGCGGTAACGCACGTTCGAGATCGCGTCTCTGAAGCAATAGATGATCGCCGTCGAAGGTTGATACAACGAAGATGCCGATCCCGCCGCGCGAGAGCGGCTCGATAACTGACAAGACAATGCCCGTGGCGCCGAAAGCGAACGGACCGACGAAACGCCAACATACCCAATCCTGTTCGGACTGAATGCCTGCGGGTACGCGGTCGGCCCTGCAGACGATCGATAGCTCCTGGCGCGAGCGGCTGATGGTGACAAAGCCTTTTCCGTCGACCCAATCGGGAATTACCGAATCATGCGCGAGGCGGCTGACTGCATAGGAGTATGGATCTTGTTCGAGTGTTATCTGATGCATATTAATCTTTGCCCCTGGAATGATGTTGAAGCCAGCATATACGATCGGGTGGCCTCTTGTAGTGAATAGTTTTAATCATCCATTCACGACTCTGATGGTAATCCCCCCATTTTTAGATTGGACTAAAAGTAGAGGTTAAGCGGCCAAGGCAAGCTTCTGTTTTGGCGTGACACCGTCTGGTGCCATGTCGCGCTGGCCATGAGCGCAACTCAACTGCCAGCGTGCAAAGTCCCCGATCTGGCCGAGCGCACGAAGCTAATGACGGGCTAGTCTATCGTAGCCAACTGTGCCGAGGTAGCGCTCAGAAGCAGGCGCTCTGCTGTTGCCTCGGCCAGCTATGCCATCCTTCGCCGGCAGTTATGGCTAGGGAAGGCCTGCTTTTGCTAGCGCGCGGTAGGAGTGTCTGCAGGGCAGGGGAGATAGACTCAGCCCCGATCTCGCCGTTGGATCAGGCAGCTAGGAGATCGCGCGCCAGGAGTCTGGTAGGACACCCAGGCTCCAAACACGATTCATCGGTTTTTCAACGCTCAAGACCTATGGATCAGGAGAGTCCAAGCGACCGATGGCGTTTTACCCTAATGGCACCGTCCGCTTCCACCCGGTAGCGGTCGTTCGCCACTTCTGCTTATTTGGCCTTCAAACGCAGCGCGTCTAGCACAAGCAAAAACGCCTGCGACGCATTGCGCCGGCTCGGATAGTACAAATGGTAGCCGGGATAGGTCGGACGCCAGTCTTCCAGCACCTGCAACAGGTGGCCAGATGCGATGTGCCGGTCAGCAACATCCTGCGGTATATAGGCCAAGCCATACCCTTCCAGCGCAGCTGTCACGATTTCCGGCGACGTATTCAGGATGATCTGGCCTTGCACGTGAACGTTCAGCTCCTTACCTGCTTTCTCGAACTCCCATGCAAACAGCCCACCATGTGTCGGTAGGCGCAAGTTGATGCAACTGTGTTCCGTCAGGTCTTGTGGGGCCAACGGCGGTTTTCGCGCCAAAAAATAAGAAGGCGAGCCGACCACGGTCATATTGAAATCCGGGCTGATCCGCATAGCGATCATGTCCTTGGCTACCTGGTCGCCTACTCGCACACCTGCATCGAATCGTTCGGCAACGATGTCGATCAGCCCGTAGTGTATCGAAAACTCGACTTTTAGGTCTGGATAAGCGGGGAGCAGTTTGGATAGCTTCGGCCAGAGGATCGTTCGAACCGCATGATCGTGCGAACTGATCCTGATCGTGCCAGCCGGCTTGTCGCGCTCCTCACTCAGTGAAGCCAGCTCGGACTCGATGGCTTCGCAGTAGGGGCCGACGCTAGCCAACAGGCGCTCCCCAGCCTCGGTGGGTGACACACCGCGCGTCGTCCGGGTCAGTAAACGCATCCCCATCTTCGCTTCCAGCGCGCTGATCGTATGGCTCAAGGACGACTGAGATAGACCGAGCTGGGCGGCCGCCCGGGTAAAGCTGCGCTCCCGCGCAACGACGACAAACGCTGCCACATTGTTGAGATTAATTCGTTCCATTTATCGAAATTTTGCATATCAGCAATCGAAGTATATGGCTTCTCGCAGGGATCGTGCAAGCTTATAGTTCGTTCATAGGTTCTGCCGGCTACCTCCACACCTCCTTAGCCGGCACTTTCAGGAGTACGGCATGCAACAACGTAAATTGGGAAATAGTGGTTTGGAAGTGTCGGCGATCGGACTCGGTTGCATGGGTTTGACGTTTGGTTACGGCCCGGCCACCGATAAAAGTGATGGCATCGCTTTGATCCGTGCTGCTTACGAGCGCGGCGTGACCTTGTTCGATTCCGCCGAAGCGTATGGCCAGGCCAACGAAGAGATGGTCGGCGAAGCAGTCGCGCCGTTCCGCGACAAGGTCATGATCGCCACGAAGTTTGGCTTCAAGGACGGCAACCCTGCCGCAGGCCTTGACAGCCGCCCCGAACGTATCCGGCAGGTCGCCGAAGAGTCGCTCAAGCGCCTGAAAACGGACTGCATCGACCTGTTCTACCAGCACCGTGTCGATCCAAACGTGCCGATGGAAGATGTGGCTGGCGCCGTACGCGACCTGATCGCCGCGGGCAAGGTCAAGTATTTCGGTATGTGCGAAGCCGGCGTGGATGCCATCAGCCGTGCCCATGCCGTGCAGCCGGTATCGGCCCTGCAGAGCGAATACTCGATGTTCACTCGTGAGCCAGAGCACGAAATCCTGCCGCTGCTGGAAAAGCTGGGTATTGGCTTCATTCCATTCAGCCCGCTCGGGAAAGGCTTCCTGACCGGCAAGATCGATGCCGGCACGACCTTTGCAACAGGCGACGTGCGCAACAACTTGCCGCGCTTTGCCGATGAAGCCCGCGAGGCCAACCATAATCTCGTGACCCTTATCGGGGAAGTCGCCGCACGCAAGAATGCTACGCCGGCACAGGTAGCCCTGGCTTGGCTGCTGGCCCAGAAGCCGTGGATTGCGCCGATTCCTGGCACAACCAAGCTGCACCGCCTAGAAGAGAACGTCGGCGGCGCCGATGTTGTTCTCACCCCGGAAGACCTCAAGGCGCTGGCAGACGTGCTTGCAAGGGTGCCGGTACAAGGCGAGCGCTACAACGCGCAGATGATGAAGTCCATCAACCGCTAAGCAGTCCCATTTACCGCGCGTCTGGCCTGACAGTAGTCACCGCAGGGCGCGCACCGCTCTCTTCCACTCTGGGAAATATCATGGTTACAAATACCCTCAACGGGCGCATCGCGCTCGTCACTGGCGGCACGACGGGCATCGGCTTTGGCGCGGCCCAATGCCTACTCGAAGCTGGCGCCACCGTCTACATCACCGGTCGTCGCCGCGAAGTGCTCGACTCCGCCGTGGCAAAGCTGGGCAAGGGCGCCGTCGGCGTCCAGGCCGATGCGTCGGTCAAGGCGGATATGCAGCGCGTGGCCGACACCATCAAGCAGGCGCATGGCCAGCTCGACATTCTGTTCGCCAACGCAGGCGGCGGACACGCCACACCACTGGTGGAACTGACGGAAGAGCAGATCGACAGCGAGCTGTCGATCAACGTCAAAGGCGTCGTGCTGACGATGCAAACTGCCTTGTCGGTGCTGCGCGACGGTGCATCCGTCATCCTGAACGCCTCCATCACCGCCGATATGGGCCTGAAAGGCTTCAGTGTCTACGCCGCGACCAAGGCGGCAGTACGCTCGCTCGCTCGCAGCTGGACCACAGACTTGCGCGACCGCGACATCCGCGTCAACACCGTCAGCCCCGGCGTTGTTCCCACCGAGGGTTACGGTAAGGAACAGAAAATGAGCGACCAGGACGTGGCCGATTACGTGGCCCGTGTGTCCACGGAGATCCCGGCGGGACGGGTCGGCACCACGCGCGACATCGGTAATGCCGTCGTGTTCCTGGCGTCCGATGCGAACAACTACATTCGCGGCATCGACCTAATCGTCGACGGCGGCATGACGCGCGTCTACGCTGGCAAGAACTGAAAGGCGAGCCATGAACAATGCTAAATCAAACGAACGCCACATCATTTGCGAACTGCGCTGCGACTCGAAGGACCGCGAGCGCGTACGCGACCTGATTCTGCGATTCGTGGAGCCGGCACGTGCAGAGCCGGGGTGTCTGTATTACGACCTGTACCAGCGGCTCGACACGCCGAACACCTTCTTCATCCTGGACGGTTGGGTCGATGAGGCGGCGGTCAACAGTCACGCGACGCATCCCCATGTTGCCGACGTGATGAAAGAACTTGGACCGCTGTTGACTTTCGGACCGTCCATTACATTGGCCACGCGCACCAGCGATTAATCATTCATTGAAAGGCATTCCATGACAGACCTGAATCAACAAACGAACGCCGCAGCGTCGGAAGCGCGGCAAGCCACGCAGGCCATTTCACCAGCACTTGACAGCTACAGCGACAATGTCTTGTTCGGAAACTTATGGGAACGGCCGGACCTGTCGAAACGTGATCGCAGCATCGTTACGCTATCGGCCATGATCGCACGCAACCACACTGCGGAGGTTGGCTTCTATCTGAATCTCGCGCTCGACAACGGCGTGAACGCAGAGGAAATCTCCGAAATCATTACGCATCTGGCTTTCTATTCCGGTTGGGGCACAGCCATGTCGGCGGTCACCATCGCGCAACCGATCTTTGAGCGACGCTCTGTGGCTCCGGGGTCGTTACCAGGTGCGGCAGTTACTTTCCTGAAGATCGACGAGATTGCGGAAGCGCAGCGCGCGGCAATGGCGGAGCAAAGTGCTGGCAAGGTCGCACCGGGGCTAGTGCAGTTCACCACAGATACTCTTTTTAAGGACCTTTGGCTGCGCCCAGGATTGGCGCCGCGTGACCGCAGCTTAGCTACCGTCAGCGCGCTCATCGCGTCAGGGCATTTCCCCCAAATCGCCTACCACCTGAATCGCGCGATGGATAACGGCTTGACCCAGCCCCAGGCGTCCGAAGCGATCACGCACCTGGCGTTCTATGCTGGCTGGCCGAATGCGTTCTCGTCGGTGCCAGTCATGAAAGAAGTGTTCGAGAAGCGTGTGCAGTAATCATGCATAGCCGCTGCAGGGCAGGGGAGATAGACAGGCCAGACCCGATTTCGTTGGAGGATCAGGCACTACGAAATTGCAGCCCTGGTACCTGGCAGAACGCCCGGGCTCCAACACGATCCATCGATTCCTCATCTTTCAAGAACTATGGATCAGGAGTATCTAAGACCCCAATGGCACCGTCCGCTTCCGCCCCGAAGCGGTCGTTCGATCTTGCGACAAAGCTTGGTAGCTGCAAAGTTCTAAACTGCATCGGAAGCATCGTCAATCACCTTGATCATGTGTCTGCCATACGATGTATCGGGACAGCAAGCACGAAGTTCCTCAAGGAGTTTGTGCTTGGTGTCCGGCATTGCAGTAGTAATGATCAGCTTGACAAAGGAGTGAAGGGTGTTCGACTCGGCACGGCCGATGAATGTACTGATCAAGGGTGTGATGAGATCAACGAAATCGAATGCGGCAATAATTTTTGCTGCGACGACCCGCTCCCTCCATCCTTCACTGGAAGTGAGAAGCTCGCAGATTTTCCAGGCGTCGGAAATTGCCACCAGTTGTTCAATCATGCTGGCCGAACTCGCCCATCTTTCCGTGTACAGAGCGGATACAAGCTCATGAATTTTTGGATCAGATGCCGGGCGGTACGTCATTTGTCATTCTCAACATTTGTGAAGGGGTAGGTCTGCTCCTGGCCGGAATCAGTCACCAAAATTTCCAGCTAGGCTTCTTCGCAGGGGCTGTGGCTGGGCGAGCTCTAAGCTGGCGGTGTAATTGCCCCATCAAGCTTTGGTAGACCAGCATGGAGAATACCTGCAAGTTCCCGACCTTCATATCGCCGCCCAAGTAAGGATGCACTCTCCAACCTAAGCATTCGGCCTCGTCTGGCAGTAAGTTACTTCCAGCGGCAATAGGTTGCCAGTCGGCGCAAAACTCTTCGCTCAGCCATTCCTCCGACCTTTTCATACAATTGTATTGCTCGGCATTTTTGGCAATTTGCACGTAATCCCCCTCCAGCGCAGACAGTCGCCAGATTGCTCCATCAGGGGAGCCAAATACCCAGTCGGCCATTACTGTCAGGAAAAGAGGAGTATCCCGCTCGGGGACCAGCCAGGTCCATTCCGACAAAAGTGCCGAGAGGTCATACCGTTCGGCTGGAACCATAAAGGCGCGTTCGCTCATTAAGTCTTTCTCACTAAATTCCGGGTAGTACGTCGGTCTGCTTTTGGCCGGTATCGGCCGCATGAATCTCCGCCGTTTCCTCGGCCGTGGGTGAAAAGCTCCACATGTTTCCCATTGCTTCGCGATTGATGTCGTCGGCATCAATTAACACCTCATCGTCTTGCGCCATTTCCAGTCATGCATTGACTGTCCTGCAATTCATCATGTCGTCATGCATCCCATGTTTTAAAAGCCGTCCATACCGAGCGCCATGCGCCATGCGGAAGTTTGGCCTGCATGGAAAGTGACAGTCCGCCGTCACCCATACGATCGCCTGGCTTCCATTGTTTATTCTTCAGACTAAGTGCCCGTGCTCTTCCCATGTCGACAGTTTTCATGTCTTTGATGTCATAGCCGACTTCCAATACGGGATGCAGCACTTCTCCATTAGCTGTCAAATATAAAGTATCGACATGGACCTTGGGTTTGTCAAAACGTTCGTAAAGCCTTGTTGCAGCGGATTTGAAACCCTGGCCAATGGCGATGCTGATGGTCGTTGGGCCATTGCAGCCCAGAAGCGAGGCAAGCGCCCAATAATCATGATCAGCCGTGACAAGCCTGGCCAAACAGCGTTCTATCCATGCCGATTCATCAGTTCTGAATTCTTTCCAGTATGGAGAAAACGAATTTTGCAGGTAGCCAACTTCGTGCAGCGCACCGACCAGGTTAATCTGCTTGTCCACGCAGCCAATATCTTGCAACAGATGGGCTGCGGCTGCGGCGACCGCATACTCGCCTTTGGCCATGGCCTTGTCTTCGAGTTTTTTCAGTTTGGTGTTAATACTCATTCTTTTCCTGGTGCGAACGATACCGCGTTCGTTATGGTTACTGGTGGCTCCTGGAAGCGGGAGCCGCGGCATGGCTCGCGTTGACGCAAGCTTGATCGCGCGCCCCTATAAACAGGCGGGGCGCCAACGCTCCATGCCGTCCTCTTCATCGAGAATGCTTAAAGTATTATCCAAAGTCTCCATCATTCCTTTTCTGTATCCTAGAAATATCAAAACCGATGTTGCGAAGGGCTGTTTCTAGCCGTTTTGCGCCCAAGAGCATAACAAGTTGCCAATCGGAAAAACTCACACATTGTCACATGCTGGTGCGAAGGCCCGCTATGGGGGGAGCTGCTCTTCGTTAAACGTCCGCTTCTGGCCGATAGCGGCAGCAGAGCATAGCGGATTGCCAAGCAGAAATTCTCACACATTGTCACTCTGCTCTAAATGGCTGCTTCTGGCCGGTTGCAATCGTCGGTAGGTTCCGCCCCGAAGCGGACAATTTCGATCTGGCCGATGCGGACCTTAGAGGCACGCAGGTGCCCACATACAGCCAGGTACAAATGAAACAATAAGGTACGCTAAGCAAGACCAAACGCTAACGGCCACAACCCAAAGCAGTTTCTTCACCAAAGAATAGGAAAAATAGCTTACGGTGAGAACTGCAGCACCCAGTGCCAGAAAGAGGGAAATTGGCTCAATAAATTCAGGGAAGGGCCACGGCAGCCGGTACTGCCAGTACATCAGCGCGATTTTGGAGACGGGGACACATCCTGCTGCGAAAGCAAGCGCCGGGACGCTCGCATATCGAGGGCGTACTTTAAAATTCATGCTATTCCTAAATGTCCGCTGTTGGCCGTCATCGGCCAAGCCATAATGCCCATCTACCAGATAACGAAGTAAGTATGAAGTAGCTCGCCAATACGGTGATGAGAGAATCGTACAAGCTAAAACCCGTCCAAAGCTGCGGATAATACTTCAATGCCATCATGCGATTAAAGAAGTAGCCAAATGCTACCCACAGCAAAGCCGCTACCCCGACGACGCCAAGCATCCAGCGGTGAAAATTTCTGAGCTTCATTTCTATTACCTCGCTTTCAAATGAACGGCCGCTTCTGGCCGGTTGCCGTCGTTGGTCGGTTACGCCCCGAAGCAGACATAGATCTGACGCATTCGACATATGCCACCGCAGCAGATTAAGCGTCGTGATAAACAACGCCGTATGTGTCGAACATAGCTCCAGCTAGCTCGACCATGCTTAAGCCGCTGCGCTCCCAAAAAAACAGAAAGTACTCCAACTTGTCGTAAGGTGCTTCAGCGTCCATGCCGTGCAGCGCACAAATCGTGGTTCTGATACGCAACACCTCAGGGTCATCCGACATATCGCGTCCTCGGATGGTCTCCCAAAGCCTCACCCGGACAGCTAAGGCCTCGCTATCCGTTGCCGCGCCCTCAAGATATCGTTTAGCAGCCAAAACAGAAGACTGCGCGGTAACGGGTAGACATTCGATCACCCGAGCCAGGGCGTTAACCATAAAGCGTTGAGCATCACCGTGCTCTACCGGATCATCCAGATCAACGGTGGATGAAATAACATCAAAAGGATCACGGTGAGACATGCTGACTTTCTGAGTAAAGCTTAATTGATCAATTGCCGACTGTCCGCTTCTGGCCGAACCCGGCCGTTTCAGCCCAGCATAGCAGGTTGTCAGTATGAAAATCTAGCTGCAGCGTCGGCCGGCTGGATTCGCCCCAAAGCAGACATAGTCGAGCGACAGATTAAGTCATCGGTGCCTAAGCTTCTCGTCGCCGATAAACGACCCGAACAGATAGTGGTGGCCACTCCATCGGGTTCTTGCTTACAGACACGGCAACTTCATATGCGATTGGCTTCTCTTGCAGAGCTTCGAACTCGACGGCGATGTCTTCAATTTCCTCTCTGTCTTCGACTAGATCTTCCTCTAAAACAAACATGAGTTTCCACAAATTTAGGTCATGAGCGATGGCTACCATGCGGAAGTTTCGGGAGATTGCTCCGAGCAGGGCTTGGACTAGGCGCAACGTTTGCACTGCCCAAACATCGTTGGTGGATTCGGTGTTCATCTGGTCCAATGTAGGGCGCGACGTTTCAATGTGATAGCCCGCTTTTTGGCCGGTAGTGGCCTATTGATGTTGCTTCAAATTGTCAGCCGATACCAGTTAGCGATATTTTTTAACTCGTTAGCAGCCCCAAATTTCTCTGCTGCTGGTTGCAGCGAAATCAGCACTTCCGCCACTCCCGATGGAGGCTCGGTCGTATCACTGCGTCTTACCAAATCCATCGCAAACCAACAGCAGGATACGAAAGCATATTCGTTTGACTGCTTGCCTGCTAAATTCAAAACCCCGGAAATGCTACCGAATGCGTCGTTTGGGGCCAGGCCAATAAGCGCGCGCTCTCTGATCTTCGTGACAGACCACTCATCATCGCTGAGTTCGGCCATCCCCCTATCCAGTGCCTTGCAAAACTCATTTGCGACTGACACACCAACTCCTTATTTTAATTGACTCGGTCCGCTTTTGGCCGATTGCAGTCTTGAAGGTAGCCATCTACTCAGAAATAACTTTTCCTGTGCCGACAACCTGCGCGCCCTCCAATACTTCAAATACTACCCCACAGATGAGGGGTGAATAGTCTACATTGGACTGATACATCAAGACCGCGTCAGCGCACGCAGAAGCGCCAGGCATAACAAAGTCTCGGGGACCATTGAACATCGCGACTCCCAAATATTCGCCCTGCCCGACACGAAGATGCGGACGATAAATGCCTGAACAAAGGTCAGTCGCAGTTGCACGGCCGCCCTCTCGATGAGCCTTGAAATCAATTTGGACTCGAACGCTGTGCTTTTCCATTGTGTTATTTCCGATTGAGCACCGTCTGCTTCTGGCCGACAGCAGCCTTCCAATATCCTTTTCTGCGCACTTAATCAATGCCCATTTCATCCAGCCAAGATTCAACTCCGAGCTCTTTTGCGGCTTGGATAAGGCAGTTTTTTTCCTCGACGGAACATTTTTTCAACTCCGCTGAAATCTCTTCGAGTGCCGCGACATCTTCGTCCGAGGCGTCGCCGGCTCGACTATCTATATATTGTGTGGCGAATATTATGGCGCGTGCAAGTGTTTTGATATTGCCCTCCGTGAATCGAAAAATATGCTCATCGGCGTCTGTCTTTGGCCGAACTCGGCCGTTATTCCTCACATTCGTCGAGCAAAAGCAAACGCTGCACTTCTTCATCGCTCGGCTGCCAGTCAGCACCACGTTCCTCGTAAATCTTTACAAGCCCCAGTAGAGTCAATGGGTCATCAGCGACAAAAATACACGTGTCATCTTCCGCTTGATATTGTTGTTCAGCCGTCTTGTCTCGAGTTACCGCATAGCCAAGTTTGTGCAAGACTCCCAACGCAGGAGCAAGCGTGTTTCCAGCGGCTGCAATTCGAATTTTATGTTGCATTTCAATGATTCCATCATCAGTACAGATGCATTTCGTGCCAAGGGCCGTCCGCTCTTGGCCGGTAGCGGCACCAGAGCATAGCGGATTGCTAAGCAGAAAAACTCACAAATTGTCACGCTGCCGCGAATGACCGCTTGTGGCCGGTTGGAGTCACTCTGCTGATGTCATTGGGACTTCGCGGAGTATGAACCTGCTCGCCATCTGGTTCCAGCTAGCAGCCCGCCCTTGAAGAAATAACAGCTGTCCATACTCATCCATATTTGAATCTCGGTGAGTTAAGCGTAGCCATTTCTCATAAAATACTTCAAAGTCTTCCTGAGTCATTTGAGGTAAAAACTTGTCGGAATAGTCGAAGAGCGCAAGGAACTCAGTGTTAGACCGCAACGATATTGAGCACAATGGTTCAATGCCGAGCAAACCCATCAGCAACTCCAATTCGTCGTCACTGGCGAGCGTAACCGAGAAAAGCTCGGCACAGGCCGCCGCCATTAAGGCTTCAATCGACAACGACGCTGTTGCACTTGGTTCGTTTGACGATGCGAATAGATAGCTTTGAATTCTCGCCTCCACTACAGTTGAGATGATATCGACGTCCAGTAGTCCGTCTGCTTCTGGCCGAAAACGGAAGCACTATGCGGCTCTCCAAATTGATTCGAACTCTTGATGGGAAATCGCACTGTACCCTGACTCCGATAAATCGAGAGGCTTTTCTGAAATCCTGCCAAATTCGTCGCGCTCATGCTCGGCACTATAGCAAAGCAGCGGACCAGAATCGTACTGTTCAATTTGTCGGGTAACCCAGCCTGCACCATCGACTTCAAAGTACCACCAGGACGTGCCCCATGCATCGTACCTGTCACCTCTAGTCTCGTCCCAGTGTCTTTTTACGTAACTTGGCATACTTAAATTGAGTAATGAAGGGTAACGTCAGTCGTCCGCTTCTGGCCGGTTGCCGTCGTTGGCGGATGCCGCCCCAAGGCAGCCGTTCACATTTGGTGTATCCATTCCACTTGACCGTCAAGAAGTGTGACCCAAACTCGTACATCTGGAGGATCGACAACTGCCACCGTGGGGTCCGTTACTGCTGGAACGACGTAAATCGCCTCCCACCTGCTCGGCTCTTTGCGGCCAATCCGGCCAGGAAGGATGTACTCAATGGCATTTGACGACAAATATTTCTCAGCAATCCTGAGACACAGATCTTCGGTCATCGCGTTCCTTGGAAATTATCGAATGGCCGCTCCCGTTTGCGAACTCAATCGATCAATGCAACACTTTAACTTAAATGCATCATTGCAGAGTGGAAATGATGCGAAAGATAACTCGAATCGATTGCACCGCGACACGCAAATCCAGGGATTAACGCTGCAAGAGGTTTTGCCACGAAAGAGTTCATGGTGGAATCCACCGAAGCTCAAGCAACTATGGCTTCAGCGCGGCAAGAGTCCCTATAGGGCAGGGGATTGGCAGGTCGGCCTCGATCTCGTCGTTGGATCAGGCGGCTACGAGATCGCACACCAAGTGCCTGGCAGGACGCCCGGGCCCCAACACGATCTATCGGTTTTCACCTTTCAAGAACCATGGACCAGGAGAATCCAAGCTGCTGGTGGCGATTCAAATGCAAATAAAATTCACTTCGAAAGAGGGGTTGAATTACCAACTAAAGGCCATATTTAATTTTTGGCAACTTGCCAAAAATCAACACAAAGGAGAATTAAAAATGTCCTTAAGCGATCACGAGTATGTAAATTTTTCTCAAGAGCACGAGTTAAATTATCATTTGCGCAAAGTTGAAAAATCACAATCAATTGAAAATAGGAAGACCTTGGTCGTAATGGGGGTTGAGCTCAAATCAAAATTAAACGCAACTTACCTAACCCATGCACAATTTCATGCCTATGTAAAAACTCAACTTACACGATTAGGTTAAATTTGGCGCGAAACATGATACTTTGCAGTAAGCCTGTCGTCCTCCTTTTCAGGGCAACAGGCACTTACTTTCAGTGGTGCCTGTCGAAGTCCCGCGTCCTATTGGAACGTGGCGGCGAGTTTGATGGCATGTAACGTCGTCAACTAACTCTTTGAAAATACAGGTTTTCTATTGCACTCTATGAATAAGCAAAGCCTGGGCAAGCCAATCTTGCAGGATCCGCAGCAAAAAAAAGGGGGGGGCGTACTGAAAGGTAAGCTGGCCGGCTACTTCATCGGTAAAACACCCATCTTAGCCAGCAGGGTAAACCTGTCGACACTATTTCAGGCATCTCGAGAGAACCGGTGATGGCACGTCAAAGCTATTCCCGTGCCTTCGACTGATTGTCTGGTTTTCTCTCGCTGGGCTGGCCAGAGGTCGAAGGAAGCGCTTGATTCAACTTTGCATCAACCGCAGAATTTATGGCATTGAATTTCCCATACCCATATGCAATGAGAGCAACCAGGATAATCGTGAGGAAATTGGTGATGAGTGCGGCACCGACCTCGGCCATCCAGCCGTAAATTCCGCGCCGTGATGCCAATTCCGCACTGAACGATGCTAACTCGGTCGCAACCGCTTGATGTGTAGAATCAAATTTGGTGGCCAGCGTTGATTGCAAGGTATCAGCGCTAAGATCATCTAACCGTTCCTGGGTAGCCACATTCAGGAATGTGGCGGCGAGAGCCGCCGCGCGATCCTTGTAACCCTGCAATTGTGCCGGCAATACATTGAAATCATGAAACATCATGCTTTCTGCCGCCGTTGGCTCTAGTCCACCATTGGCAGCTTTTAAATTAATGATCCACTCCACTTTCGTTTGTTTGTAGAGTGAATATGCCAAGGCCCCAATAAAATCATTGGGGCCTGTCACGAGCTGATCGTATACGTACATCGCCACGGCCTAACTCAAGCAGCTAGAAGCTTGCGTGCTTTAGTCATTGCTTCGTTCATTTCTTTGGCCGAGAATGTGAGAGAAGTCCCTCTGGCTTGCCTTGCGGCAGCACCAGAAACGAGTACACCACTCTTGACAGCGGCAGGGCCAGATTGTGAAGAAATATCCGTGTCGGCACATTGCTCCATTAATTTCTTGTTGATATGCTGGGCATCCGCAGCACTAAAAACAAAAGTATGTCGCATAGCTTACCTCCTTGGTTACCTACTACTTAATCCTGACAGCATAGCACGTAAGACATACCGGTTCTTGAGCGGTTACAAGACTTAACGAGATCATCGCACTCATCCATGCTTCATGAGTGCATCGTGGCCTTAGAGCCATTGCACACAAAGTAACTAGATAGGCCACCGGTTTGCAGGCCCTGTTGGGGCGTTGCATGGTAGCTCCCTCCTGTACACGTTCGGCTCAACTGATGGGTTACTAGTGGAAATTCCTACTCTTCGTATCAAGCTGGCCGAGCAGATGCGAGCAATCCACCAGCCGCTTGGCGATCAAGTTGCGCACGCCACTCTTTGATTGCCAAATACCGTACACCCCCAAGAGTGAGGCATTCATCAGTTCGGCGCGCTGCTTTTCCACCAGCGTGGGCCAGACAATGATGTTGATGGTGCCAAATTCGTCTTCCAGGGTGAGGAAGATCACCCCTTTGGCCGTCTCCGGCCGCTGTCTTACCGTGACGATGCCGCAGCCCCTGGCTAACTGGCCGTCGCTGAAGGTGTTCAAGATATCCGACGGTACAAAGCGCATCTTGTTGAGCCGTTCACGCAGGAGAGCGAGTGGATGACGGCCCAGTGTCAGGCCGACATGCCGGTAGTCCGCCACGATGTCATCGGCTTCCGTGGGCGGCGCCAGCTCCAGCACGGGTTCGGCAATGGTCGTCGCGCGCATCAAATCCTTCTCCGGCACGCTCGCCGCGGCATCCCACATGGCCATGCGCCGGTTGCCCGTCAGCGTTACCAGGGCGTTGGCTGACGCCAGCGCCTTCATATCCCCCGCATCGAGTTGCGCGCGCATGGCAACATCGCGTGTGTTTTTGAAGGGGGCTGCAGCGCGGGCTTCTTCAATGCGCCAGGCCGCCTCTTTCACCATCCCGTTGATATTGTTTAAACCGAGGCGTACCGCCAGTCTGCCGTCCGCCATCGGCTCCAGGGATGCTTCCCATCCGCTCGTACAGACATTGACGGGTCTTACCTCGACGTCATGCCGGCGCGCGTCCTGCACCAGAGAGGAGCGGCTATAAAACCCCATGGGCTGGCTGTTGAGCAGGGCGGCCAGGAACTCGGCGGGATGATGGCACTTGAGCCAGCTGCTGGCATAGGCCAGCAGGGCAAAGCTGTGCGCATGGGATTCCGGAAAACCATATTCGGCAAAACCGCGTATCTGCCCAACAATGGAGGTGGCAAACTCGATGCTGTAGCCACGCTCGGCCATGCCGCTCATGAGCTGGTCTTCAAACTGCTCCAGGCCACCTTTTCTTTTCCAGGCGGCCATGGCGCGGCGCAGGCGGTCCGCTTCACCGGCCGTAAAACCTGCCGCCGTCATGGCGATCGACATGACTTGCTCCTGGAAGATCGGTACCCCCAGCGTGCGCCGCAGCACCGCCTCGATCTCGGGGCTGGGATACGTCACTGCCTCCAGGCCCTGGCGCCGGCGCAAATACGGATTGATCATGCCGCCCTGGATGGGGCCTGGCCGGATGATGGCCACCTCAATGACCAGGTCATAGAACTCGCGCGGCTGCATGCGCGGCAGCATGGACATCTGCGCTCGCGATTCGATCTGAAACACGCCGACGGTGTCCGCTTGAGAGATCATCTGGTAAGTGGCGGCATCCTCGTGGGGGATATCGCCCAATTCAAAACGTTCGCCACGCTGCTCCGAGATCAAAGCCAGTGCGCGGGCGATACACGACAGCATGCCCAGCGCCAGGATGTCGATTTTTAGCAGGCCCAGTTCATCGATGTCATCCTTATCCCATTGAATCACGGTGCGCTCGGGCATGGCGGCGTTTTCAATGGGTACCAGGCGGGAGAGGGGGCCGCGCGAAATGACGAAGCCGCCCGGGTGCTGGGAAAGATGACGTGGAAAACGCATCAGGCGCTCGGCAATTGCCGCCCACTTCTCGGCGATGGGGGAGTGCGGATCGAGTCCGCAGGTAATAAGGCGCTGCTGCAGATCGGCCCGCCCACCCCAGCTATGCGAGGCTTTGGCAACCTTGTCGATTACCGATAAATCCACACCCAGCGCCCGACCCACATCGCGCAAGACACTGCGCGGGCGGTAGGAAATGACGACGGCCGTTAAGGCGGCACGCATGCGGCCATACTTGCGATAGATGTATTGAATCACCTCCTCGCGGCGCTGGTGCTCGAAGTCGACATCGATGTCGGGCGGCTCATCGCGCTCGCGCGAGATAAAGCGCTCGAAAAGGAGGGTGCCGCGC
The DNA here is from genome assembly GCF_058798675.1 of Janthinobacterium sp. GW822-FHT07H10. Lineage (NCBI taxonomy): Bacteria > Pseudomonadati > Pseudomonadota > Betaproteobacteria > Burkholderiales > Oxalobacteraceae > Janthinobacterium > Janthinobacterium sp. GW822-FHT07H10. The sequence continues at coordinate 370,270 of NZ_JBXAKS010000005.1, forward strand.
GAGGGATCGACTTCGGTGATGCCGAGGCAGTAGCACACGGCCGAATTGGCCGCCGATCCGCGCCCCTGGCAGAGGATTTTTTGCGAGCGGGCGAAGCGCACGATGTCGAATACCGTCAGAAAATAGGGTTCATATTGCATGTCGCCAATGAGTTCCAGCTCATATTCCAGCTGGGCCTGCACGTTGTCCGGAATGGCGTGCGGGTAGCGCCAGTGCGCCCCGATATACGCCTGCTCGCGCAGGTAGCTGGCCGGGGTCTGTCCCTCTGGCACAATCTCGCCTGGATATTCATAGCGCAGCTCATCGAGCGAAAAAGTGCAGCGCTGCGCCACGCGCAGGGTTTCATCCAGGGCGTCGCGCGGATACAGGTTGCCCAGCCGTAGGCGCGAGCGCAGATGCGCTTCGGCATTCGACGCAAGCTGATAGCCGCACTGCGCCACCGACGTATTCAGACGAATCGCGGTCATGGTGTCCTGGATGATTTTCATTGAGCGCAGGTGCATGACGACGTCGCCCGTGGCCACTACCGGCAGGCTGAATTCGGCGCCGATGGCTTCGACCATGGCGCGGTGCCGGTCATCCTTGGCCCGGTGGTGCAACGTCAAGGCGACGCGCGCGCGCCCCGGTGCGCTACGCACCAGCCATTCGGCTTGCCGCTCGATCTCTTCATAGGGGGCGTTATATTTGGGGCACAGGATGAGCTGGCAGCCCGGCAGCCCTTTTAAGTGGGCGAGAGGGGCGGTGGGGTTGGCAATGTCGCGTGGCCACACCAGGTAACTTCCCTTGTCGGCGCGCGTGCGCGCAGCGGTAATGAGTTCGCTCAAGTTGCCATAGCCGTCGCGGTCCATGGCCAGGATCAGCACAGTGAAGGATGGGGTGCCGTCCTCCGGTGTCACCCTCATCTGGCTGCCAATGATGAGGTGGATGTTCCACTCCCTCGCCGCCACATGCGCCTTGACCACGCCGGCCAGGGAACATTCGTCAGCCATGGCGATGGCCTGGTATCCCAGCTGAGCCGCGCGTGCCACCAGCTGGTCGGGTGGAGAGGCGCCGTGCAGAAAGGAGTAATGGCTCATGCACTGCAGCTCGGCATAGTCCGGCAGCGTGGAAACTGGCGGCTGGACCATGATCAGCCGAACATCCCGTGCAGAAACCAGCGGCCGTCAACGACACGCTCCAGGTAGATCCAGTAGCAAGTCGCATCGCTTCCTTGAGCGATGTAATAGTCGCGGGCCGCGATTTGATCGTTCCACCAGCCGGCCTCAATGCGTTCCGGCCCCTTGAGCACTTTTAGGGGGGAACCATAGAAGGGACGTTCGCCGCGCAGCAGCAGCGGGATTGGTTTAGGTAGCAGCCAGAACGGGCGCTCAAAAGCCTCATCCTCGGAGCTGGCCGCCTTGTGTTTTCCGGTGGCGGCAGCCCAAGCATTGCTTTCCTCCGGCCGATGGTCGTGATGCTCGACAGGGCAGAGGACGTTGTCGCTGCCAAGACGGGCACTGAGTAATTCCAGCAGACGCTTGTAGTCGGCTGGGGTGCCGCCTGGTTCGGGAAACAGATCTTGCGTCGGTGGCGCCATCGCGGTGAGCAAGCGCGCTTCCAGGCGCAGGGCGATGACCGGGGCAACCAGTTCCGTGCGCGCCAGGCGCTCCTTCAGTAGCCGAATCAGATGTTCATCGCGCCAGGTCGGCTCTGCCAATCCGATCTCGATCGGCGTGGGCGGGATCGCGGTCTTGCCGCGCTCGTGCTCCAGCAGCAGAACAAAAACACTCACGGCCTGCTGACGCGCGACCAGCCATCCGACAAATTGCTGCAGCAGGCCAGTGGCGCCGTCCAGCAGGGCATCGGCGTGTTCGATCCGGTCAAAAGTTTCGATGCGCGCTGAAAAAGTTTCGGGAATGGCGATCCATTCAAACAGTTCAGGAGCGAGCCCATAGGCGCGGTCGAGCTCATCGAGCACTTGCCTGTTCATCCTGCGCTGGATGCCAGGGCGGGGCAGGCGTCGTAGCGCCGCCAGATGATCCGCACCAATGTCTGTTAGCCATTCCAGGTGGTTCGCCGTGCTGGGCAGATAGACGCAGGGCATGCGGTCGAGCTGGCGTTCTAGCGAGCGCATGTGCACGGTGCGCCGCAGAATGATCTGGCGTTTCGCCGGTTGCCAGCGCGAGAGTAGCCAGGCCCCCATGGCCGTCGGTGCCGTGCCGAGCTGCGAGGTCACCCCAAGCGCTTGTAGGGCAGCGCGAATGCATCGGCTGATGGCGGCTCGCCCGTTAAATAGGCGCAAGCTGGCGGTCACGTCCAGCAGCAGGCTGAAGTCGCCGGCATGCGCCACTTCCGGGGTGAACTGGAGGAGGGCGAGCGCGACGGCATTGCTCATGATCAGTTCGCGCTCAAGGCTGCGCTCCAGGATCACGGTATCTGGCGAGACGGCCGCCACGCCGCCAGGGCGCATGCCGATACGTACCCCTTCGGCATAGGCATGCTGCGAGACCGCAATGATGCTGCCCTTCTCGACCACCGCATACGACCCCGGTTCACACCAGCGCGGCCTGAGGCATTCGAGAGGCAACAGTGGGAGGTGTACGCTGAACCAGAACCGCATTTTGATCGTCCAAAAATCGTTGACGTGCCGGCATGTCAGCCAGCGGTATAAAGAGTGGCGCCTCATGATGTGGGCCACGCCGTTTAATGATGTGAGTGGAAATGCCGCCGGCGGCGGGGCGCAATGCCAGGCGTAATGGCGCTGGTGACGCATCGGCCGCAGCACTCATCGGCCGGACCAGCCAGAAGAACGTTTCGGTTGTCTGCGCCGCCAGATTGAGGCGCCGCAGTGCTTCGTCGCGGATATTCGTCTGCCACAGCAATACCGCACCGCAACTGCCGTTGCGCAGGATCTGCTCGGTGGACCAGAGAGCATCGGCGGTGCTGGGGGCGCGTATCCAGAGCAGGTTCGGGCAGCTCAGGTCCATGAATTTGCAGGCGGCGGAGTTGGGCAAGTACGGCGGCTGCACCAGGGCGATCCGGCGATGTTGCGACAGTTGTGCCAGCACTGGCCGCAACAAGTGCATTTCCCCGATACCCGCTTGCTGAACTAGCAACTCCGTGAAGGTCGATTGAGGCCAACCGTTGCCAGGAAGCTCACCATCCAAGATGCTATGACCGGTAGTAACCGTGCTGGTTGTTCCTCGGCTCAGTTCACTTGCCCGCCAGACGTCACGCAGCATGGGGCTGTTAGCCAATGCGGTAGAGCTGGTACGTTGAAGGGAGGGTAAAAGCATGGCGTCTGGCTAGAGGTCGTTGATAATTTTCAAAACTACTGTATATAAACACAGTATATGCTGAGGACATCAAAAACTGCAAGGTCCATGAATTTCTTGAGTTGTCAAAATTAACAGAGACAGTGGTACGAAAGTGCGAAGAGAGACGCGTCATTGAGGAACATCTAGGTATGTCAGTTCTATTGGACGAACGCCATTCGCTCTCGCGACCTCGCTAGCTCTCTGCGACCGTCTAATACAGCTCGACAAAAATAGGGCGATAGTAGAGCTAATTGAGACTCACGCGCCTTGAACCGGCCTGGCAAATTTGAGCATGTTGTGTCTCCATGGTTTGGCACTGTAGCTTACCTAAAGCATCTGCAATGGTGTCACTTTGATATTTTTATGGGGCCGCTGATTCTATTTGCACGAACGGCGGCCGGTGTCGCCCTCAGGCCTAGCCAGTAAGGCAATGAATTCCTGCACTGGCACATCATCTCCGTGCAGATTCCAACGGACTGAAACACGCCGTTTCGCGGTGGGGTGTCCCATCATCTGGCAACTCCACGCTCAACTCAACACGGCGGATGTCATGCCACGGGCCGGCGGTCTCGCCGTTGTACTAACGCTTGGCTACGATGCAGCCATCGACCATGGCGACCACTGCGCGCAGGTCTGGATGCACGTCGTGATCGCAGCTTGCCAGCACCCCCTCGCACGCTCTTGCCGAGTTGGCGCTACCGTTGCCGATTCAGCTATCCGGGCTGCGGTGGGCCTTGCGCCCCCCGATTAAGAGCAGGTCTTGGGCGCCATCCTGAGTCAGTTCGATGATGTCGCCGGTCTCGGGAGATACCAGGCTGGATTTGCCGGTCGGCACCAGCCGGGTGGCGCCAATGTCAGGCATCACCATCGTCCAGTCCTTGCCGTCGAAGCGCAGTTCGTAGCGGTTGGTGAAACGGCCCTCGAAGTTGTAGAGCTGGTAGATGCCGACGTGGCGCGTGGCCGTTGCTAAGTCCAGGGGCGCCGCTTGGGCCAGGCGAGGTTTGAAGTCGGGCCAGTCGTAGGCGGATGCCACCGCCTTGACGATCTCGCCGCCAAGATAGGTACCGTTGTCGCCGTCGGTCATGACTACAACGCCGTTGCCGCTGTCGAGATACATCGCATAGGTGCTCTTGAAGCCGGTGTTGCCGCCGGAATGCATGAAGCGTTTGTGCTCGCCATCGCCGACCACGAAGAAGCCCTGCGCATAATTGTTCAGCGCCGGCGTCAGCAGATTGCGCGCCTCGGTGGTGCTCAGAAAGGCCGTGCCGATTTTCCACGACCGCTGGACACCGATGGCGAAGCGCGCCAGGTCGCTAGCCGTAGTCCACAGGCCGGCGGCCGCCAGTTCGGGATAGATGAAGGCCCCGCCTTCGACTTCGCTGCCGTCGGCGTAGTGGCCGCGCGCGCGGTTGTGTTCTGCCGCCGGCAATGGCTGCGCGAATGTGCTGCGCTGCATCCGCAGCGGCTGCAGTACTTGCTGGCGCATCAACTCCGCAAAAGGCGTGCGCAGACATTGCTGCATGGCGACTTGGGCGATGGTGTAGCCGCCGCCGGAATACGCATAGGCGGCGCCCGGGATGGTCTGGATGGCGACCGCCGACGTGAGCGACGGCGGCTCGCCCTTGATTACCTGAAGGTCCGTAGGGATCGCCTGCGACGGTGGATAGCCGGGGAATCCGGATACGGTCGCCCCTGCGGTGTGGCTGAGCAAATTGCGCAAGGTCACCGGATGCTCGGGGCTTTGCTGTCCGGCGGGTAGGGGCCACGGCCGCAGACAGGTGTCCACCGGACTATCGAGCTGGAGCTTGTTGCTGCCCGCCAGCCGTTGCGCCAGCACGCCGGTCACGCCCTTGCTGATGGACGCGGCCTGATACAGCGTGTCGGTGTCGGCCGCAGGTGCGGACGGTTGCCGGTAGACGCCAGCCCAAGCGATCTTGCCGTCGCGGATGACCGCCACGCTCACGCTGGAGACCTTATAGCGGCGCAGGCGCTGCTGGATATCGAAGGTTTGCGTCGGCTCGCCTGCGATGTCCACCCGCTGCCGGAGCCCGGCGGCGATACGCGCGGCTATGTCGGACTCGCCCGCATGGGCGGGGCCGCTACATGCCGCCACTCCCAGTAGGGCTCCCAGGTGTAGCGCGTGGCCTGAAGCATGGACTGGCAATAGCCATAGACGACTGCGCATAAGTTTCCCTTTCATTAATTGGATGGGCTAATCTTATCGAGCGTTATGCTAGGTTCCCTAACTTTGCGACGGACGGTGGAAAGCTTGGTCTAGGCCGTTTGTTTTCACCAAAATCTCTACGCGGCGCTAGGATTGCCAACAAAAATTATCGCTCGCAAGAAACTCTGACTGTCCAGTAAAAGCACCATCACGTGGGGAATTCATAGAGGATATTCTCTGAGCGCCATATGGCCTACACCGTACTTTCAGGATACTTTTTGCATTCCGTCAAGAATTCACATCGGCGACACTGCGATGATGACTCCGCGTGGTCGGCAGTTATCGTTTGACTCAATAAAGCCATTCTGCGGTGATAAAACGCGATGATTTGTTTGTGTTTTAGCAAGAAAACCTTGAAGGCTCTACGTCCAGGTAGATCCGGGCGCTCAACAACGACAAACCCATAATCGTTTACCTTGGCTCCGCTTGCTAATTCCAGAATCATCTTTTGGACAGAGAGTTCGATCACGTCCGACATGAACACACGCTCCACACGTCGGATTTTGTACTCCATCAACGTGAGTTTTCCTTTGTAGCGATAGGCTCGATCAACTCGCGCGATGAGTTTGATGGGGTGATCGATTGAGAAAGTTTGCTCTGCGTAAGCCAGGCTGGCGTATCGCAGTTCCTCCGGGAACCAGCACGGTCGCGTTCGAGACATCGCATGTCTTCTTACTCCCCGTATCAGACAGAGCAGCAGAAGTACCCCACCTATATGCAAAAGCGCCGATAGAAAAGTCGACATGCTCATCTTTTTTCGGTGGAACGTGCGACAAGGTGAAGACGCCGCCGACGCCTCATCTCCACTTGTTTCCGTCGCGACCGGTACAGTCGATCGCATAATTGTACAAACCTTGCTCGGGCAGATCGCGCCACCTGGCAGCTCCTCTGATGCATCGTGGATAGCCATTTTGGGCGCATTTTGTACCACTCTATTTGGCGTCTGGTCGTTCGTTTAGACGATGCATTGGCTTGGATGCACGACTGTTCTCGCAAACTTGTGGTCGCTAACGGCATGGTATTCACTTCCAACGTTTCGATGAAGAACCGTACGTGTTGCAGCTCGCCATTTTCTCGGGCCTCTTCACGCTTGGGTGCACAGCGTGGGCCAAATCTGTCGGCCAAAACGATCTTGCGTTCGCAGTACCCCATTTCGGCCAGTTGGCTAGCACTGATACGAGGTAGCTCTTCGTTTTCCATGTTCAACTCCTATTCATTTCTTGACGGGCCAAAAAGTTCCATCGATGCCAAGGCGGCGACGGTATCCTGCCCCGGCCTGTTTGGTTCAGTACGTGGTTTGGTGGGCCACTGCGCCTCTATGGACGAGGTGGTTTGTTCGCATTGCTGTACTACCAGGCCGGCATAGGCCAGTGTACGCAGGCGATTCACACGGCGTGGCCCTTTTGGGAACTTGATGAGATCGTCATACAGGGGAGGGTTGTCCGCGCGTTCCAGTTCGACACTCAAGCGGATGGTAAGAGGTGTGCCCATGGTTTAGGTCGTCATGTTTAGCGGATCTGTGCCATCTGTCCGAGTCGATGACACGTCGGCCTGCTTGGCTAGCTCTGTGCCGGCATACTGAAAACCTTTGACGTTAGCAAAGATCGGATCCTTGAGTTCCTGCAGCTCGTGATGCGGGAATGCGGTTTTCAGTGCTTTGCGATAGAAGAAGGCGCCACCGCCGACCAAAATAATATTTTTGATGTCGGCAGCGTCGCCCACGTAGTGCAGCATCTCGGCGACAGCCTGCTCCGGGATCTTCTGCGCGAGTGGCAGGTGTTGGGTAATGTCGTATTCTTTTTGAAAGATGACCGGTTTCTTTCCCGTCCGCAGCGCCAAATCGATCGCGTCATATTCCCGGTAGTGAGACCCGGTGGATCGGCTGATTCCTTCGATGATCGAGTGGAGCACATCAAACATCCCACGCGGTACCGAATGGCTGCGCTTGTCAATTTGCTGCATACCTTGCGTCACAAGCCAGTCAAACGTCCGCCGACCTGGATCAATGATCAGATTGCGCTCCTTGCGCATCTGTGCAAGGCGCCCATGGGTCAGCCCGCAGTACATCAAGGCTCCGGATGGCTGCGCAATTGCTTTGACGCGTGCGACCATGATCTTTCTGCCTTCCGCCAAGATGTGTTCACCGGTCACGCGGCGTTCCAACGCCGCTACCTGCTTCTTGAGCTTATACGTGGCCACGGGTAGGCCAAGTACCAGGAGATCGATCCGGTCCAGACGCATGTAATGCAGTGCCCCGAGTAGCAAAGCCAGATACTCAGGCGTTGCACTGTAGCTGTCGTGCTGCAGCACATTAGCATTGAAGATGTCGGAAGCCAGGTGAGCATCGGGCCCGACTTCGTAGTTCAAATCGTCGACCGGGACGCAGACGGTACGGCGTTTAGTTCCCCAGGTTTCCTGCTCATAGACCGTTTCACATGGGTGGGCCTGCGACGGGAACATCGCGCAACGCACGTCACCAGCGCTGACCGCTGCAATGAATTTGGTGTTTCCCCGGCCAACGTCCACGGCTCGTACGATGGGTTCCACTTCGCCCTCCTGTTTGCTGCAAGTGATCAACAGTAATAGTGGGGTGGTACGTACTCCATAGGAAATGCCCGTCTTTTTGGGCAGAATTTGTAGTGAGTGCCAATCTAGACGTGCTGGGGAGCGACTGGAGTCGCGCTGTGGCGCAGCTAAATTGGTGCAGGCTGGCGTGAGATCGCATCGCATCTGCGCTGGACTTGCGCCGCACCGCGGACGTATTTTGATTGCGCATTTGTGTACCTGGCTCAGTCCGTTCCCATGTTCAAAACCATTTACAATCAGAGGAATGGCCACGCGGCATTCTTCATAGGGAGAAATCCTCGCCAGATGCACTTACCAAATAAATTCGACCTCAATCACAAATTTTCAGCGCCGAAAATCGGCTTGACATTCGAAAAAACTGATCATATTCTGTGACGACTGTCTGGACCCACTTCCAGGAACATCGCGTTCCGAATGTGGCGCTGGCAAGCGTGGTATGCCGTTGCAGTCGTAACCTGTCTATCGAAGCGAAGTTGATCGGCCGCGCCCTGCGGTCGAATTGAGTGGTATGTCAGTGAAGAAGTAGGTCGGGCTGCCCCTGCCGGGGGTAACTGCTCGCGCGTGATTTCTCGTCAAGAGACGCTTGTCAAATCGGAGAGGGCCTTGCGGCGCTCCGTCGCTAATTTACGATCCTGGTAGTGTCGATGTATCGCCTGCGGCCGCGAACCGCAGGAGAGTGATTTATCACCTATTCAATCTTCCTGCTGTACGAAGAGCTATCGCGGTGCCTTGTTGTGACGTTGCCGGAGAAGCTTCGATCAACCTGGTTAGTGCGCAATCACGAAGCGGCCTGGTGGTAGGGCTGATGGGATGACCGTGAGGGAAGAGGGGCAAGGTCCTGGTTCAATTGAGAGTGGCCGGGGCACCTAAATGTCTTTGTGGCGTCAGCGCCGCACTGCTCGCGCAAGACGCGGGGACTAACACAGAAGGAGAAATTCGCTGGTTATTCGCATGAGCATTTTTAAGACACCGCGCCTTCGGGCAAACAGAAAATCCGCCATCGACGCTGAGATAGGGACAGCGCGTTGGAATGTCTAGAGTACATCTCCCTCGTTGGCGCAGCAGGCCGGGCGCCGATGCCAGTTGAAGGCCACACCGGAGGTATGCGCGCCGGACAGTGCAGCATGCCAAATCGACAATCCTGAGTTTCGGGAGGGAGAAGTCATGACCCACAACACACAATGGAGGGGGCAGCTCGATGCGGTGCTGGAGGCGTTTAATGAAAAGCATGCCAGCGCAGGGAAGGGGATTTCGCATAGCACCAGACAGGCGCGCAGCCAGGGTTTGTACCGCATTTTCGCTTTGCTGCGCACATTGGGCTTTAAACCCATACCGGAAAACCTGGCGGAACGGCATGTGCGCGCGCTGATGGCGTATTGGACGGCGCAGCCGTTTCCGGCAGATGTGTTGCTCGACATGCCGATGAGCATACCGCGCCGGGCGTATCCCTGCAGCGCGGCCTACATTCAGCAGCAAATGAGCTTTATCCGGGTCTTCGCTAGATGGATCGGCAAGCCGGGCCTGGTGCGCAGTGCCGAGAGCTATGTGAGCGATCCGGCGCTGGTACGCCGCTCCTATGGGGCGCTGATCGACAAGGGGTGGGAGAGCCATGGTCTTGCTGTCGACGAGGTCATTGCCGCCGTCGATGCGGTGGACAGCCACGTGGGAGGGCAGCTTGCGATGATGATCGCTTTTGGCCTGCGCCGCAAGGAAGCCGTGATGTTCTGCCCGCGCGCCGCCGAAGTACCGGCGTATGCCTTGCCGTCCCAGCATCCTCGATCCGATCACTATATTAGTTTTTTGCGCATCAAGCGCGGGACGAAGGGCGGCCGGCTGCGCTATGCGGCAGTGCGCACGCCTCAGCAGCGGCAAGCACTGGCGCGCGCGGGTTGCCTTGCCCGACAGGACTGGGGGCATATTGGGCATCCTGGGCTGTCCTTGAAACAATCGCTGGACCTGTTTTCGAATGTGGTGCGTGCAGTCGGGCTGACCAAGAATGACCTGGGTGTGACGCCACACGGCTTGCGGCACCAGTTCGCCGGTGATCTGTACTTTGACATCACGCAGGTGCAGCCGCCTGTACGTGGCGGCGAGCTGTTGATCGATCGTGAGGTCATGGCGGACGCTTATCGGCAGGTAGCCGAACAGCTGGGCCACCATCGAAGGCAGATCAGCAATGCATATCTGGGTTCGCCGGTGGGCCGGCACAGTGACAAAGCGGAATTAATGGGAGCGGCATCATGAAACGGGGACATTGGCAGCGTTGGTCGTCGGGAGATTCGCATGCGCGCTTGGGCCAGCGCGCAATGGTCAGCGATGGTGGAGGTGATAGAAGCGCAGAAAGAAGACCTGGCGGTCCACGCGGATCGGTTCCGCCGCGCGAGCGCTACGAAGTTGTGCTGGCCCGGTCGCGGGGTGTGAGCGGCATGCTGGTGCGTTGTGCGTCGCAGCTGTTCAATGCGATGCGCATGCGCCGGCTGCCTGAGCATCGCAGGCGTGTTGGTCAATCGCGCGCAGTGTTGCGGGCTGTGCGGCAGTTCAAGGGGGAGGGGTATGCCGCGCGGTGCCTGGCCTATCTGCGCAGTGTCGATCCTCTGGTGTTCGAAGAGGTCGTGCTTTCCGCTCTGGAGGACGCCGGGCTAATGGTGCTGCGTAACCAGAGGTATTCTGGTGATGGTGGGATTGACGGCAAGGTGTGGCTGCCTGGACATGGTTGGTATGCGGTGCAGTCGAAGCGCTACGGCGGCCATGTGAATCATCACCATGTGGCAGCCTTTGGCGAGGCCATTCGTCATCTTGGCTTTGGCGCGGGACTATTTTTGCATACTGGACGCAGCGGCGCGGCCGTGTATACCCATTTGACGAAAAGTAAGGTGGTGTTGGTCAGCGGCGCTAGTCTTGTACAACTGGTGCTCGGAAGGCGTGCGGGGGAGGAGGGATGGAGTTGAATGCGGAGAGCCGTCAATTGTTACGAGCATGTCGGACAGCCGGATCAACCTATACGGTGATCGAGAAAAGCGGGTGCAAGGGTATTGAGGTGGCCGATGCCCATCTCGCAGCACAAGCCTATTTTGATGCGCCGGTGGAGGGACGGCCGTTTGTTTTATGCAATTTTATTCACACATCATGCGTGATTGCTGACACGCGCCGCGTTTCGCGATGTGGGCGCCTGGAAAAGCATGTGATTGCAAGTTGTGACGATGGTGGGGAATTCATGCGCTGTTTTAATCGATTGGTTCATGAGCGTTTCAGGAGCCTGGGACCCATGGAAGACGATCTATATCCGCAAGGAAATTGATTCCATCGTACCTATTGATGGTGCCAGCAGTGATGTACACACAGATGTGAATCGGTCAATTTTTTATGTCATATTAGGTGAAAGGTAACCATGAGATAACAAGGTGCCAGTTGCAACTCAGTTGGGCTAATTTTTCGCTGTGTTTTCATTAGAGACATAGGAGAAATATCATGTTTATGTTAGATGATTTCCTTCGGCTACTTCGTAATGAGCTGTATCGCTATGCAGAGAGTCGAAGAAACGATGTGGATCGAGGTGCCGAGACACCGGAACTGGCAGCATTGCTGGTGCAAAAATACGGTTATGGTTTGGCTGATAGTGCAATCATCGCGGCCAATCTTCTGGATTGCCCAAAACCGAACCTGATGAAAGATGTGGACCAACTAGTTGCGAGCGTTGATCCCGATTGGCGGACTAATCAACAACGTCGCTTTGATGCAAGACCCGCTGCACTTGTTTTGTCTGGCAAATGAGTCGGTGTGTCTTAGCCAGCTAGAATTCGGTGAACTTGCCGCTTCCGCTTGCTTGAAGATTTCACTGTTTTGTACAAAGTGGGAATGCTTTCTGTGAGAATCGCTCTCACGTTGCCCCTGCCTCACCCATCGCGGGTTTCTGACAGGGTCTTGCCACTCGCGTGGTGAGCGTTGCGGTCGTCACCCGTCGTTCACCTGTCGAGTAGGACCTCGACACGTTGCTTCGGCAACCGATCTTTGCCTGGTCACTTATCAGGCTGATTTGCGCAAGCAGAGGATCGTTGGCGTCATGGAAGTACCGTTCATTCACTACTTCTCAGATTGGGCCCCCTGTTCTCAGGAATGGTGGGCTTCGTTCGCCTGACTATCGGTTTTTGACGATAGGCAGGCATATCTTCTCGTGTACGGGGCATCGCGGTCCCCGTACGGGGCCATGGTGCCTTTCTTTTTTGGAGAGCTATCATGTCCAACGACAGCGGCCGTCGCCCTCATCCGATTCTTATCGCGGCGCCACTGCGGTGGATTCGGTTTTATTCCACTGAGCGTTGGATATGACTCAGCAAGTTATGGATTAAAAAACCCAGAAGTGAAATAATGAGCAGATGGGATGGTCAAGATAATGAAATTAAGGATACTTTGAGAGCTTAGGATACAACACAACAGTTAGAAATCTCATTTTTAGCGATTTCTTCATCTTTTTTGCATGCATTCTTATCGTGATGATTCTGAATGCTTTTTTCACGAATTAAAAATTAGTATTGTATACTTTTCAAGTTCTTATGCCATTTTCTGAGAGTCGTTTGAGCTTGCGCTTTGTCATACGCCGCCACTGGCCATGGCTGGTAGCCGGTGCCGTACTGTGCGGTTCGGTCTGGCTGTTTTTCTTGGAGTTGCCAGCGCAACGCGAGAACAACACGATCGTTGCTGACAAGGTGCAGCTTTTGGAAACGCAGTTGCAAGCACATGCTGCTATCGCAGCCGCCTCGCCGCAAAATCTGTCGACGCAATTGGCGAGCTTCGATAGCCTGTCACAGGTGACCGCCGATCTGCAGTCGCTGGCCATGCGAAATGGTTTGCTGATGTCTGATGCCACCTTTAAACCTGCTGCCGACGGTGAAGCCCGCACGGACATTGGACGCATTGAGGTCAGCGCCCGCGCCAAAGGTGGGTACTTGCCGCTAAAGAAAACCGTCGCTACCTTACTGGCCGCGCATCCCGGCCTGGCACTGGAATCACTGTCACTGCGACGCGCGCGGCCCACCGATATCGTGGCAGACATCGATCTGCGGTTCACGTATTTTTACAGGAAGCCGGCTTGATGGCGATGTCAATGGTGGCAGCGCCAAAACGACGGCAGGTGCTGTGGGCAGCTGCGTTACTGACACTAATCTTGTGCGCTTCGACTGCATGGCGCGACCAGAATGAGGTGGTTGGTTCGGCCGAGCACGGTGAGCCGCGTCGCCAGGCAGTGCCCCCTACAGTGCCAGAGGTCGGGAAGCTGCTTGCTAGCAGCGAACCTGAAGGGCTGCTAGAGCGCGACCCATTGGTGGAATCAACGACGGATCTGTTCCGTTTCGTCAGTTTTCAGCCACCAGCACCGAAAGCCTTGTCCCCACCGCCAGCTGCCCCCGCGCCAAAACCGAGTGCTCCTGCATTCCCCTATCAGTATTTTGGGCGCATGGTCGACGTCAATGGCAAGACGGTCACTTATTTAACGCGCAGCGACACACTTATTCCCATCCAGGCAGGTCAGTTGCTGGATAATACATACCGCATCGATGCCGTGACAGAGACGCAGATTGTGGTGACGTATGTGCCAATGGAAGAAAAAATAATGATCGCCGTGCAGACCGCCCATTAAATGGTATGGCGCTGGCAGGACGATTATGCATAACAGGGAGTAGGGCATTGCGTGACAAGGGAAATTATTTGGGTTGGGCCGGCGCGGTATGCAGCGTCGTCCTGCTGGCGGGATGCGGCACGCAATACATACGCGATGGTGCGCAGCGCCAGATAGGCGCCGGTAAGTATGAGGAAGCATTGCAGGCCTACGATACAGCCTTACAAAACGATCCGGAAAGCGTCATGCTGCGCACGGGGCAGCTCGCCGCGCGCGATACCATCCTGGCGCGCCTGTTGACGGCTGCGACGGCGGCGCGTTCGCGCGGCAATGAGGCGCAGGCGCAGGAAATCCTGCAGCGTGCGTTGGCGATACAGCCCAATGATGACCGTACCAGGGCGATGCTGCTAGAAATTGAACGAGATGCCCGGCAAAAAGCCGCCGTGGCCAGCGCCCGCGAGCTGATTGAAAAAGGCCTGCGCGAGCGCGCCACGCTGGTGATCGAGGCGGCTCTGAAAGACACACCCAAAAATACAGAATTGCTCGGCCTGCAGCGGCAACTGGAACTGGCCAGCAAACAGTCAGAACTGAGCGTGGCACGCTTGGCGGAGTCGCGTCCCATTTCCCTTGACTTTCGTGATGGCAATCTGCGCATGGTGCTTGAAGCCCTGACGCGCAATAGTGGCATCAATTTTGTGCTCGACAAGGACGTGCGCCAGGATTTGCGTGCTACGGTGTTCCTGCGCCAGACACGCATCGACGATGCACTGGAATTACTGACATCGACCAGCCAGCTGACCTATAAGGTGCTCGATTCGGCCACTGTGCTCATTTACCCGAAGACACCAGAAAAGGCTAAGGAATATCAAGATCTGGTGATCCGTGCTTTCTATCTGTCCAGTGCGGACGTCAAGCAGACTGCCTTACTGCTGAAAACCATGCTGAAGATACGCGAACCTTTCATCGACGAAAAGCTGAACTTGATCATGGTGCGCGAGACACCGGAGACAATACGCCTGGCCGAACGTCTGATCGCACTACACGACTTGTCCGAACCGGAAGTCATGATGGAAGTGGAGGTGCTGGAGATCAAGCGCTCCAGCTTGACAGAATTGGGCATCAAGTATCCTGACGGTTTCAATCTGACGCCAATTGCGCCTGCCGGTTCGGACGGTTTCACGCTGGGTAACTTGAAAAGCCTGAACCGAGATTCCATCGGCATCAATTTGCCCGATGTACGCATCAACCTGCACCGCGACGTGGGCGACGTGAATATCCTGGCGAATCCCAAGATTCGTGCGCGCAACCGGGAAAAAGCCAAGATATTGATTGGCGACAAGCTACCGGTGGTGACCACAACTGGCAGTTCCAACAATAACGGCTACATTGCCGAATCGGTGCAATACGTCGATGTTGGCCTGAAGCTCGACGTTGAACCGAATATTTATCTGGACGATGAAGTGGCGATCAAGGTGGGGCTGGAAGTGAGCTCGCTGGTGCGTGAGATCAAGACAGCCGCTGGCTCGCTGGTCTACCAGATCGGCACGCGTACCGCCAGTACCGTGCTACGCCTGCGCGATGGTGAAACGCAGTTGCTGGCGGGCTTGATCAGTAACGAAGAGCGCATGAGTGCTAACCGCGTACCTGGCATTGGTGACGTACCAGTGGTGGGGCGCTTGTTCTCATCACAGCGCGACGATGGCCAGCGTACGGAGATCGTACTGTCAATTACGCCGCGCATCGTGCGCAATATCCGTCGTCCGGACCTGAACCAGGCCGAGTTTTGGTCGGGTACTGAAAACGATTTGCGCAGCCGGCCTTTGGCCCTGCCAGCAGTGGAGAAGCCCGTTACCGCCAAAGGCATGCCTCCGGGCCCTGGTTTACCAGGGGCGGCGCTGTTGCCCGTCCCCTCGGGTGCGCCGGCGGGTGGGATGCCGATGCCGCTGTTGCAGCACGACGCCGGATCACCTGCGGCAGTCACACCGCAAGTGGCCGTGGCACTGGTGGGGCCGCAAGGAGTGAAGGCCGGGGATACGTTTACAGTACATGTCAATGTCAAGGCTGCAACCGCCTTGCGCGGCATGCCGTTGAAGCTGCAGTTCTCGCCGCAGGCCCTGCAAGTGATCGATGCGGATGAAGGTGCCTTTTTTACCCAGGATGGCGCCACGGCTAGCGCGAGCAAGTCGATAGAGCAGGCCAAAGGAATGGTGACGATGGCGGTGTTGCGTACCGGGGCCGCTGGCATCAAGGGGGAGGGGACGATGATGAGCTTCAAGTTCAAGGCCCTGGCCGCTGGCCCCACCGAGATTCATGTGTTGTCGGCCAAGGCGATTTCCTCGACACCAATCGACGCCGAAACATTACCCGCGTCGCTGCGCGTGATGGTGAAATGAATGCGGGCCATGCTTAAGCTGCACAAGTCTGATCATGCGCTGCGCGCAGGCTATACCACAGTCGAACTACTGGTGGTGATGGCCGTACTGGGTATCCTCGCCACAGCCGCCATGCCGCTGGTCGAGTTGACGGCAACACGTAACAAGGAACGTGAGCTGAAGCAATCACTCTGGGAGATTCGTCGCGCTATCGACGGCTACAAACAGGCCTACGATACCGGGCGTATCGTTAAAGGCGGTCAAGATAGCGGCTACCCACCCTCGCTGTCGGTATTGGTGCAGGGAGTGCCGGATCGAGCGGCCGGTGGTCAAACGATGTATTTGCTGCGGCGGATTCCGAAAGACCCGTTTGCCCCGGCTGATGTAAAGGCTGAAATGTCATGGGGCTTGCGCAGCTATCAGTCGCCGCCGGAAGAACCGAAGGAGGGCGCGGACGTGTTCGACGTCTATTCGACTTCGGATAAGGTGGGTATGAACGGCATCGCGTACCGTTTATGGTAAACCATATCCTGCGGCGCGGCTTTACCCTCATTGAACTGCTGGTGGTCATGGCGCTGATCGGCATGTTGCTGTCGCTGTCGGTGCCCCGTTATTTCGGCAATGTCGACAAGGCGAAGGAGTCGGTGCTGCGGCAAAACCTGGCGCAGACGCGTGACGCGATCGACAAGTACTTTGGTGACAACGGCCACTATCCAGATTCGCTCGAAGAAATCGTGGCGCGCCACTACCTGCGCAAGATGCCGGTTGACCCGATCACCGATCGTCTCGACAGCTGGATCATTGTGGCGCCGGAAAAGAAGGATATGGGCGCCGTGTTTGATGTCAGGAGCGGTGCGACAGGCCGCGCACGCGACGGGAGCGAATATGCCACGTGGTGATGTGTCTGCAGCCCAAGGCGGTTTTACCTACGTCGCCATGCTGTTCGCGCTGGCAATGTTCGGCATCGGCCTAGCCGCTGTCGGTGAAGCGTGGAGCGCCGCCAGTCAGCGCGAACGGGAAGAGGAGTTAATCCAGATCGGCCAAGCCTACGTGCGCGCCATCGGGACTTATTATGCGCAAGCGCCCGGAACTGCGAAATCGTATCCACCCACTCTGCAGGACCTGGTCGAGGACAAGCGCTTTGTCGGCGTGCGGCGTCATCTACGCAAAATCTATCTGGATCCAGTGGGCAAGGGAGCGGAGTGGGGGTTGGTCAAGGCAGCTGATGGCGGCATCGCTGGCGTATACAGCTTGAGCGA
This sequence comes from Janthinobacterium sp. GW822-FHT07H10, assembly GCF_058798675.1. Classification (NCBI taxonomy): domain Bacteria; kingdom Pseudomonadati; phylum Pseudomonadota; class Betaproteobacteria; order Burkholderiales; family Oxalobacteraceae; genus Janthinobacterium; species Janthinobacterium sp. GW822-FHT07H10. Next base: position 387,618 of record NZ_JBXAKS010000005.1, read on the forward strand.
AAAAGCAACCTTGCGGCGGCAACCGTTGCTCCTGTCGGGCAGCGCGCCGGTGACCGGTGGCCACTATACCGACTGGAAATTTGTTTATGTGGCGGCGCCATGATGGGCACCATCGGCACGCCAACGGCTGTTCCGCAGAATGGATTCAACATTGATGCAATTTAAGATACGCACATTTCACGCCGTCAGCGGCGACATCGCCGAATGCACAGTGGATGGGGAGGACGCGGCTGCCGTGACGCAGATGGTGGAGCAGCAGGGATACACAGTATTGTCCGTCGCCGCGCAGGGCCGCCGCGTTCGTACGAGCGGCGTTTCCGGTCTCCGCAGTTTCAATCCGGTGTTGTTCTGCGACGAGCTGCGGACACTGTTGTATTCCGGTATGTCGTTAGTAGAAGCCATCGACACCTTATGCAGCAAAGATAATGACAATGCCAAGCATACAGTGCTTTTGGAGATCAGGCAGATGCTCTTGGAGGGCAAACCACTGTCGTCTGCCTTGGAACTGAACCGATTTGGATTCCCTCCGCTGTTGATCGCATCCATCCGCGCCAGCGAGCGCACCAGCCGCCTCGATGAAGCGTTGGAAGAGTATGTGGCTTATGAAAAGGTGGGACAGGATCTGGGCCGCAAGGTAATTAGTGCCGCGATCTATCCCAGCCTGGTGGTCGGTTTTGGCATGCTGGTGTGTTTATTCATGATCTCATATGTGGTGCCCCGTTTTGGCAAAGTATATGACGATTTTTCGCAGAAACTGAGTTTCTCGACGGTGATACTGATGAAAATCGGGCAGATTTCCAGTGATTATCTGGGCCTGATCCTGGCCGCACTGGCGGGGCTGGTCGTGCTGGCGGTGATTGGTTACCGCAACGGCAAGCTGAAGATTTGCCTTTTACGCGCACTAGGGCGTTTCAAATTCGTTCAGTATTACCTGCGTCTGTACCAGCTGGCGCGCATCTATCAAACCATGTCCATGCTACTCAAGGGCGGCTATACGCTGAGCGACGCAATACCGCTGGCGCAAAACTTGGCCTTTGAAAAAAAATTACAGGACCAAATTGTGCGTGCGCGGAGCGTCATCCAGGATGGTAAGCGCTTGTCGACAGCCTTTGCCGAGAACGGTTTGACGGACAGTGTGACTGAGCGCCTGCTACGGGTCGGCGAGAGATCTGGCAACCTGGCCCGCATTATGGACATCATTGCGCAGACTTACCGGCAGGAATTCACCTTATTCATTGATCGGGCTACCCGTGTCGCGGAGCCGATCCTGCTGATGGCCGTCGGTATCATGATTGGTGCGATTATTATTTTGATGTACATGCCGGTATTCGATCTGGCTGGAGGAATTTGATACATGCACAGCGATTCTGTTTTATCCTGCGTGCCGCCGTTAAACACCTTGCTGGCGCAAGCGCGCGTGCTTGCGCGTGAAAGCGGCCTGGCACTGACAACGGAACTAGCTGCCCTGGCGGGGTGCGGGGTGGCTGATATTGGCGCGGCAGCTCTTGCCCAACTGGATATTGCATACTACCCCCAAGCCGCCATGCTGGCCTGCGTTCCTAATTTCTCGCTGCTGAGCTATACAGACTGTGTCAAGCGCGTGATTTATCCACTGCGCCTAGCGGACGGCGATAGTTTCGTGGTGGCAGATCCATGGGATGACCACACGCTGCAATGGCTGGCCAACAAAGCTGGAGGCTACCCTGTGCTGGCGTGGGGCGATAAGACAGATATCTTGGCCGCACTGGACCAGGCTCAGCATTGCATCAAGGCGTCAAGCAGCCTGTCCGGCGGTGCACCCGAACAGCGTAGCGCTTTCGAGGATCATGCAGGCAACGTGATTTCGATTGAAACCATCGAACGCAGCACCAGCCCTATCGTGCGCTTCGTCGATGCCGCTATTTATGATGCCTGGAAAGCCGGTGCCAGCGACATCCATTTCGAGTGCGACCGTAACGGCGTGAAGGTCAAGCTACGTCTCGATGGTGTGTTGGTACCGGCGTCTGAATTGACGGACCGGGTCCGTGCGGAGGAAGTCATCTCGCGCATCAAGGTGCTGGCGCAGCTCGATATCGCCGAACGCCGAGTGCCGCAGGATGGACGTTTCCGTATCGAGCTAGGTTCACGTGAGCTCGATTTTCGGGTCTCCATTATGCCCAGCATTTTTGGCGAAGACGCCGTCGTACGGCTGCTCGACAAAACTCAACTACGTGGAGATGCCCATGCCATTTCACTGGTCAGTCTGGGACTGGACGCCGATGCCATCGAGCGTATCCGTCGCCTGGCCAAGAAACCACATGGCATGCTGCTGGTGACGGGCCCCACTGGCAGTGGCAAGACCACGACGTTATATGCGGCACTGACGGAGATTCAGACCGGGCAGGAAAAAATTATCACTATCGAAGATCCGGTGGAGTATGAATTGCCTGGGGTGTTGCAAATCCCTGTCAACGAAAAAAAGGGCCTGACCTTTTCTCAAGGCTTGCGTTCAATTTTGCGTCATGATCCCGACAAGATATTGGTCGGAGAGATCCGCGACGCTGAAACTGCAGAAATTGCCGTGCAAGCTGCGTTGACCGGTCACCTGGTGTTTACTACGGTGCATGCGAATAGCGTGTTTGACGTGATCAGCCGCTTTGCGCACATGGATATCGATTTGTACAGCCTCATGTCGGCGCTCAATGGCGTGGTAGCTCAGCGCCTAATTCGCTCGAACTGTCCTGCCTGCAGCGAACCGGAGTTGGTCAGCCAGGAATTGAGCGAGCGGTTGAAAGTGACCGATCTGAATCCGAGCCAGATAACCCCGGCACGAGGCCGCGGCTGCGATCACTGCCGCAACACTGGATACAAGGGGCGGCATGCGCTGGCAGAAGTGCTACCATTCGACGATAAATTACGCACCCTGATACTCAACCGTGCCGACGTCACCGAAATCAAGCGTTATGCGCAATCACTTGGCGTACGACCACTGAATGTGCGAGCGCTTGATCTGGTGGCTTGCGGCGCTACGACCATCGAGGAAATCGACCGGGTGGTGGAACATGATTGATGCATACCATATGTATCTGACCGCCAGTGAGGTACGTGTACGCCGGCAAACAGGATGGGGGCACTGGCGACGCGTCGAGGAGCTCGCGCGCTGGCAGTGGAATGCTGGATTGCCTGATAGTCTGACTTTCGAGAACTTAGTGTTGCGCAAGCGCCGGTATGCGACGCTGGTCGTGCATGTCGGTTCGGCGCTGAGCAAATTCATGATGCTCGAACTACCGTCTGGCCTGCAGAATGAGCAAGAGGAGCAGTTGGCCGCACGGGCCCAGATGCAGCATCAACTGGGCTTGAGTCCCGGGCAGTGGGAATATACCTTGGACCATTTGCCGGCGGCGCGTGGCAAGGTGGTGGTCTGCGCATTGCGCGCCGATATCGGAGTGCGGCTACGCCAGTTGGCGAGAGAGCGCGGCTTGCGGCTAATGTCATTGCGGCCGTATGTCGTTGGCATATGGAATGCCATGCAACAACGGCCCGGCTCACTGGCTACTATCTCGGACGGCGACAGGGCACTGATGATGGTGGAAACTGATGCTTTCACGATTGTGATTGAAAGGAATGGCACGATGAAAGCGATGAGTACCATGGTACATCGTCGAGAGGCCGATGTCATCAAGCGTGAAATCAGGCGTATGACATATTCGTTGGATGAGAATGCGCAGCATTCTATTCGCCTGGCGGTGGCAGGCGAGATCCTGCCGCTGGCGCAGCTACATGCTGAAAAAGTGCTACAGCGGGACGATTACCTGCAACCGATACTGTATGCCGATTTCCGCGACTTGTTGTTCCAGACACCTACCCAGGTGGCAGCGTGAGGCTGCGGCTCGAATTCATCCGGCGTCGCCCCATTCCCTGGCTGGCTTTGTTTTGCATGAGCTGCGCGCTTGGCTGGGGGACTATGCTGCTGGCCGAATCGATCACCTTGCGGAAAGTGGCGTTACGCGATATGCAACGAGTCGGCCAACTGGAACAGAGGCTCCATGAGCGGCGCCAGGCCGCGCAGAAGCAGCTGGCCAAAAGTGACCCGGAAACGCAGCGGCGCCAGAAAGAGCAGGAAAAGATCATTGCAGCATTGCGTTATCCATGGACTCGCGTCTTCTCCACCATAGAACAGGCCGATTCGAACGAAGTCGCCATAATAACGCTCTCACATGAACAAGCGACAGGACAGACCCAGATCATGCTTGAGGCACTTGAAACCCATGGCCTGGTACATTTTGTCGATGCGCTCAATGAGGGAGGGGAGGGGAGCGCACGCGGCCAGTGGTATTTGACGACATATCAAATTCAGCTGCAAAGTTCCCCTCAAACGATGAGGGGAACTGTATTGAATAAGTAAGTCCGTCGCAGTCAGACTTCATGAGAAGAAGGGGAGCAAAATACGGCCCAATCCGTCTTGTCCATCCGCATCAATTTTGTGCACAGCCAAGGGGAACATGTAAGTACCAATTTCCCCTGTCAATTCAATCGCTTGCGCATGACAAACAGGGCACGTTTCGCGTGCGTCATATGTGTGCTTCAAACGGGGTGCGGGATCTCCCGCAAATGTAAAAAGCCCGCGCGCCGCAGCCAAGGTTATTGGCGCAAAACCTCGGCGAACGATACCGATTACGAAAGTGGAATTTCGAGATGTAGCGGTACGGTACCCAAATAGGGTGCCGTACGCTGCGGGGCTGGGGTTGTTGACCTTGACGGGGCGACGGAGCGCTATAAGGCAATACTCAAACCAGAAGCTTTGAACCCGATCTTCGTCATTTTCATCATATAAAAAGAAAATTAAAATCCAGTCTTCCCCATCATGTGACAGACCTACCAATCGAAAGTTCGACGAAATAGCGCCCAATAGGGATTGGATAAGTCTTAATGTTTGAAGTACCCACATCTGATCAGAGATTTCATATTTCATTTAAGCCGGCACTCCTATTCCAGTTTCAGAACTCCCGCGTCCTTTGGCCCACGCGCTACTAAGCTTAGCTGATCACCTGGTTGAAGAGAGACTTCTCCCCCCCCACGGCTCAATTGCAATATGCGAAAGATTGCCATTATCATTACAAATTAATATGCTCGACTCACATTGATCATGTTTCATAAATAAGTCACTTCCTGCCAAGTTCTAAAATATTTTCAGCCAATTCCGCCCGCAAAGTCGGTGTTGGTGTCGCCTTTAAAGCCGCCGGGTTATTTGTCATTAAATATTTCACTTAGTGGTACAGGGCCTGCCCAGACTCTGGCGCTGCCTCTTTGCCTGTGAGTGCCATAAACTTGGCCCAAAGGCCCGGTGCAGCTCGGGCAATACCAACCCCTCCCTCTGCCGCTAAAATCACGTTGACGCCGACGTTTATCGCCTCACCTTCTTTTGGAATAGCGTCTTTGGCCCCTGGAATGTTTGAACGACTTGCCGCAGCCACTGTTTGAGCAACAGTCCCATTGTTTGCCGAATATGAACAGAATACTAATCATTGCGTGGGCTGCCCAACGGCTAAATACCTTGTCCGGTGGTACCTGAATGTCAGGCCCGGCCTATATCGACTTTGCCGGACTACTATTTGCCCTTACTCGGGCGCCAAATCAAAGTGAGAAGGCGATTGAACGGCAATTGTTAACCTCGTGCCAGCCTCAAGGAGCATTTGAGCATTGGGACCAACCCAGTAGGCTTTCACTTTCTTAAACTTTTTCCGAAATGCCGAACCGAACAATTTCATTAAGTTGCAAAGGAATGCAGGTAATTTCACTTAATTGCAGCAGATTTCAAACTATTGCCGAAAATTTCACCATGCCGGATATGCCACCGGCTAGCACCACTGACATCGTATCGCTGGAATCCGCCTGCCAGCATCCGCACTACTTTGACTTGGCCATCCCATTGGGCGTGGCAGGTGATCAAGACATCTTGGCGCTGAGTGCATACGCTTCTTACTGCGTCCTACTAACGCCTCCACCGCATTCCTGATTTCGCGCAACTCCATATTACTCATGTTCATACTCTTTCAGTTGAAACATCATGGCAACGGCGACCTCGTGTAGTCAAACCCTACGCCAGCAGCCTTCAGCGCGGAGACCAATTTGGTTGTACTCCATACAGCACCAGGCTCTGTTGTAAAGCTATGTCCTCGATACATCACGCTATTTAACGGTATCCCAAGGCTTGTCATTGCACCCGACTTAATAGCCATCACGTCAAAGGCTACTTGCGAGGCTTTCACCTTGAATACATCGTATTGCTCGTCGGCGCCAGTCAACGCCGGTACCATCCGAACTATGCCATGCGCCCAAGACGCGCGCATGGCTTGGCAACCACTCAAGAGCTCGAGATACAATACCTAAACATCAATACCTAACTGCTTTTTAATAGCGGCGATAAATTTATTCTCTCGTCCGGCAAAGTAATCCTCAAGCCGACCTTCGATATGATTTGAGAACCAAGTCGACATAATCTCCAAGCCCCGGCAATCCTCCTTGTCCGCCGGTGCTTCCTCACCCGCGCTGTAAATGTAGTACTGCTCGCTGCCCACAGGCTTATGCAAATATTTAGCTGGCTGTGCGTATTCGCCTTTCAAATCCACGCTACCAACCATCTTCCACCCACCTATGGAGGGGGCGTCTTTAGCCACAGCCACCCTAAATGCCAACGGGAGATCTTGCAATTTATCGGGAAGAACTGGAGACTCCGATTGGAAATTAAAAAACGCAAAATCGATCCTATTACAGACGAGTCCGAACGCGTACACACCAGACTTCAGATGGATCGCGTAGACATCCCCTGGCACCAAACTTCTTCTCGTTTTAGTATTCACTTTTATGGTCCTAGTCTCATGCGCGCAGGAGAATTGTCCGGCATTGGGCCAAACGTTCCAATGGCTGCGCCCATATAAAGTATTCTATTTGGGTTGAAGTCGGCAACGCCGTTAATCATGTTACGTGCAGTGCCGCCAACGCTTCTTGCTCCCCCATAGAAATCAATGAGTTGCTGTTCTCGTCCCCGAATTGGGATGCGACTTTCAGACCATTTATCGACAACAGGAGGTCCAAACCCCTCCTTATTCAAATGGTCCTGCTGCTTTCCTCGTGCCGCCACAATTGTATTCGGGTCGCCGATCCCACTGGTACGACCAGAATAAACCTCTCCAGTATCCGGGTTAAGTCGCGTGTAGGTCACATAAAGATATTTATCTTCAGCACGTGCTTCGCTGCCACTCACCATAACCGTGCCAATGATTGCAGCACCTCCTGCGAGGGCGGCGGCTTCAGCCACAAGGCCCCCAGCTACCGGTGCTCCCCCAGCAACACCAGGTAACGTTGCGCCACCAGCAGCAGCAAGTCTAGCGGCCGCTCCCGCCGCCGCACCTGCACTTTTTGCCGATACTTTATCAGCACCCTCGTTACTTGTATTCTCCTTACTACTCGATGCCTTGTCGTTACCACGATTTCCAACTAACGTACAATTTCCGCCGACCTTCTCACATCGTTCCGCACGCTCACGCATTAGTCTGGTCGCGATATCCTCAGTGTTATTCCCCGACTCACTTTTTGCCGCAAACCCGGTGGGATCCGTCAGATTGGTCGGGTTGTTCCACACATAAGTATAGCGGTTGTAGCTCTGGCTATGCGTCGGATCTTGGATCAGCGGGTCGGCGCTCATGAAGCGCGCCAGCAAGGGATCGTAGATGCGCCCGTTCATGTGCACCAGGTCGAGCTTGTCGAGCATTTCATGGCCCGTATAGCCGCGGTTATCCGTCAAGCAATTGAGGCAGTCCGGAATCCCGTCACCAGTAACCTTGCGGCGCTTGCCCCAGCTGTCATAGGCCAGCTGCTCCTTGACTACACCGGCCGCATTGCTGATCGCCACCACGCTGCCCAAGCGATCCAGATGCGTCCAGTTCAGCTCTGTACTGCCCGTTGGCTTGTCGATCTCCACCCCCAGCCCCATCGGCCAGTAGGTCTTGACAGTTGGCGCGCCGTCCTTGACTTCCACTTCCATGGCGCCCGCGTAGTACGTCGTCGTACCATCGTTGCGCTCCTGGCGCGCACGCTGGTGTTCTGGCCCATACATGAAGATGCTGTTCTCACTGCCCTTGCTGATCGAACGCGGCATGTCAAAGCTGGTCCAGCTGAGCGCGCGCCCGGCGCCTGAGAGCAGGTTGCCATTGATGTCGTAATCGAGCGTGCCGATGCCGGAAATCGCCTTGACCGCATGTGGCAGACGGCCACCCGCCGGCGCATATACGTAGTCGCCCGTGCCGACACCGGTCTTAGCTAGCAGGTTGCCGATACCATCGTAGCGGAAGCTTTGCACAGGCTGGCCCGCCACCGTGGCGCTGGTCAGACGGTTCAGACCATCGTAACTGAACTCTTCCGTGAAGCCCACGAGCCCGGCGCCCGGCCAGTATTGCGCGCGCTGCTTCACGTTGCCCAGCGCGTCATAGTTATATGATTCGCTCAGTTGCCCCTGGTTCTGCGCATTGTTCAAGGTGCCAAACGACAGGTAGCCAGTATTCGGGTTGTACTCGCGGGTCATCTTCAAGCCGTTGCCCAGCAAGGCGCCTGTCACGCGGTGCGCGGCATCCTGGGCAGTCGCCTGCCACAGCAACAGCGAGCCGCGCCCGATGCTTTCCAAATAGCCACGTTCGTTATACCGCTGCGTAAACACCTTCGCCGTATCGCTGCCGCGCTGGTAGGACTGGGTCAGCAAACGGCCCCAGGTATCATAGCCGGTCGTGGCGGTATAGGTCGCGGACTGTACCTGGTCCAGGCGGGTCGTCGTGGTGACAGGCCGGCCCAGTGCATCAAAACTGTGCTGGCGCCGATAATCGACCTTGCCCGTGAGATCCGTCGTATACGCCTGTACCAGCTGGCCGCAGCTTTTCAGCGCCGCGCAATTGCTCTGGCCGGGGGGGACATCATAAACCCAGTAACTGATCAAATCGGGCTCGCTGCGTTGCACCATGCGGCCCAATGCATCGTAGCGCAGCGTCGTCGCCGTTCCGGCGGCCGACTGCAGTGGACTGACCTGTTTCCAGACCTGGCCCAGCGGGTCAACGCCATAGGCGATCTTGCCCAAGTCAGGGTCATTCAGTGCGATCCGGCGTCCCAGCGCATCGTAGCTGACCGTGACCAGATTGCCCGCCGGATCCCGGGTCTGTAGCAGATTGCCGTAACCATCATAAGCGTACGTGGTTGTACCACCGAGCGCATCGACACTACTGGCCAGCTTGTCCTGCATATTGCGCGTGTCGCTCTTGCGCTGGCCCTTGGCGTTGGTCAGTACGCTGCGCAGCCCCTGGTACTCGGTCGTGGCCGTTAATTCCTGGCCAGCATCGCTGCGGGTCACGGTATGCGTTACACGATCCAGCTCGTCGTAAGCCAACTGACTGGCCGACACCTGCGCCGCGCCAATGGCGCGCGGCCAATACGTTTCGGCCAGGCGGCCGCGCGCGTCGTAACGACTGTCGGCCACCACCGCCGTACCGTCGAAACCCCAGCTTTGCGTGCGAAGTACATGGCCGGCGCTATCGCTGTAGACCAGCTTGGGCAAGGCGATGCGCTGGCCATTTTTCATGTAGTCGGTGATGCCGATCGCGACCGCACCGGCCGGACAACTGGCGTCACACACCTTCTCGTAGCTGCGCGTCTCGTTGCCGTCTGGTGCGGTTTCAATGCGCTTGCGCCCGAAACCATCCACCGTCTGGTTGTACACCAGGCCGTTCATATCGATGCGCTGCTTCAGCGTGCCGCTGGCGGCATCGTAAGATGGGTACGTTTCGACCTGTCCCAGCGCATTCTTCTTCGAGATCGGGAAGCGGCGCCGCGTGTCATAGTCCACTTCCGAGACAATGCGCGTTTGCGCGGTGTTGCTGGCCGGATCGAACCAGCTCTGCGTCACCTTGTTGACCAGACCGGACAAGTTACTCAGGCGATCATAGGACGTCATCATCTTGAGTGTGGCATCGTTCTCCTGCTGCGTTTCCGTCAGCAGCAAACCTTGCGCATCATAGGTATATGCTTTGGTACGCGTGACCGTCGAAGACGGCGAGATGCGAGTATCGGTCGTTTTCTTCAGATCGGCCAGGCGCCAGGTGGCTTCATTGCTGTCGTACGTGTTCTCGATTTTCGATGTGAACGTCTCGCCGCCGGGCGCCGTGGCGATCACGGTCGTGGCAAGCATGTTGCCATAGGCCCCAATCTCATTGGTCGTGGTAACGCTGCCCATGTCGCTCTGATCGAGATCGCGGCGCAACACGTTTGACGTTTGCACGTACGGATAGCGGGTGATCTTGTTGTTCGGCTGCGTGACGGTGTACTGGCTCAGCGTCTGGCGCACGTCGCTGAGGATATTTGCCGGCGCAACCGGCGCGGCCTGCGCATACTGGGTGGTCTGGCTGGCACTGATCATACCGTTGTACGGGAAATCCTGGCGGTACCAGGTGGTCGTGACGTGTCCGCTCTGCGCATTGGTCACATCCTGTCGTGCGAAGCCGAGATTCCCCCGGCCGGAACCGTCATTGGCATTGCCCGCATAGCGATAGTGCGAGGTCAGCCAGCCGCCTTGCCCGTTGCTGCGGCTGAGCGCTTTCACCAACTGGCGCGTCACCGGTGCGCGCTTGACCGGATACGCCGACAGGATCGCCTGGCCGCCGACATCGTAGGCCACGTCCTGGTAGACGGCGGCATCGTTGACGGTGGCATACTCCACTTTTTCAACGAATCCATGACCATTCGTGGCGCTGATCAGCTTATCGATGGCCTGACCAGGCATGGCCTGGTCGGCGGCGCCGGAGATTTCCCAGCTGCTGCCGCCCAGATAACTGACAATATCCTGCTTGCCATCGCCATTGAAGTCGCCCAAAAATTGCGACTCCACCTTGGCGATATACGCGTTCGCGGACTCTGTATGGGCCTTGGTGTAGCCAGAAGGGGTATAAAACGTGGGCCCCGTCCAGGCTTCACAGGTATGCGTGCTGGCATCAGCTCCCAGATGACACAGCTGGTAAGCGGAGATATTGTTGGTTTTCCAGGTGTCATGCGCGGGCCGCAAGACATCGACCACGCCATCGCCATCGAAGTCTCCCAGCGTCACAACCTCATGCGAATAAGCAGTGCCGGAAGCGGGCAAGACACGACAATCCGCCCCCGTCTCGTCAGGTTTCGGATTTACAACGCTACCTTTCGAATAACAGACGTAACCATTGGTCGATGTAATTTCACTGTTGCTTTTCAGCTGTGCCGTGGCAAACACCATGTCGGTCAGTCCATCGGCGTTCAAGTCGCTTGTCAAGATCCCCGATGTCGCCGGTTCCAGCACGCGGGATGGACTGAGGGGCGTAAGCGGCAACCAGGCAGACGAATAATTGTGCGTGCCCACAGCACTGCGCGTGTACACATTTACCCCGTCCGTTGGACAAACCCATTTCGCCACCGGTATCTGCCCCAGGGGATCAACTTCAGAACTGCAGCCTTGTAGCATGACCTGTTCGGTCCGTCCGTCGCCGTCCATGTCGGCATTCGGGTGCGCACCCACGCGCCCTTCACCTTGATTCAGGCCATCACCCAGGAGCATGTCCTCATTAGTGCCGTTCACCGCTCTGCAGTCAAAGGCGACTCCCGTCGACAGGCATTTGTATTTTTTGTCGCCATACACGTCACCGGCCGAGAGCATCAGATCGTCACGGTTGTCGCCATTAAAGTCGCCCACCATGCGCGATGGTTTCGGTGGCGAGAAAATGTTGAAAGCATCGGAAGGAAAACTGAGCGTGGTACTGCAGACAAATCCGCCGCCGGTACTCAGGCGAGAATGACACAAGCGCCAGTTGCTGATACGGTACTGGCCGAGCGGTTGATCGGCAACGAGCAGGTCAAGCTGGCCGTCGCCATCGAAATCGCCGGTTTCCATCACATGGCCGGAAATACTGTCCATCGGCGTCGAGACCGTCCAGCCGTTGCCATCGGCATTCGACAGGAACAGGCGTTGCTGGTAGCCGTTGGCGGCGACGCGGTAACGCTCCATGATGTCGGTCTTGCCGTCACCGTTGAAGTCGCCGATCGCCAGCATGCCCTGCGGGCTATTGCTGAACCACGCGGCGTCGCTGCCCATCGCCGTCAAATTCGGTCCCTGGCGCACGCCGCCCAGGCTGACAAAGGCGCGCGGCGCACGTGGATCTTTCTTGCCCCAGTCGAACTGCGTGGCTGGCAAGCATACGCCACCGGCATCGCAGGCTTGCACCGACTTGAGCAGGCTGCGCCCGCTGCTGGCACTGAGTTCATACGTCAGGTTATAGCGCAGTGCCGACGTACCGCCGCTACCGTCGGCTTGCGTCTCGGTGCTGGTGATAATGCTTTTCAGGCGCAGGCGTGCGTCGTAATGGCTGCCCGACACATACGCCACCTGCGCATCGGGCCGGGCTTCGTACTGCAGTTCAGCCTTGACGAACATCGCCTGGCCGGAGCGCGTGTTGCCACCCCAGCGGATCTGGGCCAGCCGGCTTTCGCCGCTTGCCGCATCGAGGTTATACCAATAGCCAATGGTATTGCCCGAGCGGTCCGTGCTGCCCGACAGCCACCAGCGGTGCGCCAGCCCGTCGGAGCGGCCCTGGCCCAGCAAATAGGTGTCGGCACGATCACCGTAGGTCCATGTCTGGCCAGTCTTGGTCTCCACCGTGAAGCTGCGGTGGCCATTCGCGAGCGTCGCGCGGATGCGGCTGAAATTGTCGATCTCGGTACGGTACTCGGCGCTATCGCGCCAATAATCACTGTCGTTATCGTGGTTGCCGTTAATGAGGATCAATTGCTGGCCATCCAGACATAAACGGTCGGCCGGCAGGAAACGCGCCACGTCGGTGGTGTTGTTGATGGCGAAACTACGGCCGCAGCGGTCGATGCTCGATACGCCTGCCACACTCCAGCCCAGGCCCGCCACGCCGCCAGTGTCGGTGCTGCTGTAATTGAGGCTCAAGCTCGGCTGTACACCTGCCATGCCAGGCGGCAATGCGATTGGCAGGTTGTAAGTGGCAGCGCCATTGCCGACGCCCATGGTACCCGGCAGGGCGCCGGTATCGGCGTTATTGAGTTGTGCCAGGGTGCCAATCCAGACGGGCGAGCCGTCCGGAGTTGGTGGCAGGGGAGGAGTTGTTGGTGGCGTCACTTCCGGCGTATCGTCATCCAGCATCATACTCAGCATGGTCAGGAGTACCCCCGCCTCGCTTCGACTGGGTGGGTTCGTGAAGTCCGGATGCGTATTTTGCGACGGTGCCACATGGATCACCAGATCGGTTGATGGCTCGCCAAAAGACAGATCGCCCTGCATTTGCCATTGAAAATGATAGTCGCCTGGAATTTGAGGGGCGGTGACATGAAAGGTAAATGTGTACTGAGCCCGCCGGGCAACGTCGGCATTGACGTCCACCGTATGCGTCCGCCACGTTGTATTGTCTGCGGGATTGACGGATACGAGCCGATAAAGATTGGTCCAAGTGGTATTGCCTACGTTTTTCATCGTGATCGACACGGCATAGCTTTGCCCGCTAACCATCGATAGCGGAACGCTCTGCGAAATGAACTGCGCCCCGTCGATGGGTTCCCGTTCGGGAGGAGCAGCATGCAAGGTGGGCATGGCCAACAGGAGGAATAACGCCAGACACAAGTGCATCAGGGAGGTAATGATCTTTTTAACAAAAAACACGAAACGATGCTCCTGATGCACATGAATGCAGTAAATATTAATGGGGGGGGATAAATGAGATTGCGGCGTACCATGCAAGCGCACGCGGTTTGAATTAACCAATTATTTTATATCAATTTTAAGGATATTGATAAAGATCGGATATTTATTTATAGAATAATTATCGAGCAAGCGTCAAACAGACCTGTTTCTCTGAGTTGATACGTGCAATCAGTCGTTAAGAATGGAAAATTGAAGTGATTTTCTCAATATTTGTCAAGAAAAACCGCTCAAGGTGGTCGGTAGAGCAGCTTTTGGCTGAGGGGAAAAAAGCTCGATGTTGTCGACGACATGCATCGCGAAGACAATTGTATGAGCAATGCCACGCCTGAACCCTGCATTCTGAACGTCAAGATGGGGCGCGTCTGCATCACCAAGATGCCAATATATCCATGATCAAGAGCTGCATCCGGGCCTATTTGACCGGTTTTTACAATGCCCAGCGAATCAAGGTGTATGAGGTGATCTGCCGCCGGCTATCCTTTAAAGGGGCGTGGTGATACGGAAATATATCGTCGGTACCGGAATGACTTGACCACTGCAAATTTTACATTTATCGTGCCCCTTTGTAAGCTATTGTGTGTGGTTAAGGCTTGCATTAATAAAATTCAAAGTAAAAGGAATACATGAAGTCATCTTTTCGGCCGGTGCATGGCCGCGTAATTGCTTTGGTGGCAGGGCTGGCATTTTCCATGTCAGTAGCGGCCGAAGGTCCAGGTTGGTCCAGTAGATCAGTCGTGACAACACTTATAGTAACCCAGGATGGTGGCGTCAACGTCGAGTTGTCGCCCGCCCTGACAAACTGTATTTCGAATAGCGGTTACGGAAGCAGTTTCGCCTCTATTTATCCTGAACATCCGGGCATTAATCGCATCAAGACAGACTTGTTGGTCGCTTATCTTTACGGTGGCACGGTTGCGTTGTACTTCAGTGACAGCACATGCAAGGTCGCGGAAATTATGCTTGGTGGCCAAGCAGCCATAGCTACGATGCGGAGCGGTCCAGCTCCGGTTTCCACGATACCGCCTAAGCCAAGTCAGCAGCTGCGAATCGAGGCAGATTCCTTATCACGCCCATCTCCGAAAGATGTGGTGAACTGACAGGAGCAGGGGAGGTGCTGCGCAGTGGTTCCGTCCCATTTGCGAACGGTCGATATTCGGTCATAGGTGAGCATAGACGATGGCGCTCAAATACTGGGCAAACGGATTTGTTCAATCTCAACGAGATGGGCTTTGTTTCTTTCGCATTGGCGACGAGGCCGCTGTCTCGGGTAGGCTGCGCTATCGAAGCCTTGGTGGCACAGCATGCTCAGCTTTACAGGAATGCGTTTCCCAATTATGGATACTGGAAGGCAAACACTGCGGGGCATCGGACAGTTTTGACGGATGTTCCCTCGCAAGATCAGGTGCTTACGCGAGGGCGGCATACAGCGGTGGTAAACTTGTTATATATGTGAACCTCGGATTCATATTGGTTTCGGGCACATTTATAATGTGCGCATGGTGTGGCGCCTGTGGAACGGTCTTTACCACGATTTCCAACCAAAAAACCGATTTTACAGATAAAGTTGAGGCCGTTCCAAATATCAGAGCCAGCCCATCATACGTTCACACTGCGAGAATTGATCTCGATTGGCGGACCCATCAACAACGTCGTTTTGATGCAAGGCCCGCTGCACTCGTTTTGTCCTACAAATGAGTCGATGTGTATTACCTAGCTAGAATTCGGTGAACTTGTCGCTTCCGCTTGCTTGAAGATTTCACTATTTTGTACAAAATGGGAATGCTTTCTGTGAGAATCGCTCTCACGTTGCCCCTGCCTCACCCATCGCGGGTTTCTGACAGGGTCTTGCCACTCGCGTGGTAAGCGTTGCGGTCGTCACCCGTCATTTACCTGTCGAGTAGGACCTCGACACGTTGCTTCGGCAACCGATCTTTGCCTGGTCATTTATCAGGCTGATTTGCGCAAGCAGAGGATCGTTTGCGTCGTGGAAGTACCGTTTATTCACTACTTCTCAGATTAGGGCCCCCTGTTCTCAGGAATAGTGGGCCTTCTTGCGCTTGACTATCGATTTTCGACGATAGGTAGGTATATCTTCTCGTGTGCGGGGCATCGCGGTCCCCGTACGGGGCCATGGTGCCTTTGTTTTTTGGAGAGCTATCATGTCCCAACGACAATTTCTTCAGGGTCAGCAATACCCGCTTTGCGTTTTGCTCGGCGGTACCGGATTATATGAGGTGGGCGGTGAGGTACCGGTCATGTGCGCACTGCTGCGCTCGAGCCCCCGTGATGCGCTGGTAACGCCAGCTTCGGTGGGCACGTTGGTGTTCTGCCGATCTTATCTTGGTCGTGTGTACCGGTACTTGAAGTCCCGGACTGGCTCGTTGTTTGCACCGAGTGTACATTGCGCGACTGGGCTCTGGTTGCGGTGTGCCCAACTGATGCAGTCGATTGCCCGGCGTCATTCACACTCTGAACATGGTGCTTGCTGAGGAGGACAACATGGGCACAGTGGTATTCGGAAGGGGTGTCGAGCCTGGAGGGATGGAACTCGACAATGAGCGTTTTGAAGCGGGGTGCCCGGCGTGTTCACATGAACGGGCCAGATATCACAGCTGGGAAAGCGCCGAGTCTGGCGCGATTAATCAGCACTGCAGCATGTATTGCCCCGCCTGTGGCTATTCGCTACCAGATGAGTGGGAATACTAACTAGGTTGTCTTGTCGTCTTGTTCAAGGGGCGAGACGTGTAGAGATGAGGGAGCACCAGCATCCGACAGGATGCCGGCGTTCCCTTTTGTTTTTGTTGTGGAGGAAATGATGCACAACGATTCAGAAATAAGGACAGGGAAGCGGCGTCGCTCGTTAGTCGACCTCGAGGAAGAGCGTGTTTGGCTAGGTCTTTATCGACGCGCGGTAGATCCCGTAGTTGCCGCGGAGCTGGTGGCGTACATGGAACACAGTGGGGAGACGCGAACCCAGCATAGTGGCTTGTATCTGCGATGCAAACACGTACTGAGAAGGGAAAAGGCACGTCAGGTGCGTCTTCGCAAGGTCAGTGCAAGTCTTCGTTGGGCGGTTCACCTGGTGTTTGGCGTTCCCTTTGCCTTTACGCTGCGGTTGCTCAGGTCAATGGGCACGATCCTGCTGGCGTGTCTGCCCGAACGTGACGACAACGTAGTCATTCAGCTACGGAAGTTGACTTCTGATCAGGAAAGTCAACCGGATGGTGGACAGAGGGTATCGCCGTCCGAGTCTGCCAATTCAACACCTGAGCAGGTTGTAGCAGCAGATGCTCAATTGGCCAATGCCGATGTGGCAAAGCGCTCAACAAGGCGCGCTGGCAGGACGGGGCGTTGATGCATATCGAGGTGGTATGAGCGGTAGGTGACGCGCATCGTTTGTCATGGTCAGTGGTTTGTGCTTTCGATCATGTTTTACCGACGGCGCCTCTTGGTACGTCTTGTCGATCCGCGCCAGTATCTATCGGTGATGGACTGCACGCGTTGACGAGCAGCACGAGGCTACCGTTTCATCGATCAGTCTGTGCAGCAGCCGTGTCTCATCGGCTCGCCCCTGTAAATACTGTTTACATTGGTCGATGTAAGCGTCGAGGTCGGCGATCCTTTTGATACCCACCGGTTCGAAGCCGGTGATGTAGCGCAAGCGTTCGACGTCCCTCGACGTCAGTCGGATATGTACACCAAGTTGTAACATATTTTTCCGATCGCAGCCCATATCAGATCCGTCATCCAGCACAGATCGTTTTCCGCATATGCGTCTGTTGCTCAGGATAGGCATCCATCGGGCAGATTTCAAGTCATCAGTCAGCCGCTGGCCAGCATTTTCGCCACACACCGGCCCAGATTTCCAATGACGAATTCATCCCATCAAGTACGGAGGACACCATGAAACACTATTTATTCATCTTGAAGGGGAGAGGCGCGACAAACGTCAGCCCGGCTGGCGAAGTCGATCCGCTCATCGAGCAACTGGAATCGCTGCCCTCCGGTACACGTGTCGTGACCCGGGACGGCGCACAGTTTATCCGCACAAACAGGACGTGCATTTGCTTTTGCGACCTGGCGACGGGACATCTGTGTTCAGCAAAGGACCTTTGCTATGTACACGGAGGCTCCATCGTGGACGGGGCAGGGCACTTGCATTGAGGAGTATTGTCATGAACGAAGTGATCAACATAACGATTGGCTTGATTTATCAGGAGTATTGCCGCGCGCTCGGCATCCGTTACGATGAACGGCGGCGGCACGACCTGATGAGCGTGATGTTATATCGCGCTGAGGAGATGGGGTATGACGATTACAAGCGCGGAAATGAGCAAGTGCCGCGTTTGTTTAATAAGGAGGTCGGATTGCGGGATGCTTGGCTGATGGGTTTTGCGCAGGCAGCGATCAGTGACAGTGTTGAGCAGTTGATGGAGTTGCGGAGGAAGCGTCAGCTGGAGCCAGCCGAAGCGGCAGAACGCCATGGAGGCGATGATGGACGGCGCTGATGAGGTGCACGGCCTAGCCGTGGTTCAGCAATACATGGAGGAGACCGAGCGGTGGCGTCCGGATAGCAACGAATTACTACATTGGGAAGCATTTCAGGCCGCTCTGCACTTAGGTTACGAAGATTACTTCGCAGGACGTCAAGTCATGCCAATGACATTTCTGTTCAACGAGTTTTTGCAACAGCTGTGGCTGGAAGGGCACCAACTGGCCAGGAGTGCAGTAGAAATGCGCTTATGTCGTGCTCACGGTGGCTGGAAATGTACATGTGCTCAACGGATTGACGGGGTTTGTTGGAGAGATGGGCGACGTCAATGCATTGTGAGCGAAAGGCAAAGTAGGGCGGCCAGCCTTGCTGCGCTTGGTGAAGGCAGTGCTTGATACCTGTCTGGAAACAGTTAGCGCCTCTATCAGAGGCGCTTTTTTTTTGCGAGTGGGGTGATCGCGTCGCAATTTCGCATCTCAGTGACTGAGCGCTGGCCCAGCGCAGGTAAATCTGGCACAGTGACTTATTCCCACCATGTGGTTCACTTCACATGAGGTTGAGCGTAGCGTCAGCCAAATCACATAATTCTGGCGTATGGGAAATAAAAAACTCTTGTTGATAGCCACCCAGTTGCATGACCTGACGCTTCATCGCCAGGAACATGCGTTTGTGCTCGGCATCAAAGGCCCCGTCGGCCTCGTCCGAGAAGAGCGTTTCGCTGCGCCGGCCGTTCGATTGGGCCAGATACAAGGCCATGGCACGCGTGAGGCATTCGTTGATCCAGACGCGTTCGCCTCCGCTCATTTTGGATACGCTCTTTGCGAAGCCGGTATTGGCGTCGTGCACGATGATGTCAAACCCTTCCTTGGATTCCCCTTTACTCGAGTCGATCAGCGTGCGAATGGATACCGTAAAGCGTGCCCCATAGCAGGCCAGCAATAAATCGTTCGTGAGCATCGACAGGGTGGGACCGGCGTCGTCAATGGCCAAGGCGATAACTCCATTGTTCCCCATGCATGTGGCTAACAAAGACCAGGTTGCAGTTTGTTCTTCAATATGAGCGATGCGGGCATCCAGGGCGGTTAGCGCTTGACGTTGACCCAGTTGCTGGCGTTGAAGCTCAGTCAGGCGATGCTGGCGCCCGATCTCTCCGTGCAGTTGTGCTTCACACTCTGCGAGCTTAATCGCGAAATGACCGATTTCCCGATCGGCCTGCGCGAGGCGAGCCGGATCGAACGGCAATGGAAGAGCGGAGAGTTGCTGTTCAATATGTTCACGTTCTATGCGCGCATCCTGTGTGGCCCGGGCGCGTTCATCGGCAATGGCCGCCAGTTCCCTGTCGATGCGTGCTTTTTCCTGCTTTTCGGTATCCGTCTCATGGTCGACGGCCTGTGCGAGCAGGTTAATGCGGCGGGCCACATCGTCGATGCTGGCGCGTGCTTGCGCCATCTCGCCGGTGCGTGCGGCAAGCTGCTGACTGACTGAGCATCTTTCCCTAGCGCGTTCCAGGCGGTGTAGCGCGCGCGCCAAGCGCTCTGCCGTGTCCGGCATTGCTGCGATTTGCGCGTTCAGCTGTGACAGCACCTCGGTTTGATGGCGCTGGGCGTGTTCCAGGCGGCGCAGCGATTGTTCGTGCTGGGGAATGATGGGACGGGCTGAGCGGGCATGTTCGAGTAGCTGGCATTGTCCCTGGAGCGCGGTCCCCGTGCAGGGAACGAGGGAGATGAGTGAGAGGCGCTGGTGCAGTGTTCGGATTTGACATACCGTCTCACCGATTTCCCGGTTGAACCCATCGATCTTTTGCAGGGCTACAGCGCGCTGGGACGTTGCCTCCGTATGCCGATCATGCAACTGACGGCAGGTTGCGGCATGATTGCTGCGGTATTCCTGCAGGCGTGTCAGGATCGGCAGCCGGCGAACGGCGCGGGTCACGCGTCGGTGATCGGCGTTGAGCAACCGCAGGTTCGCATGCCGGCTGACTGCAGCTTGATATTCCTGCGCATGCTCGTGCCGCCACTGCAAGATCTGTTGGATCATGGCCTGGCCTACAGCGATGAGGTTGTGTTCTCGTTCGTCGATTTGCTGATTGCGTGTGAGCATGCGATCGCGCAGGTGCTGCAGTGTATGGTTGAGCTGCTGGCGCTGGTTCACGTAGGTTGCGGAGACGGTTTGTTCGGCTTTGAGGGAGGCCAGTGCGTTTTTTTTCGCATCCAGTGCTGCCAGTGCTGCCTGCCTGCCGCGTTGTAAGGCCTCCAGCGCGCCGTCGGGCATGCTCAATTGCCGTGATACCTCGTGATTGTCATCGATCTGTTGCTGTAACAGTCGCCGTTCCTGTTGCAATCCGAAAAGCCCGCAGCGCAGCAGTTTGGCCGTCTCCGCAGCCTGTAGCCCCTTGGTACGCACGCGCTCCAGTCCGAGCAGGTCACCCAATAGCACTTTGATTTCCGCGTTGCGGTAGTGAGCCAGTTGGCGCCTGTTCTGCGCGGAAAATGCCGTGGTAAAGAAAGTAGCTGCCGGCCCGACGATATCTTCGATGCAGCGTTGGTAGGATTCCATCCGGCCATCGGACAGGGTGCCGTCCGGCAGTTGCACGGGTTGCCATGCGCCAGCGCGGAGCTGATGCAGGTAGGCCTCGCTCCTGCGTTTGCCGTTGAGCCGAATGATGATCTGTGTACGGTATCTTTGTTCCCCCATTTCCCAGAGGAGTTCCTTGCGGTTGACCGGCAAATACACCTCGTCATAGTAGGAAAAGCTGCCAAGGCCGTCGGCCCCTGCCTTGGACGGCATGGTTGCATAGGGCGTCATATTGTCTAACACGGTGGTTTTGCCCCGTCCATTAGGGCCGACGATGGCCACTAGCTGGGCGCCGGCCGTGAGGCGCTCGAAATCGAGCGTCAATGTTTCTCTGTTCATCCCATCGCGAATGCCGATGAAACCCGTCAAGGTGAGGGAAAGAGGGCGCATGGTGATCTCTCCTGATCAAAGTGTCTGTTGATCTTTAGCATGACGCGGAGTACGCGCACCTCAAGGCTGCACAGCCCCGCTTCGCACAGCATTGCATCGGCTTGTCCAAGCGTCGCCAGCAACTGTTTCTGGTGACAGCGCAGCCATAGCAATGTCGGCGGGTGAGTGAGTAGCTAACTGGGCCAAACAAGCCAATAGAGGTGCTGCTGGCGTATCGACCTGGTGTGCCCAGGTACGTACTTGTTCTTCAAGTTGATGGCAGCGTGCCATTCCCTCCGCTCTGGCACGGGTGATCGGGATCACACGGCCTTCGAACTTGATGCCTGCCGCGCCACGAAACAGTGCCGTGATCGCTTCGCGGTCGATGGTGGCGCGTTCCTCTTCAAGGCACTGCCAGCGGATACGTACCCAGGCACCTTCGATGGCGTGGCTAGCGACGTATTGGTGCAGTGCATGCATATCCGGCGGCCCGGCAAACGCCAGCTCCAGCGTGCGGCGAGCCGGCGTCGCGACGAGTTCGTAGCTAGCGCTGTCCGCGGTGACTTCCCACATCAGGAAACCCTTATTGCCTTGTTCGCCGTAATGCAAGCGTCCAATGGAGCCGGGGTAGGCGATCAGCTGTCCGTTGTGGTCCCACGCCTGATGCAGGTGAATATGCCCCAACATAAAGGCATTGGCCTGTGCCTGAAACAACGCGCCTGCGGTAAATTCATGGTCTAGTCCCGCCATCGGCACCCCATGTTCTGTCATGCAGCCATTCACGGTACCGTGAGAGAGCCCGATCGTGGGTATGCCCCGCCGGCGCGCCAGCAGATTGCCCGGCGCGTAACCGGCCAGGAGGTCGGCCAGATAGTGCCCCATGGCCTGTCCGGCTTGTTCCACACCGACACTAGCGGCCAAATTAGCCTTGTTCATGGTCGGAACGCACGAGCAGAGGAGGGTGCAGTCTTCGTCGCGCCATTCATCGGGATCGAAGCGCGAGTGTGTGGAGGCCGTCCATTCACGCCGGCTGTTGAGGATGACCTGCTGCAGGCGGTTGGCCACGTGTATGGGATAACGGCCCCCTAGCAGGGAAAACAGATCCAGCGTACCGGGTGGTTCGTGTGAAAACGTACCTTGCAGCATGAGGACTGGGCAATGATCGGCCAGGCGTCGGATCTGGCGCGCAAGTGCCATCAATGCCGGCGAATGGGCATCCAGGGCATGATCGGTGGTATCGCCGGTAATGACGGCGACCTCGGCCTGTCTTGCGATCGCCTGGTCCACGGCATAGGTGAAGCACGTATCGACCTCGGGTAAGGTCGATACTGCATAGTGCAAATCGGAGAAATGAGCGATGCGCATGATTATTTTCCCTTGGCTGGCGCCGTTGGCGCGCGTGACACTGATGATGGCGTGTCCGAGGCGCGCAGGCGGGCGTTGACCTTTTCACAGAAGCCTTCCGGATCATTCTGATAGCGTTCCAGTTCCTCCAGCACGCGCTGACGGCCGTTCGGATTGCGCCGCCAGCCGGCTCCCCACTGGCGGTCAGCAAAGAGGCCAAAGCGATCCCGGTCTACGCCATAGGCCGTGGCCAGGTCAAACAGGGTGCTGATCGCTTCATCTTCGCCGCAGTTGCTGCCCTGCTGAGGTGGCGTCAATGGCGTGGAGCCAGAGGCCGCTTTCTGCTGCATGGATGCTTCACTCTGTGCGGGTTGCTCCAATGGCACGTCAAGTGCCTCATCGGGGCGGAGCTGCACTGCGGTAATGTCTTGTTGTTCGTTTTGGCCCTGCAGGATATGGGCGGCCTGATCCGCCAGGTGCAGAGCGCTTTCATCGTCATGCTGGATCAGGAGGGAAGAGACATCGATTGGTGCTTCCAGTTCGATGATCCAGTGTGCGCTGCGCACGGATTGCCCGGTTTTCGGATCGATATGGGAGACATCGCGCAGCTTTTTACTGAAATAGAAGGGTGTGCGGTGCTGATCGAGGAAACCGGCCAGGCGGCCACCGCGCATGAACGAGATGGTTTCAAAGCGCTCGATGGCGCGGCTCATGGCATAAAAACTGTTGGTGTGCAGGACGAAAGCATCGATCGAGGCAATGCCGGGAATATAGAAAATGAATTTACCGGTCAGGTTGCATTGCCGGTTCTGAAATTCCGGGCAGTTTTCTGGATCGCAGACGCCATTGTTTTCTGGCCGTAGTTGCACTGGCCGCCCGCCGAAGGTACGCACCACGCGTTGGTTGCGCTCGTCGAAACGGACTGGCGCATACATTTTGCAGTAGCGCGTATGGCCATCCGACGCATATTCGCTCCAGTAGCGTTTGTCATTGCGTGCCCAGGCGGCCAGTTCATGTGGCATGACCAATTGCCAGGTGTCGGCCGGAAAAATGACTGGAAAACGATACAGCCGGATGACGCCGTCGCCGCGATCCTCGCCAAAGGCCGCCAAAATCTGCGCTGCCAGGGCTGGGTTGGGAAAGTCATTCGGCCGTACGGTGAACCAGGCCACATTTTTGGGAACAAGTGGTGTTTTGATATCTGGGAAAGCCTCGGCAATCTTTTGTCCAATCTCTTCAAACGAGGAGTTTGAGGCCAGCCCTTGCTCGTAGATCGCCTTGGCTTGCGGGTTACTTGCGGCCGCCTTGGTGAGCACTTTGATGCCGGCGCGGATCGTGCCGCCGGTGGGAATGCGGGCTGGCCGTTCGCCAAGGACCGTTGGCGGAGCGCCTTGCGCAAGCGAGCGATTGACGATTTCCTTGTCCATGATGGTCTCCTTTACGTGAAAATGAGCGATGAACCATCCTCTCATTGGTCTGTAGTGAGTCAACCCGGCTATCGTGTCCCGACTCTTTCCCGTGGCGCGAGCGCACGTGGGAGGTCCGAGCAACGGCAAGACTGAATGCGTTCAGGGGCGGGAAGGTAGGGACTACATACGCGGATGTGGTGGTTTCTGGGTACTCTTCGACAACAGGCGGCGCACCGTACCGGCTCGCGTCCCAAGATAAAACGCGATCTCCCTGGCAGTGCAGCCGTCGGCGTGCAGGCGATGCGCGACGGAGCGGCGCGCGCCCAGCACACCAAGACCAGGCAGATTGGCGTAGCGGAAGATACGTTGCAGGACATCATGTAAACCCTTTTCGGAGGAGGCTTTCGCGCATGGCGAGGTGAACGACTCACCGGTCCGGCTGAGAAATAGGCTACTGTCGCCCTGCAGTCCCCGATATTCGCTCGGATCGCTGACACCGTATCCAGCGGCCACGCGCCACGCCAAATACGCGTCAAGCCAGTACAACGCTGTTGGGTCGCAAAGCAGAAGCGGGCGTGCTATGCCATTCGACGCGGCATGCGCTGGCAGCCATGGTGGCGAGCGGCACCGGCCCGGCGCATCGATGTAGTCGGCAACGGTCATCCTGGCGATCTCATTCGGGCGTGCACCGGTATGGATAAGCATGAGGAGAAGGGCGATATCGCGCTGTTTGCAGCGGCTATGCCGTGCCGTGTGCAGCACTAGCTGCTCAATCTGCGTATGGGCAATGATCGGCGGTGAGGTTGTGGCCGAAGGTTTCGCCAGCGGCACGAAAT
Source organism: Janthinobacterium sp. GW822-FHT07H10 (assembly GCF_058798675.1). Taxonomy (NCBI): domain Bacteria; kingdom Pseudomonadati; phylum Pseudomonadota; class Betaproteobacteria; order Burkholderiales; family Oxalobacteraceae; genus Janthinobacterium; species Janthinobacterium sp. GW822-FHT07H10. The sequence continues at coordinate 412,401 of NZ_JBXAKS010000005.1, forward strand.
GTTCCAATGCCTCCAGATAATCTTTCCCATGCGCGCGGATGACCTGGGCAGTGGGAGCACTGTGTTCGTCGATGCCGATCACGCCTACGACGGATTGTAGATCTCGCGCTAAATCAGCAACCGATTTGGACACCGTCGACTTCGTGACACGAAACCGCGCTGCGATCTGGTCATAGGTCTGTCCTTGGAGCATGGCCAGAAGCCAGGTCGATGCGAAAGACGGGGGACGCGGTTCCATGTTTCTGCCTTCGTGGCAACGGACATCTTTGCTATTGTTGTCGGGCTAGCTGCATGGCTCCAGTCGAAATGGCCCCTTTAAACAAGGTGTTTCGATGGTACAAGGAGAAAGAAGACTGCTAAAGCACGAACGAAATGTTTTAGAATGGTTTGCACTTGGCATGCGTGCTCAAGTCACATACAGGCGACACCCAATATTTGTACTACTTTCAAGGAGTTCATATGGATATCTCATCATTATCACTGGCCGAGTTAAAAAAGCTCGAAGCGCAAGCAATCCAAGAAATCCAGTCCCGCCAAAAAGACGAGTTGGAAAAAGCCCGTGCGGAAATGCTGGCGATTGCCCGGCGTGTCGGCGTGCCGCTGACACAGTTGATAGCTGGCGCACCAAAAAATGCAGCGAAGGCGGAGAAAAAATCAGTGGCTGCTTTGTATCGCAACCCCGACAATCATCTACAGCAGTGGAGTGGGCGCGGACGCCAACCTTTGTGGGTTAAGTCTTGGCTGGGGAAGCATCAATCGCTTGATGGGATCCGTATCTAGTTTGAGTTCCCGATTGTCATGACTTTAGTCCGTCTCATTGGTCCTCGTCATTCTGAAGATTAGTTGTTGGGATTAGATATCTCAGACGTGAGTGAGGAAGCCGTTTGGTACGGCTAAATATTTATGGTTTGTCATGTAATGAGAAAATGCAAATGCCAATGGAGCCAAGTTTACAGTCAGCTGACATCATCGCTTGTGCCGCGACGGTTATTGCCTTGTGTTCATTCATTACCGCAATTTGGCAAGGAAAAGTAACACGTCATCACAACCGCCTCAGTGTCACGCCTTTACTAATATGGTCGCGTAGGCGATCATTGAACGATAATTCGATCACCCTTGATTTCAGGATTACGAACGTTGGTATTGGCCCGGCAATCGTCAAGCGGCAGACCTGTACTTATCAAGGAGAGAAATTCGAACTGCAAGGCGATGAGATAGTCCCCCAATTAATTAGGCGGATGCTTGGCCAAGCCTTCCAGCACACAGTGCGTCGTCACGGGCTACCCGGGATTGGTACCGCTATTGCACCAGGGCAAGAATATATTGTTGCGTCGATTGAATTCCCCGGAATAGGTCCGGAGCAATTAATAGTCATGGAAAAATTGCTTATTTTAAATTATACCTTAGAGTACGAATCGTTGTATGGTGATAAGTCGAAACTGATGAATTGACTATGTGGCTCGATATTCTTTCTGTGCGGCGCAACTGTATATCTCAAGCTGGTACGCGTTCAATTTCCTGACTGTTGTGCTAACGCGATACTATCGCTCTAGATATCGACAGTTTAGTTGTATCGTCGGCGCCTTGAGATGTGTTCATCGATCTTATTTATAAGTTCGCTGCTGGTACCACTGACAAATGTTTATTGATATCCCTAGTAAAGCTCAATAATCGAAATTCACCGCGCGGGAGGATATCCGCACTAGATCACCGTGCGTTGCGACGTTGCTATACCGTTTGGTAGTGCTGAGCCGGAGCCCGAGCCAGTAAGCAACGCGACAAGGAACATCCACCAGGCTGCTCCGGTACGTCCTGATGAAATTCGTAGCAATTCCAACACACACACCATTCGGGCTGCACGTCTTGACCACTACTTCGGTTGGCCAGGAGGGGCCTGATTTTCACCCCTGATGTTCCCGAGTGGCGCATTGGGATATTACTTCCAACCCGTTCGGACTTGAGCAACGTGCCGGCTGAATTCACCGGTCTGCCTGGCTGGGAGCGGCGTCAGTTGTCGCCGCGATTGCGCGAGCCTGTATTTAAAGCCTCAGCAATTGCTCGCGGATCGCCTTGGATGAGCCTGGAGAGACATGCCGAATGTCTAAGTGGGCTCCAATCCTGGTGGGTGCTCGATGGTGCTGATATCCTGTGCTATGTGTTTGAGCGCCCGTTCGGCTGCGATGAGTTGCGTTTCACCCAGCTCAGGGAGCAGCGTATGATCTATTGTCTCGCGTTCGGACAGACGAATCAGGAAGATCTCGTAGAGCTCTTGCCTCGAGGCGGGGCTGCCAGCCACAAGCTGCTGCGCTCCATTGTTCTTGATCTGTCCGCAATGGGCCTGCGGCAGAATACGCGTTCCATTCAGCGGACGGGGCCAGACCACTTTGCGCTGGCGATTGCGACACGTTTCAGTTTGAGGGGAGTATGGTGGTGACAGCAAGGAGTGTGGAACGGCAGAACGACAAACTACCAAGATTACAAATGAAAACAATGCTTAAACTTCGTGATAACGTCTCGCAAGAAATAGTTACGGCATCGGTTGCTCGTTCCAGTACTTTTTGGACTACAGGGGCTACGTTTGCTTCATAAACCGTTTTATTGAGGTGAATTAGTGGCAATTTTTGACATCGAAAAAGACGACCTACTGCGTTTGTCGGAGACACAGCTGGAAAATTTCATTGCTCGCCTTGCCGAAGCAGAAGTGGCAGCGCACGGGCATAGCCCTGCTTGGGTAAGTTGGTCAGGCTCGATCAATGCTCCGGATGAAGGAATTGATATTCGCGTCCAGCTTCCTGTGGACAAACTCAATACAGGGTTCCTTGAAAGGGCGGATACTATCCTTCAGGCCAAGAAACATTCGATGCCAAAGGGGGACGTGACGAACGAAATGGTTAAGCGTGGAGTTTTGTCATCAACGATCAGTGAGCAGGGTGCGAAAGGTGGTAGTTACATCATTGTTAGTTTGGCCGATGATTGCTCTCCCCCGATGAAAAATGCACGGATCTTAGCGATGCGCAATGCTTTGAAGGACGATCCCAACAAAGTCAATATCCATTTGGACTTTTACGACCGCTCGAAACTAGTTCAATGGGTGCGACAACACCCTTCAGTTATGCTGTGGTTAAAGGGGCAACTTGGTCAAGGAAACTCGGGTTGGCAGGCATACGGAGCTTGGAGTAATCCGCCTCGAGGTGTTGACGATACACTGATTTCGGCATCAGGCGTCTCAGTCACGTTGCCTTCGCAAAGGCATGAAAAGCTTAGCCTCGAAAATGCCATCGAACCGATGAGAGACCTCATCCGGACTACGGCTAAAGCGGTTCGCATCACTGGGTTATCCGGCGTAGGAAAGACCAGGATCGTGCAGGCACTGTTCGATGAGGCGGTTGGCAAAAACGCACTCGATCGGACATTGGCAGTCTACGTCGATACTGGTGCGAATCCGGACCCTTCGGCTACGGCGATGCTGGACAGGCTTGTTGCCGAGCGCCGGCGTGCCGTTCTGATACTGGATAACTGCCCATCAGAATTGCACTCTTTACTTGCCAGTAGGGTATCAGCCGCAGGCGGTGAAGTGAGACTTATCACCGTTGAGTATGACATCAGAGATGATAAGCCTCAGACAACCGAGGTAATCCACATTGAAGCAGTCGGGCCCGAGATGGCGGAGCAGCTTCTGATCCGCCGCTTCCCGGGTATTGGCCAGAACAATGCTCGCCGTATAGCAGAGTTTGCAGATGGGAACGCGAGAGTATCCTTGGCAATCGCCGAGAGGGTAGAGGCAGGCGAGAGCTTGGCTCAGCTTTCTGACACTCAGTTGTTCAACCGCTTATTCGAACAGCGCAATCAGCCGGACAACGAGTTGCGGGAACAGGCTGAGATATTGTCGCTGGTATATTCGTTTTCGATTTCAAACGGGGAGGTTGGTGACCAGGAGCTGGACACACTTGGTTCGATCTCTGGCCATTCTCGTACCCAGTTGTTTAGATCCGTAAACAAGCTATCGGAACGCCATGTGGTACAAAAACGGGGACATTGGAGAGCCATCCTGCCGCATGCTATTGCGAACAAACTGGCGGCGTCGGCACTCGATAGTATCCCGATTGATAAACTCAGGGCAGTCTTTGAAAGACCGGGTCATCAACGATTACTAATGTCATTTGCACACAGGTTAGGTCTGTTGCACGACCATCCGGTAGCAAAGGAGATCGTTGAGACTTGGCTCCAGTCTGATGGACTGCTAGGGCAGATATCGGAGTTGGACGAGATGTCACTACGAATTCTGGACTATATCAGCCCAGTTGCGCCTGAAGCTCTCCTTGACAGGATAGAAGCAGAACTTTCTGCGCCTGATTTCAACGGTATGCATCCCCGTTACAAGTTGCAGCGGACTACGATTCTTAATTTATTGCGATTGTTGGCATACGAAGCAGAAGCTTTTGACCGTTGCCTTAGACTGCTGATCCGTGCGGCGGATTATGAAGATGAGAGCAACAACTTTGACGCGGTTCGAGCCAAGATCAGTACTTTTTTTCAAGCATACTTATCTGGCACACATGCTTCATTAAGACAGCGGATCACGATCATAAACGAGTGTTTTTCATCAGAAGTGGCGGGACGGAAGTCGCTAGGTTTCACTATGCTTTCAGCGGCCTTAGGAGGGCCGCGGTGGACGGGAAGCGTTATGAGCGAATTCGGTGCTCGTCCCAGAAACTTTGGATTTCATCCAAACCATAAAGAACTCGTGGAGTGGCGTAGTGCCTTCGTCGACGTCACAGTGAAATTGGGCACATGTGGTGATACTGATCTTGAGGGGCCCGCACGGCGGACTTTGGCGAATGCGTTTCGGGTGATGTGGCGCCAAGAAGCAATGAGGGGGAAACTCGTCGATGCAGCCAGAACATTGCATGCTTACCAACCATTTGGCGAGGGTTGGAGAGCCGTTCGATCAACGATTAATTTCGACTATTCCAATCGCCAAGGCAAGGAAAATTTCCATCGCTTACCAGAAGAGCTCGCCGCCTTGGATAAAGAATTGAAACCCACCGACTTGGTATCGGCAATAAAGACATATGTGCTAACTAAGGGCAGCTACGGGTCGCTGGATACCGATTTTTGTCATGGAGGTAATAATTATGATGAAGCTGAGAGGCGGCTCCAAGCCAAGTCACTGCGCTTGGGTGAAGACTTTGCTATATCGGCCCATGAACTTGATGAATTGGGATCCAACTTGTTTTCCAATGATTGGATGCCCTATCGTGCCACGTTTGGGAGGGGGGTGGCGAAGGGGGCACTTGATCTGCGCGCGGGATGGCGAAAACTCGTTGAACATCTGGAACAGCAGACCGAAGCCAGCAAGAATTTTGCGGTCCTTGGCGGCTTTATCGAGGAGACTAATTCTGTCGATCCTGCTCTAGCACAGGAGTTGCTCGACCAATGCTTACAGCATCCAGAACTTCGACAGGTATTGGTCGGCTTGCACCCGCAGCGCGATTTCAAAGAATCTGACCTAAGCCGTTGCGAGGTGCTTCTAGATCATCCTGCCACTTACCTTGGGATGTTCGGGCCAATTTTTTGGCAAGACGGGTATGCCAATTTGCCCGCGCGCCGTGTACTCAATCTCGCGCAGCGACTCCTGACTAAAACGAATGGCGATGATGTGGTTTTGGATGCGCTGAGTATGAAGTTGCATGACAAAGATGCCGCATTGGACACTCTTGGTCCCGAATTGCGGCTGGTTGGACTGCGAGCTGCGATCCAAAGGCTAAGAAGGGATCAAAATGATTTTGGCGGAAGTGTGGATTATGCCATGGAGAACGTCGTAAGTGCCGCGTTGCGCTTCGATGGCAATGAGGCCGAAAAGTTGTTGTGGCTTGATACAATTTTCGCGGTTATTGATGAGAGCTATGGTTATGTCTATGCGTTTGAAAATGCCATTCAGGCGACTATCGCACTGATGCCAAAGGCGTTCCTCGATCGCGCTTTCCAAGGTACTGAAAAGCAACAAGATCTACGATTGTTGTTTATTAGCAATGGCAGCCTTGATAAGCCACCGCTCACTCAAATTAATGTCGAAGAGCTGATTGAATGGTGTATTGCCCGAAACGATAGCAGCGTTTGGGCATCTGTTGCGGCAGGTATCACCGTTTGGTCTAACCAGGGAGATATGGAGATGGTTAAGTTGTCCGATTCAGCGCTGAAACTGTTGGAGGCTTCAAGCGATCCAGAGGCTGTTTTGGATGCTATTGCTGACCGCGTATTACCTTCAATTTGGTCAGGTGGTTTGGCGAACGCAATGAAACCTAGAGCTGCTGCAATTGGCATGTTGGTTGAACATAAGAACGTGAAGATTGCTGCAGCGGCAAAATCAATATCTGAAAAACTTGCTAATCGAATCGAGCGTGAAAAAGAGCGTGAACAACGAGAGCATAAGGGGCGCGAACAGCGGTTCGAATGAAGTAAGTCTGCTTTAATGACTGATTATTTAAAAAACCGAGGGCCGTTGATGATGAAAACGATCATTAACTTTTGTTATTGTTTTTATATTAATGAAAAGTCGCTGCGATGTGCTTGGCCGGAGGGGGCGGTCCGCCATTCGTACACGATCTCAGCGTTGGCCGTCTCGATCAGCAGCAAGTTGCGCTTTATTCGATGCCGATACGGCCTAGTTGACTGTCCTGCTCGATAAGTGAAAAGCGGCGGCGATGAGGGGCATGGTAAAGCGTTAGGTAAAATAGCGTGTGCCATTGCCTCGCCCCTGTCGGTATAAGGTGCCTGATGTTGCGTGAGGGGCGTGTGATCGCGCGGCGCTGCTGCCTCAGGGGGGGCTTTGCATGCATCGGAACGCTGCGATTGCTGATGTGTTGAAACGAAAGCGGCGTCGCCCATAAGAATCTGGTGACCGGTTTGAGCAAGCGGATTTTCCTCTTCCGTTCCGTCTGCGACGAACCGGCAATGGCAGATAGATCCGCTGAGGGTATTTTTGAGGGTATTGGTAACTGAATGGTTTGGAAAACACTGAAAAATCAAGCGCTTAGCCAGCTCGTTGACAATTGAATGGGGATAATTTCTTATCCGGCATCATAAGGTGACGCCAGATCAAAGTGCCTGCCAAGCCCCTGATTCATCAGGGGTTTTTTTACGCCAGCACGAGATAAGGCAAAAGTCGCTTATGCAGCCGTTGCCAGCGCCTTCTGGCGCGCTGCCAGCGCCGCGCCGATGAAGAGGGCGATGGCCGAGGCGATCAGGCCGCGCTCCAGGCCGGCAGGGCCGTCGGCGATCCAGCCGACGACGATGGGGCCGACGATCTGGCCCAGCGCGAACACCGTCGTGTAGGCGCTGATGCCTGCCGTCCAGGATGCTTGCGGCAAATTATGCCGCACCAGGGCCGTGGTCGACGCCACCACCGACAGGAACACGGCGCCGAAGACCAGGCCGGAGATGAACACGACGGGCACAAAGCTCGTCAATGCGGGCAGGATGGTGACCGTGCCCAGCACACCATTCAAGATCGCCAGCGATTCGCCGCCCTGGTAGCGGTCCAGCATGCGCGCCCAGATGCGCGATGACGCCACCACCGCCAGGCCCAATACAGTGTAGAACACGGTGATCAAGGTGGGTGTCATGCCTTGCTGCTTGAGCAGGGCGATGACGAAGGTCATGTAGCCGATGTAGCCGACGCCAAACATGAAGTAGCCGGCCAGGCTGGGGGCGAAATCGCGCCAGGCGAAGCGCTGCTTCGCGTCCAGGGTGCGTGGCGCTTCGCCGATGGCCCTGGCTGGCAAGGCCATGATGGCGGTGGCGGCCAGGCAGGCGATGCCGAGCGCCAGCCATGGCCATTGCCAGGCATGCGCGGCGCCATGCTCGTGCGCGGCAGCCAGCGCAGCCGGCACCAGCAGGGCCGATAGCGCGATGCCGAAGCCCGTGCCGCCGTAATACAGACCGATATAGAAGCCGGCATGCTGGCTATGCATGGAGCCGAGGCGCGCCGCCAGCACGCCGCCGGCGATGAACATGAAGGCGCTGGCCACGCCCGCGCACACGCGCTGCAGGAACAGGACCGTGGTATCGCTGACCAGGCCCGACAGCAGCATGAAGATGCTGGCCAGCACGGAACCGGCGACCAGCAAGCGCCAGACTCCGAGGCGGCGCATCAGGGCGGGCGTCGCCAGGGCGCCGAGAAAGTAGCCGAGCGCATTGAAGGTGTTCATGGCGCCCGCCAGCAGGTAGGACCAGCCGAGGTCGGCGCGCATGGGCGGCAGCAGCAAGCCATAGGAAAAGCGCGACAGGCCGAGGGCGACGGCCGCGCCCAGCGAGAGTGCCAGCGCCGTGGCCAGCGGATGGGCCGGGGAATGATCGTGTGTCGGCATGCCTGGAGACCTGTCAGTGTGTACGCGTGCGGTGGAATCGAAGCCGAGGTGCGGCATGTCGGCAGGCGGGGGGCTATGGGGCAGCGCGGTGCGACGTTCAGCGCATGCCTTTTTACTATCAAGTTAATGAATATTGATTTAGAAGTCAAGTATTTGCCGGCTGCCTCTCCGCTGGCCTTTTCGACTGTTGTAGCGCCGCCATGGAGCACTTTATGCCGGGGACAGGCGGGTGCTCATGCGCTTGTATATTGTTGCTTTTGAAGCCATGCAATAACATATACTTGCAAATGAGAAATTAAAGGCAGTGACATTCCCGCCCTGGCTGACATCGCATGAACGCCAGCTCCATGGGCATGTGCATGCAGCAGGCACCGGCGCTGGAGGAAATCGCGGACTCGTCCCTCCGGCGCTGTTTTTCCCGAGTCCGCGCAGGTCCTGAGCAAGGAGCAATTGATGGCTACCCGATTCAACGTCAACTTCAACGTGTCAGCGGACGAGCTGCAAGGCAAGACCGTGCTGGTCTTTTTGAAACCGCAGCAGCCGCAGCGCAATTACCAGATCCACGCCTGGCAAGTATTGACGGGATCGGCCGGCGCTACCGAATCGTTCGATTACGAGACGCAGATCTCGACCGACGTGAGCAGCCTCGACGTCAACGACAGCAAGATCTTCTCGGGCCGCAAGAACGTTTTGCCGGGGCAGCTGCTGTCGGTCGTGAGCCCGAACGGCTTGTCGCCGCAGCTGCAGCCCGCCGCCACGTCGCTGGCACAAACCAAGCTGACGCCGCAGCAGTGCGGTGTGATCAACCAGACCAATCCCTACATCCAGTTCGACAGCAACTGGTATGTCAGCGGCAGGCCCGTCGTGAGCATGCCGTATGTCGATACGAACATGACGGTGAGCTTCGAGTACCTGCCCAATTTTTATTTCATGGTGGCCACGCCGCCCATGGTGGGCCAGACTTACATCGTGCAGAATTTCTCGGACATGACGCAGTACGTGATGCCGGACACGGCCACCGAAGTGGACGTCGCGCTGAGCCGCAACCAGGGCCTGTGGACCTTCGACTTCGCCGCCAGCTAAGGCGCCGGCACCCCGGGGCGGCTTAGACCTCGACCGCCAGGTCGTCGAAGTCGGCCAGGGTGCCGCCATTGGCGATCAGGCGGTCGAAACTCGCCCGCCGGCGCGCGTCGATTTCGGTATTGCTGACGCCGCGCTTCCAGTAGCCGGCCACCAGTACCTGTTCCTTGGCCAGGCCGGCCTTGATGCGGAAATGCTGGCGCAGCGCGCGCATTTCGTCGCGTTCGCCGGCGCCCCAGATCACATAATCGTGCGGGTTGGCGAGCTTGCTTGCCTGGGCCGCCAGCGGGCCGTCCGGCGCCACATGCGCGCTGCCGAGGCGCTGCAGCTGCAGACCGGGCACGGCGGGTAGTTCGTCAAACGCCGCCGCATCATCCGTCACCACCCAGCCGATGCCGGCAACGTTGGCGGGCCATTGTTCCAGCATCGCGTACAGCGCGGGTATGCCCGTCTCGTCGAGGAAGAGGGCGACCTTGCGCCCGTTGCCATCGGCCACGGTGAACTGCGGGCGCGGCCCGGTGAGCCGGAAGGTGTCGCCCACGCGCAGGCCGGCGCCCCAGCGCATCATCGGGCTGGTGTGGGCATGCAGCACGATATCGAAGGTAAGCGCGGCCGTGGCTGCGTCATAGCTGCGCACGGTATAGATGCGCGATGCGCCACCATGGTCGGCGCCGTCCAGATGGATGCGGAAGGCCACGTTGGGCAGCGACCAGTTGGCGTCGTCGCCCGAGCGGGCCAGGCTGGCCGTGACGCGCAGCACGCTGGGAACGGGGCGCGCGATGGCGCTGACGGCGGCGGTGACTTCATGCAGGCTGCGGTCATGCTCGGCGCTGCGCAGCTGGCCGCTGGGTTGCTGTTCCGACATTTCTGCCATGGTACTGACTCCTTAGTCTTGGGTAATTAGTTTCATCATGCTAAACTAATTATCCAAAACCGACAACGCAGCTGCCGCCACGTAAAAATACATATGAATACTGCAACGCCTGTGACACGCCCCGGACCGCGCCCCGGGCGTCCCCGCACCATCACGCGCGAGCGCATCGCCGACGCCGGTATCGCGATGGGCTTGCCCAGCCTGACTTTTGTCGGCATCGCCGCCTTGCTCGGCGTCAGTCATATGGCGCTCTACAAGCATGTGGCGAATCTGGCGGCGCTCAAGCTGCTGGTTGCCGAGGAAATTTTTGTTCGTTGGGAAATGCCGGCTGCCGGCGACGATGGGCTGGACGCCTACCTGGTGCGCTTCAGTGCTTCGCTGCGGACACTTGTCAAGGCGCACCCGGGCCTGGCGCCGTATCTGCTGCGCCGCAAGGCAACGCCGCCCGCCATGCTGGCCAGGATCGATGCCCACCACGAACACGTCGCGCATGCCTACGCACTGCCCAAGGCCCGCGCCCGCTGGCTGCTGTCGACGGTGGCCTTGCACTGCGTGGCCCTGGCCGACACCGTGTATGCGCAGGCGGGCGAGGAATGGGACGGGGAGGAGGCCGGGATCGAGGCCGAATTTGACCTGGGCATGCGCGCGCTGATCGTGGGCGCGCTTGCCCTGCCGATTGCATGGCCTTGAACGACTGGCGCCGGGATGTCAGGCGGTCCGCGCTTGCCGGCGCCGGTTCCAGAACGGCGCTGAGGGCCAGCGTGTTTCCTGGCCATAGCAGAATGCCAGGTGGCGCCGGTAAGCCGCGCCGATGGCCGCGAGTTCCCCATTGTAGTGGTGGAAAGCACCGGCATCGCCATGCAGCGTGCGGTCAGCGGCCTCGGCGGCGGCCAGGCCCGTGTACAGGGCGTTGAAGATGCCCTGCGACGACAAGGGGTCGAAGCTCAGGGCGGCGTCGCCGACGGCGAACCAGCCTGGTCCGGCGCCAGCGTCGAGGCTTGCCGAGTGGGCCGGTGTCGCCATGGCTCGCGTATCGGAGGCATAGTCTTGCTGTGCCAGCAGCGCCTGCAAGCCCGGCAGGCGCCGCGCCGCCGTTTCCAGCCAGCCGGTGTCGCGCAATGCTGCGCGCGGCAGCAAGTCGGCGTCCGTATGCAGGGCCAGCACGCGCCGCTGGCCGGGCAGGGGGGCGCTGTACCACCAGCCGTGCTCGCATGCCTCGATGTGCGAAAAACCGCGCTGCGACGGCGCCAGGTCGCGCCCATATTGCCAGACGGATATTAAGCGGTCGCTGCGCTGGCGCCGCGCGCCGGCCTTGCGCGCCAGCTGTGCATTGCGCCCCGTGGCGTCGATGACGATGCGCGCGATGGCCTCGCACGTGCCGCCTTGCGTGTTCAGCCGCACGCGCCAGCCATCGTCCCCGGCGGTCATCGCCGCGACACTGGCCGAGGCCAGCAGTGCGGCGCCGCGCTGGCGCGCCTCCTCGCGCAGCCACAGATCGAAGGTGCCGCGCGCCAGGTGCCAGCCATGGCCGTCAGGGTCGCTGAGGAAGTGGTGCTCCGTCTGCGCACCGTTCCACCAGGCACGGTTGCCGTGGTAGGGCGCATGGCCCTGGCGCAGGAAGGGTTCGAGCAACCCCATGTCCCGCAGCAGGCGCGCGGCGGCCGGCGGCAGCGATTCGCCGATGCGCGGCAACGGCGCGGCCAGCCGGTCGACCAGCAAGACCCTGTGCCGGCCCGCCAGGTTGAGCGCGGCCGTGGCGCCGGCAGGGCCGGCGCCAACGACGAGCACGTCGGCCTGCAGCACCGTCACAAACGGTGCCGCTGCAGGTGGCGCGCTTTTTCCGTCCCTTCCAGGTCGACGTCGACGAACTCGTCCGGTATGGCCGCGGCGGCGCGCAGCTGGTGCCTGCCGGCTATGGGCTGCGGCAAGTTCTCGACCTGCACGCTGGCCGGGAAGCCGCTCACGTCCGTGGGGCCGGGACGCACTTCCACCACGCCCACCTGGGCCAGGTCGGCGATCATGTTGTTGATCTGCTCTTCATAGCTGATGTTGCCCAGCGGGCGTATCCACGCGGCGCGCCGGGCGAACGCGGCCAGGCGTTCCTCGGCGGGCACTTCGCGGTTCATCAGCGTATCGTAGGCCAGCTTGCTCATCACCTGGTTGGGCACGCGCGCGGGCCAGAACGTGGGCACGTATGGATCGTAGTCGGACTGGTAGCCGGAGCGGCAGCTGGCCGTGTCGGTCTGCCATGGCACGGCCATCCAGCGCGTGACGCCGCCGGCGATCTGTGCCGAGCAGGGGCTGCTGATATTGTCTGGAGTCAAGACGGCGCCGTAATCCGGCTCCACCCAGCCAGGCGGACGGTGCGCCAGGCGGAAGGGGGCGCTGTACATGCTGGCCTGACGCATGGGCCAGGTCATTTCGCAACCGGGGTGGAAGGCGTCGGCCAGGCAGAATTCCATGGCCGCGCGCAGCAGCGTGTCCGGTTGCAGGGACAGTTCCACCTCGGCCAGGCTTTGCGGCGGAAGCTTGCCGGGCGCATAGTCGGCCGTGAACTCGCCGGCCGCCCACTGTTTAAGGAAACGCAATTGCAAGTTGCTCAGCGCGCAGTTCTGGCGCGGCGTGTCTGCCGGCGGGATGGCCATCGCGTCGCCATACAGCCACGGCCATGGCGATGGCGCCCAGGCGTCGCGCTCAAACTGGCGGAACTGGTTATAGATGACCGTGCGCCATTCCTTGCGGTTCTCGGACGGACTGGCCAGGCGCGCCATCCACTCGTCGCGGCTGAACGGCGTGCTGCCATCCCAGCCGAAGGCGGCGGCGAAGCCGGCGTTGACCCATTGCAGGTTGGACAGGCGCTCGAAAATGGGGCGGATATCATCCTGGAATGAGGGAACGGCGGGCGCCGCCAGCTTTCCTTCGGAAACGAACAGGTCGCGCATCAAATCCCACATCGTGCGGACCGATTTTTGCTGCGGCGCATAATCGGGCGGCGCGACGACCACCCAGGCCATGTCGACGGGCAAGGCGCTGCCCTGGTAACGCACGCTGGCGCAGACGGGGCCGTCTGCCGTGTCGTCATGCCAGCCTTCATTGTTGGCAAAGGTGATGGCGCGCGCGCCATTCCACGAAGCCGACTTGCCGTGGCCGCCCAGCACGATCAGCCGTCCCATGGCATCCGTGCGCAATTCGCCCAGGTAGACGCGCTGGCCCATGAAGCTGCCGCTGTCGAAGGCCACGGCCGGCTGTTCGCTGCCGCTGATCTTGCGCTCGCCCGGCGTGATGGCCAGCAGCGCGCGGTCGGTGACGGCCATGTTGCGCAGGAAGGAGGGCTGGGTGGCATTGGCTTCCGGAATGTCGAGCGCGATCTGGAACTGGTACCAGGCGGCCTTGGTGTTGGCCAGCGTCACCGACCATTCGATGTCGGCATTGCTGGCGTTTAATTCGGCCACCGCGACGCCCGCCGCGTTCAGGCCGTAGATACGGAAGCCCGCCGCCTGGCGCTTGATCGCTCCGGCCGCATCGCGGTAATAGCCGGCCGGCCTGGGGGCCGGCTCCGGTACTTCCGGTCCCAGAAAGTATTCCGTCGGGCTATTGCCGACGCGCGCGATGCCGATGGGCGGATAGATGGCTGCCTTGACGATGCGGGTATCTTGAGGGGGAGTAAGCGAGGGGCCGGACATGATATTCCTTTCCAGGTGGCATTACAGGGAAGGAAAATATACCGCATAAAATCTCGTCCAAATACGCACATAGTCACCGCATCGGGCATTTCGCGCGGAACATTTTCACGCCCGTGGCGCAAGCCCCTGAACTTGTCCGGGCAGGGACTGGATCGGCGGAAAATGTTTTTTTGCAGCATCTGCGAAGCGCCTGGCCCGGGGAAATCCCACCGTAAGGTGATCGTAAGGTAAGAATTCCAGGCTTCCATTAGAGTAATTTCCAGCACGCAACAAGTGCATCGCGGAAAATACTTCTCATCGGAATCTCTCATGAATGCTCGACTCCAACTGGCGGCAGACGCCAGCGATGTTTCTTTTATGCAAGATGCTGTATGGCAGTCGGTACGGCAATTGCTGGCCAGTCCCACGTTCGTCAAGGCGCCGCGCATGTGCCGCTTGCTGTCGTTCCTGGTGGAGAAAAAACTCGGCGGGCTCGAGCATCAGATCAGCGAGTATGCGATTGGCCTGGAAGTGTTTCGCCGCGACGCGCATCTGTACGACACCAGCCTGGATCCCGTCGTCAGGGTGCAGGTAGGGCGCTTGCGCGGCCGGCTGGCGGCCTATTACAAGAGTCTGGCGGCCGTGCCCGAGGTGCAGATTAGTATCCCGCTGGGAAAGTATGTCCCGCAAGTCACGCAAAGGAGGGCGTCGTTCCAGTCCCTGGACCAGCCACCTCCGCTGCAAATGTTGTCGTTACGCAATCTTACCTGCGATGGCAGCAGCAGTGTCTTTGTCAGCGGTCTGGAGGAAGAGTTGGGTTGCCGCTTGTTCCAGGCTTTCGGCAGTGGCGTGCTGTTGCCGGACATGGCGCCGGCCTGGCCCGGGGCCGGTGCCTTGCGTCCCGCGCAGCGGCTCGAAGGCAGCATCCGCGTCGAGCAGGGCCGCGTGCGCGCGTGCATGCGCCTGGTCGACGCGGCGGCCGGCCATATTGCCTGGCTATCGCAGTTCGACAGCCGGGGCGAGCTGGGCATGGCCATGCAGGAAGAGCTGGCCACGGCAATTTGCGGCCAGCTGCAGCATTACATTTCCGGACGGCCAGGCGGGATGTTGCCTTCCTGAGGATCGAACGATACTTCGATGCCGGTCAAGGCGTTGCGGTAGTTAATATAGAAGTTGTATGTGTCGAGCGTGGTGTAGGGGTTGATGGTCATCACCGACAGGTTGTACGCGCCCGCCACCTGCGCCAGCACGGGCGACGTGCCGTTTGGCGAAGTGTTGACAATGGTCCAGCCATTGCGCGTGGACTCGTAGTCCAGGAGGAACAGGCAATAGGTCGCCTGCTTGCTGGTCAGGTCGCAAATCGGGGATTGCTGATAGGTCAGGCCGGTGATGGGCGACCAGTAGCTGTACCGCACTTGCGCATTCTGATCGTTGCCTATGATGGAGATGGTGATGGTACGCTGCGGTGTAGTAAATGCCATACGATTCCTTCTTAACGAGTGGAGATGAATTGGACATACGAGTGTTCGCGATAACCGATCTGCTTCAAACGGTCGGCCGCCAGCTGGACTGCCTCCTCGTTCTGCAGGCAGGCATTGACGCGTACCCAGGGATCGAGGATTTGATGGTTCATCGTTAAGGCGCCTTCCTCTTCGATCATGCCATACGCTTGTTTACATGTCATCATTAATGATATGAAATCTTTTTGTTCCTGCTGAAGCGTCGCCAGCAGCAGCAAGGTTTCGATCAGGGCCAGCCTGCCGCTCAGGCTGGATGGGTTGCCGGCGTATAGCTGCTGCAGCGCCGCGCTGGCCCTGTCGATTTCCTGCCGCGCCGCTTCCGCCTTGCCCGTCGCCCGCAGCGCCGCACCCATGCGCGCGCGCGCCAGCGCCTCGCGGCGCGCCCAGGAGGCGTTCTTCGGGTCCAGGGCCAGCATCGTTTGCAGCCGTCCATGCACGGCCGTCAGCCTGGGCAATACCTTGGCCGCCGGCGTGCCGCGGGCGATCACGCGCAGTTGCTCCTGCTCCAGGTTCGTCAGCTCTCCCTGCCAGGCCCGGTTGTTGCGGTCCTGTCCCACGATCTGCGTAAACAACTGTTTCGCTTCATCGTAGTCGCGCAGGGCATCGGCATCCATGCCGCGCGCCACGCCCAGCATGGCCCGATGCTGCAAGGCGCGCACCAGGCGGTAGATCCACATCGATTCGCCAGGGAAACGCTCGCGCAAGTCCAGCGCCAGCTGCATTTCGTGCGCGTACAGCTGTTGCGCCTCGTCCAGCTCGCCCAGCGATTCCTTGGCCGACGCCAGCCAGGAATAGCTGTCGGCCAGCTCGGCGGCGACGCTATGCGAATCGGGCGCGTGTTCCAGCGCGCGCCGCTTCAGGGCGATCGATTGCAGGAACTGCGGCACGGCCTGCTGCGGCATGCCGCGCGTCTGCGCCAGCGCGCCCAGGTTGTTGTGGGCATATGACTGTTCCACCCACCATTCGACATTGTCGGGCTCCAGCCGGTGCAGCAGGTCGGCGAACTTCTGGTATTCGCGCCAGGCGTCTTCGGCCGCCTGCCAATTGTTCTGGTCCTTGTGCATCTGTCCCACCCAGTAGGCGTTCGCGCCCAGGTTCTTCAGCACCTGCGTATCTTGCGGCGCCATGCGGTGCTGGCGCATCAGGATGGTGTTGGCTTGTTGCAAAGCATCGATGGCGTGTTTCGAGTCGCCGCGTGAACGGCTCACTTCACCAATCACTTGCAAGCCTCTGGCGCGCAAGGTCAGCGCGTTCGGGCTCAGGTCGTCGTCCTGCGAACCGCTCAGGTAGCGCAATGCCTTCAGGCTGACCGACTCGAGGAACTCCAGCCGGCCCAGTGGCCGGAGCTTGTCGGCGAAGTCGCCCAGCATGAAATCCATCAGGCTTTCGGCCTCGCTGCGGCGCAATTCCGCCGTGCGCTTGGCCGCCAGCGCGCTCAGGCCGAGGATGGACGCCAGCAAGGCCAGCACGACGATCAGTGCCAGGGCCAGCACGCGCACGCGGTCGCGCTGGCGCGCGCGCCGCTCGGAACTGCGGATGAATTCGCTTTCCGGTTCCGTCAGCGTCAGCACGCCGGCTTGCCGCAATTCCTTCGCTTCGTCGAGCAATTTCCCTTGTGGCAACAAAAAATCCACGGGCCGGCCTTCGTCGCGCCAGCGGCCCGCCTGCTGCGCCAGGCGTCCGCGCGCCCGCAGCGCGCCGCGGTGGGCCGTGATCCAGTCCGTCATGCGCGGCCAGCGCCGCAGGATGGCATCGTGGGCGATGCCGAACACGGGCACGCCACCGACCAGGTCGCTGACGAACAGGCGCGACTCGACCAGCGCGTCCATCGCCTGGCGCGCCGCCTCGCCGCGCAGGGCCGACCACGGCGCGCGCTGGCTGGTGACGTTCTCTTCATCGATCGACAGCACGCTGACGAGGGACATGATATGCGGCAGGAACGCTTGCTGGGCCTCGCTCATGGCCAGCACGACCTGTTCCGCGCGCAGTCCGATGGCGCCTTCGAGGTCGCCCAGTTGATGGAAGGCTTCGAAGCTCAGTTCGCCATCCTGCGTGCGCATGCGATACAGTTCCTGCAAACAATATTGCAGCAGGGGCAGGGCGTCGGGACTGTCGGCCGCGCATTTGCACAGCACATCGTCGAGCCGCGCCAGCGAGACGAGGTCGATGCCGAACGTCAGCTTGGCCGCCGCGGCCGGCTTGCGGATGATTTCCGCAAAATCGCTGACGCCGGGCGGGCCCAGGTCGAAATGGCCGCCGTGGCGCTTGCCTTCCGTCAGCAGGGTGTATCTGGCGAGGCTGGGATAGAAATCATTGCGGCAGGCCAGCACCAGCACGGCGGCGCTGCTGCGGGCCAGCTGTTCCAGCGTGTGCAGGAAGGCGCGCCGCTCCGGCTCGCCGATGCGCGTGACATTGAACAGGGCCTCGAAACGGTCGATGAAGATGGCGAAGCGCGTGCCGGGCAGCTTCCGTTCGGCCAGCGCGGCGTCCAGCTCGGCGATGACGCTGGCACAGCCGTGCTCCAGGCGCGTGCCGAGGGAAACGGCATTGTCGCCAGGAAACGCCCAGCGGTCTTCCCATTGCAGATCCAGCAGCGCGCCCGCCAGCGCTGTAAACAGGGTCTGTTCGCCCTGGTCGATCAAGTCGAAGGTAGTGCTGGCCAGCAGGCGCAGCTCGGCGCCCGCGCGTTCGCCCGACAGGGCGGGCAGCAGGCCGGCCTGGATCAGCGAGGTCTTGCCCGAGCCGCTGGGGCCCAGCACCAGCATCAGGGCAAAGCCGCTGCTGACCTGTGCCTGCACGGCGTCGCTGAGCTGGCGGATGCTTTCGTCGCGCCCGAAAAACACGTCGGCGTGGCTTTCATCGAAGGCCAGCAAGCCGCGAAACGGCGAGCCGGCGCCCCAGCTCTTGCGCGCGGTATTGCCCGGCAAGTCGAAGTCCAGCGGCGCCAGGGCACGGTAGCCGCGCTTGCGTATCGTCTCGATGTAGACGGGAGACGTGGCGTGATCGCCGAGAAGGCGGCGCAGTTGCGCGATATTCTTGTGGACGGGACTGTCGCCGTACAGGGTGCTGCCCCAGCACCGCTCCAGCAGTTCGTCCGCGCTGACGATATCGCCCTTCGCCATGCACAGCGCCAGCAGCACATCCATCGTGCGCGGTTCCATCTGGCGCCGCTCGTCCGCGTTCTCGATGCTGTTGGTGGAGGGATGGACGAACCAGGCACCAAAGCGAAACCGGTTTTTCATGCGGCGGCCGGGTGCGGTGAAGGAAGCAGGGCGGAGGCACGCAAAGCAGACATGATGATGTGTTTCTGTAATGCAATTTTACTATCTTAGCACGATTTTTCTTGGCCGCAACAGCGAAATGGACGTCTTTTGACGGCTGTCTGTTTCGCGTAACAGCGGCGCGTAACACGGCGCCCAGGCGACACATGGGTCCGAGCCTGATACCACGTTGATACTTGTGTTACGCCGCGGCGCAGTCCTACCATCATTTCCGAACTACCCGATTTACAACATGTGTGGACGGTGTTTTCAACGGTTGGCCCGGGCTTGCGCAAGCTGTGCGGCGCTTCACCCACCCACCTGGCCGTCTCTCCGCTGCATAAAATTTCTAGTGAGGGTGTGATGTCAGACAGCTTGCAAAAATGGGTGGGACGGAACCGTCCGCCGCGCGTCCAGATTACCTACGACGTGGAAGTGGGGGGCGCCATCGAGAAAAAGGAATTGCCGCTGGTGGTGGGCCTGCTGGCCGACCTGTCCGGGCAGCCTCTGGTGGCGCCACCGAAACTCAAGGCGCGCCGCCTGGTGGAAATCGACCGCGACAATTTCAACGAGGTGATGGCGAAGATCGCGCCCCGCCTCGACCTGTCCGTGCCCGATACCTACAAGAAGGATGGCAACCTGAAGATCGAACTGAACTTCAAGCAATTCGACGATTTCCATCCCGAAGCCATCACCAGGCAAATCCCGCGGCTGGCCAAGCTGCTGGAAGTGCGCCAGCAACTGCGCGACCTGCTGGGCAAGCTCGATGGCAACGACGAGCTCGATTCCTTGCTGGAAAATATCGTGCAGAACACGGAAGAGCTCAAAACCTTGCAGGCGGAAGGCGGCACGGCCACCCCGGCGGCCACGGCCGCGGCACCTGAAGCGGCTGCCGAGAGCACCGAGCCCGCCGCATCCTGATAGCGCCCACGCGCTGTCTTCTCCCACATTCAGAGAAAGAAACCATCATGGCCAGCAAGCAAGCGGTACAGGCCGGTGCAAGCACTACCAACGAGGAACTCAGCCTGTTGGATCGCATCGTCCAGGAAGGAAAAATGGCAGTCGAGCCATCGCAAAACGCCTACGCGCGCACGCTCCTGGGGCAATTCGCCACCCAGGTGCTCGACGAAGGCATGAAAAAAGCGCCCGACAAGGGCATCGTCACCATGATCAACGAGCGCGTGGCGCAGATCGACACCATCCTCAGCGAGCAGCTCAACGCCATCCTGCACGACGAGCGCTTCCAGGCGCTGGAAGGCTCCTGGCGCGGCCTGCGCGACATGGTGATGGGCACGGAAACGGGCAGCAAGCTGAAACTGCGCCTGCTCAACGTGTCGAAAAAGGAACTGCTGAAAGACCTGGAAGGCGCCGTCGACCACGACATGAGCGTGCTCTTCAAGAAAGTCTACGAAGAGGAATACGGCACCTTCGGCGGCCACCCGTACTCGCTGTTCATCGGCGATTATTATTTTGGCCGCGATCCGCAAGACATGGCCCTGCTGCAGCGCCTGTCGAAAGTGGCGGCCGCCGCCCACGCGCCGTTCATCGCCGCCGCGTCGCCGTCGCTGTTCGACATGGCCTCGTTTACCGAGCTGGGCGTGCCGCGCGACCTGTCGAAGATCTTCGAGAGCGCCGAGCTGACCACCTGGCGCGGCTTCCGCGAAACGGAAGATTCGCGCTACGTGGCCCTGGTGCTGCCCCGTTACGCGGCACGCCTGCCGTACGGCGCCAAGACCAACCCGGTCGAATCGTTCGCCTACGAGGAAGACGTCGACGGCAAGGACCACGGCAAATACCTGTGGGCCAACGCGGCCTACCAGCTGGGCTTGCGCATCACGGATTCCTTCGCCAAGCACAGCTGGACGACGGCCATCCGCGGCGTCGAGGGCGGCGGCAAGATCACGGGCCTGACGGCGCACTCGTTCAAGACGGACGATGGCGACGTGGTGCTCAAGTGCCCGACGGAAGTGGCGATCACGGACCGGCGCGAAAAGGAACTCAACGACCTGGGTTTCATCGCGGTGGTCAATTCCAAGGGGTCGGACATGGCGGCCTTCTTCGGCGGCCAGTCCGTCAACAAGCCCAAGCTGTACAACCTGGACACGGCCAATGCCAACGCGGCGCTGTCCTCGCGCCTGCCGTATGTGCTGGCCGCCTCGCGCTTCGCCCACTACATCAAGGTGATCATGCGCGACAAGGTGGGCAGCTTCCAGACGCGTTCGAGCGTGGAAAACTTCCTCAACAACTGGCTCAGCGACTACGTGCTGCTCAGTTCCAATGCCTCGCAGGGCGAGAAGGCGCGTTTCCCGCTGTCCGAAGGGCGGGTTGACGTGACCGAAGTGGCCGGCAAGCCGGGCGCCTACTCGGCCACCGTGTTCCTCAAGCCGCACTTCCAGATGGAAGAGCTGACCACCTCGATACGCCTGGTGGCGGAATTGCCGGCCTCGGCCGCTTGATGGTCCTTTCCTAACGCACCTCCGCACGGCCGCGGCATGACGCCGCTGCCGCTGCGCTCACCTTACGGAGCTATTCATGTCAGACGTACTCATCCTTGATCTGGGCGCCACCATCAAGGGCAACTGCACCATCACCGGTTATGCCGACAAGATCATCGTCAGCTCGTTTTCCCACAACGCCTACCTGCCCATGGGCAACGACGCCGGCAACACGGAACGCACCATGGGCCGTGCCGTGCTGTCGGAAATGTCGTTCTCCAAGTCGTCCGACCTGTCGACCACGGAACTGTTCAAGGCTTGCACCCAGGGCACCAAGATCGGTCCGGCCAAGCTGAACATCGGCCGCGTGGAAAACGGCGTCTACATGAACTTCATGACCTACGTCATGGACAACGCCATGATCTCGCAAATGAGCTGCAGCGGCGGCGGCGGCATCCCGAACGATTCGTTCTCGATCAATTTCACCAAGATCAAGGCCGACTTCACGCAGCAGAAGACGGATTCGACGTCCAAGGGCACGGGCACGTGGAACTGGAACCTGGAGACGATGAAGGCGGATTGATCAAGCGTCGCCGACAGAGGGCCATCGTGCTGCTGGCACCCTGTTTTCCACAGGCCGGCAATCCGGCAGGGCCAGCATGGCCCGCCATCCGTGTGCCAGATGCCCCGGTGTGCCGAGGGGGTGGGCAGCCATTTGGCATGCGCCGGGCAGGCGCGGCTATCCGGGACAGGATAATGAAGGGTGCACATGGGCTACATCAACTTTGACCTATCCAATGCGGGAAGCCTGCACACGCTCGCATCGGCGGGGGCAGGCCTGGCCGGCGCATTGCCGGCGGGTGTGCCGGGCAATGGCGGACTCTATCTGATTTACAACCAGGCCAACGATAACCGCTATATCGGCAAATCCGGGAACCTGCGCCAGCGCTTTGACGGCCGGATGCTGACAGTCAATGAATTCGGTTTGAGCCAGGGAAATCTGGCGAATATCGGCGTCTTCTGGGGGGAAGTCGATACCTGGAACACGCCCGCACCCATCATGGGCGCACCCGCGCCCTTGATCAACACCCTGGTGGCACCTGTCGCTCCGGCCGCCATGGGTTTCCAGGTGATCAGAAATGCCGGCGGCGCACCGCTACCGCTGCCAAACGCCGTGATAGGGGCAATGGGCGGTGCCATCAATTATGCGGCTCCCCAGGTGATCACTGCGATTGATGGAGTCAACGTGAATGTCGAAGCATTATTAATTCGCTTCTTTCGCCAGGCAATCGGTGTCGGCGGCACGTTTACAAATGGTATCTACATGGGGCCCTTCACCAACCCGACCAACCATGAATTGATCGTTCAGGTGGAATGGGCGGCATGTCCCGTCGTGAATGTGCCGGCGGCCCACTACTGTATTGCGATTCCAGCCCATGGCGCGTTTTGAATCTTCGTGGGCGCAGTTCCAACATCCGACATGACCCGGGCTGGATGTCCGGATGCCGGGTCTGACCCCGGTGAAGGGGGCGGTGGAAGCTGGCAGGCAAGCGATGAGGTAACGGTCCATCCCTTTCTTTCACTGAAGCGGGCTTCGCCGCTTCATGGACATACACTGGAGAAATGATACATGGTTGCCAAATTATTCGTCGTCGCCGGCCATGCAGACGCCGTGATGCAACAAGCAGCCGAGGGCATGCGACGATGCCCGTTGCCTGACGCGTCAGAAAATACGTCGATTGAGCTGGAGACGGCGCCAGCACACTTGCTCAATACGCTAGATGACGATGGCACGCTGTACATCGATGCGCATGGCGCTGCGGGAGTGCCTGCCGACGTGCTACAGGCAGCGCAATTTTTCGGACAGGTGACGCCAGAACAGCTTGCACATTTGCTCATGTCCAAAGGTTTGAAGAGCACGTTTCAAGGGAAGATAGTATTGAACGGTTGTCAATCTGAAAACGGCCATGGCCTGCAATATGTATTGCGCTTTCAATATGCCATGGCAACGCGCACGGTACTTTGCAGTGTCAAAGGCCATGCCGGCGCAAGTCAGGTCAATGAAGGCGGCAAGGCAGCCGTTCGTGCCCCCACGTACGAGAGTGACGGCGGTGCTGCGCGTGCGCATCGCAGCCAGCGCCTTGTTACGCGCTGATTACACGCTGATAAAACAAGCGGATGCGGGCCACGGCAAGCGTTCCGGTATGTGTTCATGGTGCCTGTGCTGCTCCCGTCCAGGCGTCCCAGGCAGGTTGCTCATTGATTGATTAAATTGCATCCATGTATAAAATCCCCATCACATTCACCCCGGACGAGCGCAAGGACAGGGCGGTCATCTGTGACCGTTTCAAGGATTGCCTGGCGGCGCACAGGGATGGCCCGGTTTTCGTCATCGGCAGCTGGCAAACCGGTGATTTTTGCCATATCTACGCGGCGGCGATTCACCATTTCTCGGTCGATCCATCGAGGCCATTTGCGATACTGCTCGTGGTGGCGGAAGAATTTGGCGCGGCAGGCCTGTTCAACGATATTCATTTCGCCATACAGCCGATTCTCAAGGTCGGCAACCGGTTTACCCTGTACCACACGGACCCGCTCACGAAGAACTGGGCGATGGTGGGTATGTCGGCGGTGGCAAATCTCGACAATGCCCGCACACCGTATGACGCCACGTTCTATGCGAAAGACGCGGTGCAGCAGATGGCCAGGGGCCAGCCTTTGAGTCCGGTCTGGGCCGATATCGTGCGCGGCGGGGAACAAGTGCAGTCCAAGGCCTACAACGACATCTGCATGTCGTTCATGCAGGAATACATAGACCGTTTCGGCAGGTCCACCGGACGCGAAAAGTTCATCTGCATGTGGGGCCGCACGTCCGGCGCGCCGAATCCGTCGCGCGCACTGGGCGGCGCCAACCCGCACTATGATTCCTCCGAAACAGGCAATTTTCAGCTGTGCGCCGCGCTGTACGCGTTCTGTAACGTGAAGGCCATTTTTCTCGTGGGCGATGGTTTTAACGAGGAAACCGTGGCATTGCCCTTTGTCTTCAATCTCGGCGCATTCTGGAAGCGCAGCCGGCGGGAAGGCTTCATGGGGCGATTCCAGGAGAACGGTTTTTTCAATTACATGACCACCTTCTATGACTGCGACGTGGTGCACGTCGGCATGAAAAGCGGCGGCATGGACGCGCTGGGATTGTGGGGGCAGAAAGTGGTCTTCATGGATACCCTGACGTCGCCACAGGTAACGATCAACAGGGTCGAAGCCTGGCACACGCCGAATATTGTCCCGGTGACGATCAGTGCCATGCCGACCTCGATGGGCAAGGCGATCGAAGCGCAGCGGCGTCGTGATCCCACCGCATTCAAGACCACGTTTGGCAGCAAGGGCAAGGTGACTGCGATGGCCGAGATTGCATCAAAAATGTCGAATGCATTCAAGCTGGCCGACATGAAGAAAGTTGCGGCGGCAGTCATGCATCTGTTCGACTAGTCGCCCGGCTGTCCTTGATCCATCCGCCCGGCAACGACTCCCGTCCCTGATACCCACCTGTTACTTGTGTTACGCCATCCCCCGGTCCTACCATCAATCCGCACTCTCCGTTTCCCCGGGCGCGCCTTGCCATGGCAGGGCGCCGGACTTTCCAGCAACCACCTGAATGGGTTTTCCATGCACGCCACGCCAGCCGGCTCGCTAGTTCCCCTGTTCGACCGCCTCGGCGGCGAGCCGGATGCGTCCGCCGATGGAAGGGTGCTCGACGTGGATGGCTTGCGGCACTCGCTGCAGCTCGATCTGGCGCGCCTGTTCAATGTGCGCAACGGGATGAGCATCGCGCAGTTCCTCGGCGACGCGCCCACGGTGCTCGACTACGGCTTGCCCGACACCCTGGCGCTGTCGCCGCAGTCGGCCGCCGACCTGGCCCTGTGGCAGCAGGTGCTGGCGCACGCCATCGCCCTGTACGAGCCGCGGCTGTCGCGCGTCAGCGTGCGGGTCGCGCCGGATGCCGGCAAGCCGACGGCGGCGCGCGTGGCCATCGCGGCGACGGCGATGCTGGGGCGCCAGCTGTGCCAGGTGCAGTTCGACGTCGTGCTCGACGACCGGGCCGCCCAGGGGGCGACGCGATGCGCATGAATCCCCAGGACGAGCTGCTCGAATACTACCGGCGCGAACTGGCCTACCTGCGCACGCAGTCGGCCGATTTCGCCGCCCGCTACCCGAAGGTGGCGCAGCGCCTGGTACTGACGGGCGCCGAGACGGCCGACCCGCACACGGAACACCTGATCCAGTCCGTCGCCTTCCTGAACGCTCGCGTGCACCGCGAGCTCGACCGCGATTTCCCCAGCGTGGCCGCGGCCATGCTCGATAACCTGTGTCCCAGCCTGACGCAGCCCGTGCCGGCCATGACGGTGATGCAGATGACGCTCGACCCCACGGAAGGCAAGGTCACGGCCGGCACGCGGGTGGCGCGCGGCACCATGCTGTCGGCCACGGCCGCCACGGGCGAGCAGTGCCGCTTCCAGGTGGCGTGGGCGACGACCCTGTGGCCGTTGCGCGTGCATGCCATCGTGCAGGAAGATCCGCGCACCCTGCGCCTCGAGGTGCGCTGCGACGAGGGCGTCGACGTGGCCGAGCTGGAACTCGACACCGTGCGCCTGCACCTGTCGGGCGATCTGCTGACCACCATGCCGCTGCATGAAATGCTGATCAGCAGCCTCGATCACCTGGAAGTGGTGTCCAGCGGCGGCGTGCAGCGGCTGGCGGCGCGCCACCTGGCCGAGGTGGGCTTCGCCGAGGACGAGGCCATGCTGGGCGGCCCGGCCCACGCGCATCCTGCGTACGGCCTGCTGCAGGAGTATTTCGCCTTTCCCCGCAAGTTCCAGTTTTTCGACGTCAGCGGCCTGCGCGGGCGCCTGGGCAGCGGCGCCGGCTTCGCGCTGCGCCTCGTGTTCGGCCACAGCGCGCCCGTGCTGGCGCTGCTCGACGCCGGCAACGTGCTGCTTGGCTGCGTGCCGGCCCTCAATCTGTTCCCCGTCACCAGCGAGCCCGTCGTCTTCGACCGGCGCCACTATGAATACCTGCTCGTGCCCGACCGCCGGCGCGACGCCGTCATGGAAGTGCACTCGGTCCTCGGCGTGACGGTGTCCGACCCGCGCGGCGAACGCAGCGTGGACATCCCCAGCGCGTTTGCGCAGGCGGGCGGCGAGGGCGCTGACGCGGAGGCGCCAGCGCTATCCTGGACCATGCGCCGCGAAACGAGTCTGCGCAAGGGCATCAGCGGCACCGATGTGTACCTGGGCTTTGTCGACCGGGGCGACGTGCGGGAAGCCTTGAGCGAGCCGGTCGCGTATGCGCGCCTGCTGTGCACGAACCGCCTGCTGGCCGAGCAGATCGGTCCCGGCACGCGCTTTTACGGCGACGGCGTGGCCGCCTCGACGACCATCCGCGCGCTGTACCAGCCCAGCGTGCAGCGCCCGCCCACCATGGCCAACCACGCCCTGTGGTCGCTCGTGTCGCTGCTGCGCCTGAACCACCGTTCGCTCGTCGATGGCAGCACGGGCGCCGATACGCTGCGCGACATGTTGCTGCTGTTTGCCGGCGGCAGCGCGCGCGACCAGGTGCAGATCCGCGGCATCAAGCGCCTGGCGGCCCGCGCCGGTACGGCCCGCGTCGGCAGCGAGGGCTGGCGCGGCCACTGCCGCGGCACCGATATCGTGCTCGAATTCGACACGGACGCCTTCGCCGGCACGTCGCCGCTGGTGCTGGCCGGCGTGCTGGCGCGCTTCTTCGCCCTGTACACGACCGCCAATTCCTTCGTGCGCCTGTCCGTCGTGCGCCACGGCGAACCCTGGATGCAATGGCCTGCCATGACGGGACGACAATGCCTGATCTGATCGCACTGCTGCGCCGCGCGCCGCACACTTTCAACCTGTTCCAGGCCATCAGCCTGCTCGAACGCAGTGCGCCCGCGCGCGCACAGGTTGGCCACGGCCAGGGCCTGGACGAGGCGCTGCGCCTGGGCGCCCACGTGGACATGGCGTTTGCCCCCAGCGACATCGCCAGCCTGGGCGACAGCGCGCGCCCGGGACCGGCCCTGACCCTGCGCACGGCGGCGCTGTCGCTGGCCGGCGCGCAGGGCCCGCTGGCCGCGCCATTCACGGAACTGCTGCTGGCAGGGCGCCGCCAGCGCGACGGCGCCGGCCTCGATTTCCTCGACATCTTCAACCAGCGCCTGCTGGGCTTCTGGTACCGGGGGCGCGGCAAGCACCA